>JBBSBZ010000189.1:0-6854 GCA_038250795.1 Burkholderiales bacterium | reverse complement strand
TCTTCGCGGCAGCGTCGTACCCGTCGCACGCCGCGGCCGAGACGTTCTCGTTCAACTTCAACGGCTCCGGTGTCAATGGCGCGATCACGTTCACCTATGGCGCAGCCACGGATGCCAAGTATCCGCAAGCTTTCGAAATCACGGGAATCAGCGGCACGTTCTCCGATTCGAACAATGGTCTGAACATCGTCGACGCATCCATCGGCTCGCTGGTGGCGATCAATCATGCGGTGCCGGAAGCTTCCAACCTGCTCGCGCCGAATGACTTCAGCAAGTTCGCGGTCGGGGCGGGCCTGCCGCCCGAGAACCACGGCTCGCTCAGCTACGACAACCTGTTCTACCCCGGCGGTTCCCCGCAAACCGCGTCGGACTACCCGGTCAGCGGCGGATTCCTGGACATCTACGGGCTGATGTTCAACATCGGCGGCGGCCGGGTGGTGAACTTCTGGAGCAATGGCGACTTCAGCGGGACGGGCGCCGGCCCCGTCGACTACGGTGTCGCTGTCGCTACCGAGGACAAGGCGCTCGATTACGTCGGTGGCGTGGTCGTTGCGGTTCCCGAGCCGTCCAGTTATGCGCTCATGCTGGCTGGCCTGGCCGCAATTGGGGGCATTGCTCGCCGGCGCCGGCCATCCCGCCAGGGCAGGTAACGGCACCGAGGCGGACGACCGCCTCCTGCGTTTCGCTGCCGGTCGCAGCCGTCCCGACGAATCAGCGAAAGAGGACGAAACTCACCGCGTAGAACACCGCCGCGACCAGCGCCGCCGCCGGGATCGTGAAGATCCACGCCCACACGATGTTTCCGGCGAGTCCCCAGCGCACCGCCGCCGCGCGGCGCACCGAGCCGACGCCGACGATCGCGCCGGTGATGGTGTGCGTCGTCGACACCGGAACGCCGAGCGCGGTCGCCAGGAACAAGGTCAGCGCGCCGCCCGTCTCCGCGCAGAAGCCGCCGACCGGCTTGAGCTTGGTGATCTTCTGGCCCATCGTCTTGACGATGCGCCAGCCGCCGAACATCGTGCCCAGGCCGATCGCGATGTAGCAGCACCAGATCGTCCAGGCCGGCGGCAGGCTGTCGGACGCCGAGGCGTGGCCCGAGGCGATGAGCAGCATCCAGATGAGGCCGATCGTCTTCTGCGCGTCGTTGCCGCCATGACCGAGGCTGTAGAGGCCCGCCGACACGAGCTGCAGGCGGCGAAAGAGGTTGTCGACCTTGAGGGGAGAGGCGTGCCGGAACACGTTGGCGACGACGACCATCAGGAGCGCGCCGAGCAGGAAGCCGAGCACCGGCGAGACGAAGATGAAGAGCACCGTCTTCCAGAGGCCGGCGCCGATCAGCGCGCCGGCGCCGGCCTTGGCCATGACCGCGCCGACGATGCCGCCGATCAGCGCATGCGACGAGCTCGACGGGATGCCGAGCCACCACGTCGCGAGGTTCCAGAAGATCGCGCCGATGAGCGCGCCGAAGATCACGTGCTGATCGACGACTCCGGCATCGACGATTCCCTTGCCGATCGTGGCCGCGACGTTGAGATGGAAGACGAAGATCGCCAGGACGTTGAAGAACGCGGCAAAGACGATCGCGGTCTGAGGCTTCAGCACGCCGGTCGAGACGACGGTCGCGATCGAGTTCGCGGCGTCGTGGAAGCCGTTCATGAAGTCGAAGGCGATGGCGAGCACCACCAGCAGCACGACGACGCCGAGCGAGATCTCGGTGGACGTCACGAGTTCTCGAGGACGACGCCTTCGATCAGGTTGGCCACGTCCTCGCAGCGGTCGGAGATCGACTCGAGCAGCTCGTAGATCGCGCGCAGCTTGATCAGCTCGCGCACGTCCTTCTCCTCGCGGAACAGGCGCGACACGGCCGAGCGCATGACGCGATCGGCGTCGGACTCGAGGCGGTCGATCTCCTCGCAGGTCTTCAGCGCCGCCTGCGCGACGTCGGGCTGGCTGATCTTCGAGAGCAGGGACACCGCGTGCTGGACGCGCTCGCAGCACTTCGCGCTCAGGTCACCGAGGCTCAGGATATCGTCGTTCATCGCCTGCACGTCGTAGAGCAGCATTGTCTCGCTGGCGTCCTGCAGGAGGTCGAGGATGTCGTCCATGGCGTTGATGAGCCCGTGGATCTGCTCGCGATCGATCGGCGTGATGAAGGTCTTGTGCAGAAGCCGGTTGACCTCGGCGGTGATCTTGTCGGCCTGCCGCTCGGAGTGGCCGACCTCGCCGGCGTGCTTGTCGCGCAGGACCGGGTCGGCGTAGTGCTCAATCAGCCGGATGAAGGCGCGCGCCCCCTCGACGATGTGGGCGCCGTGCTGGTCGAAGAGCTCGAAGAAGTTGCCCTCCCGAGGCATCAGTTTGGCCAGCAAGCTTGTCATGGTCTCGATCGGGTTCGGGTTCGGGTTCGGTTGCGGCGAGTGTACGAGGGCCTCCGTGGCCTGCGTCTGCGTGGATCGACGCTGTCGTCTGCTCTTCCTTCTCGTCTCAGCGCTGCGCCCTGTCCTTGGCGTTCTGCGCCTCGATCCGGTCGCGCGCGGTCTTCCAGTCGCTGTCGCTCCAGGCGTTCAGCTCGTAGAAGTTGCCGCCGGTGGCGAGCGCGTTGGCGCCGTCCATCATGATGCTCTGGCCGGTAAGCCAGTCGCAGCGGCCGGGCGCCATCAGGAAGGCGGCGAGGTTCTGCAGCTCGCTCATCTTGCCGGGTCGCGCCATCGGGTTGCGCTCGCGCGAGCGCGCGCCGGGCTCCTCGCCGGGGTTGAGGCGCTTGCTCATGCCCTCGGTCGGGATCTCGCCCGGGCCGACGGCGTTGAGGCGGATGCCGTAGCGCGCCCACTCGACGGCGAGCGACTTGGTCATCACCTCGATGCCGGCCTTGCTCATCGCCGAGGGCACGACGTAGGGCGAGCCGTTGTCGACCCAGGTGACGATGATGCTCATCACGTTGCGGCAGGGCTGCGCCGTCGTCCACGCGCCCGACTTCGCGGCCGCGACCCAGCGCTTGCCGATCGCCTGGGTAACGTAGAACGAGCCGTGGAAGACGATGCCGGCGATGGCGTCGAAGCCGCGCGGCGACAGGCTCTCGGTGGGCGCGACGAAGTTGCCGGCCGCGTTGTTGACCAGGCCGGTGAGCCCGCCCGACTGGAAGAGCGACTCGACCATCGCCTCGACCGCGGCCGCGTCGCGGATGTCGACGCCGAAGCTGTCGATGCGGCGCTCGGGGAACTGAGTGCGCCAGGCGGCGGCCGTCTCGTCGCACACCGCCTTGCGCCGGCCGCAGATCGCGACGTCGGCGCCGAGGCGCAGGAACTGCTCGGCCATCGCCTGGCCGAGGCCGGTGCCACCGCCGGTGACGAGGATGCGCTGGCCGGTCATCAATCCTGGATCGAACATGGTGGGCTCCTGGGGTTCGCGCGACGTCGCACGGGAATTCTCGCCCGGCGTTCGCCACAAGAAGCCCGGGATGTTCCGGGACTGCGCATGCCTCTTCGTCGAGCCTGCCCGACCGCGCCAAGCAAATCGCGAGCGTCGGACATCCGGGTCGGGCTGCGCCGTTCCGGCTTCAGCGGGGATTGGCTGTGACGTCGGCCTTGCGGCCCGCCTCCGAATCCACGATCGCCGCATTCACCATCGTGCGCAGCTCGCGCCGGATCGGGTAGCTGCTCGACGGCATCAGCTGCGTCATGAAGACGACGCAGACGTCTTCCACCGGGTCGACCCAGAACGCGGTCGACGCCAGCCCGCCCCACGAGTACTCGCCCGGCGAAGACGCGATGCCGTAGCGGGCCGGATCGGTCACGACCGAGAAGCCCAGGCCGAAGCCCATGCCCTGGTAGCTCGCCTCGGAGAACATCCCCGGCGGCGCGAGGTCGGCGATGTCGCGGCCGCCGGGCAGGTGGTTCATGCGCATGAGCGCGAGCGTCTTCGGGCCGAGCAGGCGCACGCCGTCGAGCTCGCCGCCGCGGCGCAGCATCTCGCAAAAGCGCAGGTAGTCGGCCGCCGTGCCGACCAGGCCGCCCCCGCCCGAAGGCGCGCGCGCCGGCTTCGAGAAGTCGCTCAGGCCCGGCGTGAGGGCGAGCCGGCCCGAGGCCGAGCGCACGTAGCAGTCGGCGAGGCGCGCGAGCTTCGCTTCGGGCACATGGAAGTCGGTGTCGTGCATGCCGAGAGGCCGCAGGATGCGGCTGCGCACGAACGCATCGAAAGGCTGGCCGGAGGCGAGGCCCACGAGGTGGCCGACGACGTCGGTCGAGACGCCGTAGTTCCACGACGTGCCGGGCGAGAACTCGAGCGGCACCCGGGCGAGCGCGTCGACCAGGCTCTCGAGGCTCTCGGCCTGGAACGGGTCGAGATTCAGGGTGCGGTACGCCGCATCGACGTTGGTGCGGTTCTGGAAGCCGTAGGTGAGGCCGGACGTGTGGCGCATGAGGTCGAGCACACGCATCGTCGCCTCGGCCGGTGCGGTGGCGAAGGCGCCCGGCTGGCCCGCGCGATAGACCCGCATTTCGCTCCATGACGGGATCCATTTCGCGACCGGGTCGTCGAGCGCGATGCGGCCTTCCTCCACCAGCATCATCAAGGCCACGCTCGTCACCGGCTTGGTCATCGAGTAGATGCGAAAGATCGTGTCTTCCTCGAGCCGCCGGCCACCCTCGAGCGAGGCGTGGCCGAGCACGCTCCGGTGCACGACCTCGCCGCGGCGCGCGACCAGCAGCAACGCGCACGGCAGCAGCCCGGGCTCGACGTAGCGCTCGGCGAGGAAGCGATCGATGCGGGCGAGGCGCTCGGGGTCGAGGCCGAGGCCGGCGGGGGAGGCGAGTGGCAGAGGCGTGGTCATGCCGCGATTCTGTCGCGGCGCGAGACAGGCATCGTGCGGTCGAGTCGAACCGGTCGGCCCCAGCCGCCCCACCGGCATCGCGCTCTGCGTCGTCGCCGCCGGCATCGGCAGGCCTTCAGCCGCCGCTTCGATGTGAGGTCCCGGGCGTCGCTGCTAAGCCAGCCGCCCGCCCACGATCCGCCCGATGTCCGTGAACACCGTCTCCGTCTGCCGCGCCGTGGGCCTTCCGCCACGCGTATAGACGCAGATCAGGACCGGCACCCCGGCCCGCGGCCATGCGACGGCGATGTCGCCGCACGCGTCCCTGCCGTTGTTGCCCGTCTTGTCTCCGATCGTCCAGCCCCGGGGCAATCCGGCTCGCAGGCGATTGGCGCCGGTCTTGCAGTTGACCAGCCAGCCGGTCAGGTGCTCTCGCGATGCCGATGAAAGCGCTTCGCCGAGCACGAGCCGGCGCAGGCTGTGGGCCATGGCGGACGGTGTCGTCGTGTCCTCGATGCCGCCGGGCGGGGTGCGATTCAACAGCGGCTCGTCGTGGTCCAGCCGCGAGACCGTGTCGCCCAGCGAGCGCCAGAACGCGGTGAGCGCAGCCGGGCCACCCACTCGCGTCAGCAGCAGGTTCGCGCAGGTGTTGTCGCTCAGCTCGACGGCGCCGGCACACATCTCTTCGACCGACATCGTGCCGCCGGCGAGATGCTCGCGTGCCACGGGCGCGTACTCCATCAGATCGCCGGCGCCGAAGCTGACGCGGTGACCCAGGGCGTCCTTGCCCGCATCGACCCGGGCCAGGACGAGGCCGGCCAACGAGGCCTTGAAGGTGCTGCACATCACGAAGCGCGCGTCGGCGCGCCAGGCGATGGCTGCTCCGGTGACGAGGTTCTTCGCGTAGACGCCGATCCGGCCTCCGCTGGCGGCTTCATAGGCCTTGAAAGGCTCGGCCGCGGCGCGGCCCTGCGCCGGAAGGAGGGCCCACAGCGGGGCGATCGCCAGGAGACCGCGTCGGTTCAAGTCAGGCTTTCGAGAGCATGGTCCGAATGTGGCGAGCTGCCGGCTGCTAGACCCAGCCCCTGGCCGCCAACTCGTCCTTCAGGTAGGCGTAATAGATCGGCGCCGCGATCAGCCCGACGATGCCGAACGCCGCCTCCATCGTCAGCATCGCGAGCAGCAGCTCCCAGGCGCGCGCCTCGATCTGTACGCCGACCAGCCGGGCGTTCAGAAAGTATTCGAGCTTGTGGATCGCGATCAGGTAGAGCAGCGACGCGCCCGCGACGTAGGGCGAGATGCTGAGGCTCACGATCACGACGACCACGTTGGAGATCAGGTTGCCGATCACCGGGAGCAGGCCGGCGATGAAGGTGATGAAGATCATCGTCTTCACCAGCGGCAGATGGATGCCCGCGAGCGGCAGGATGACGACGAGGTAGAGCGCGGTCAGCCCCGCGTTGATCGCAGCGATGCGCACCTGCGCGAAGACGATGCGCCGGAATGCCTCGCCGAAGCGCAGCGCGCGGTTGGCCAGCGCGCGCGCCAGGGGCCGATCGTCGACGGGCAGCTCGACCTGGCGCAGCGCGATCAGTGCCCCGATCACCATGCCGATCAGGATGCGCACCATGATCTGCGTTGCCTGCTCGCCGGCGGCGCGCACCGACACGAGATGCTCCTGCAGCCAGGCGACCACGCGCAGGCGCAGGGCCTCGGCGTCGTCCGGCATCGACTGCGCCGCCCACGCGGGGATCAGGTGGCGCCAGCTCTGGATCACCTCGGCCGTCTTGTTCAGCAGGATGGCGTAGCCGCCGTTCTCGCTCTTGAAGAAGACGACGGCGCCGAACGCGGCGAGGCCCAGCAGGCCGACCACGATCGTCGCGATGACGGTGACGGCGAGGATGCGCGCGCGCCGCTCGCGCACCGTGCTCATGCGCAGGGCGAACAGGTGCACCAGCTCGAAGACCAGCAGGCCGCCGAGAAGGGCGGGCAGCAGCTCGAAGTGGAGGACGAACCAGAGCAGGAAGGCGACGATCGCCCAGGCGCCGAC
>JBBSBZ010000188.1:0-6869 GCA_038250795.1 Burkholderiales bacterium | reverse complement strand
GTAGAGGATCGAACAGCCTTCGCCCGCCAGCTTGCGCAGCGTGACGAAGAGCGTCTGCACGGCCTGCGGCGTGAGCACCGAAGTCGGCTCGTCAAGAATCAGGAGGCGGGGCGCGGTCATCAGCGCGCGCACGATCTCGACCCGTTGCCGCTCGCCGACCGAAAGCGTGTGCACGGGCCGCAGCGGGTCGACCTCGAGTCCGTACTCGCCCGCGACCTTGCGGATGCGCGCCGTCACGTCGGCGAGCGTGAGCGACTTGTCGAGGCCGAGCCAGACGTTCTCGGCCGCCGTCAGCGTGTCGAACAGGCTGAAGTGCTGGTAGACCATGCTGATGCCGAGCTTCCTGGCCTCGGAAGGCGACGCGACCTGCACGACTCGTCCGTCCCAGCGGATCTCGCCCTCGTCGGGGCGAGCGGCGCCATAAATGATCTTCATCAGCGTCGACTTGCCGGCGCCGTTCTCGCCGAGCACGGCGTGGATCTCGCCCGGCGCGACGCGCAGGCTCACCCGGTCGTTCGCCTTGACGGCCGGGTACTGCTTGCTGATGTCGACGAGCTCGAGGCGGAGGGTCATGGCGCGGCGGGGATCATTCTGAGCGCGGCGCGGCCGGCCGTCGATACGAGGAATGCCCTGCCACGAAGGCCTCGACCAGGTTGCGCTCGTCGCCCAGCGTCATCCATGCGAAGACGCGCTCATGCAAGCTGCGGGCCACCGAGGCGCGCCGTGTCGCGACCGGGCCGACGGCCTCGTCCCAGACACAGACGTCGGCGAAGCGGCCCGGATCGAGCGTGCCGATCTCGTCGCCCAGGCCAAGCGCCAGCGCCGCTCCGCGCGTTGCTGCATGCAGTGCCTTCCACGCCGTCAGCCGTTCGCCGGCGAGTGCCTGGATCTTGTAGGCGTCGGCCATGTTCCTCAGCATCGACAGGCTCGTGCCGCCGCCCACGTCGCTCGCCAGGCTGACGTTCACGCCGGCCGACTCGGCGCCGCGCCAGCCGAAGAGGCCGCTGCCGAGAAAGAGGTTCGAGGACGGCGAGTGGGCGATCTGCGCGCCGGCGTTGGCGAGCGCGGCGCGGTCGGTGTCGTCGAGCCAGATGCCGTGCGCGAAGACGCTGCGCGCGTGCAGAAGGCCGACATCGGCATAGACGTCGAGATAGCTGCGCGCCTCGGGAAAGAGCTCGTGAACCCAGCGCACCTCGGCCCGGTTCTCGGCGAGGTGCGTCTGCATGAAGAGGCTCGGATCGGCGCGGCACAGTGCGCCGGCGAGCGCCAGCTGCGCGCGCGAGCTGGTCGGCGCGAAGCGCACGGTCACGGCATACGCCAGGCGCGCGCGTCCGTGCCACTTGGCGATCAGCGCCTCCATCTCGCGCTCGGCGGTGGCGACGTCGTCGCACAGGGCCGCGGGCGCATTGCGGTCCATCAACACCTTGCCGGAGATGACCCGCATGCCGCGCGCCTCGGCGGCGGCGAAGAGCGCGTCGGCGGAGTGGGCGTGGACGGTCGGGAACACCACCGCCGAGGTCGTGCCATGGGCGACGAGCACGTCGAGGAAGTGGGCGGCCGCGGCGTGGGCGTGGTCGATGTCGGCGTGCTGCGCCTCGGCCGGAAAGGTGTGCGTCTCGAGCCAGTCCAGGAGCTCGGTGCCGTAGCTCGCGATGACGTCGATCTGCGGGCTGTGCACGTGCGTGTCGACGAAGCCCGGCAGGATCAGGCGGCCGCCGTGGTCGTGCCGCGCCCAGCCCTCGCCCGGCGCCTCGGTCTGCACAGCGACGATGCGGCCGCCCTCGACGAGCAGCCAGTGGCCGGGACGCAAACGCACCGCCGTGGAATCGGTCTCGCCCCAGGCCGGCTCGGCGACGAAGTCGAGGAGGTCACCGCGCAAGGCGATGCGCGCGCCCTCGGCCGGACGGGGCGCGGGCATCGACGCGGAAGGCGGAGGTGGCATGCGAATCGCTGTATACCATCGGCAGCACCATGGCGACACGCCCGATCCGCTTCTTCCACCGAGGTGCGGTCGTCGAAATCGACGACGCCTCCACCACCCGCACCGTTCTCGACTGGCTGCGCGAGGATGCGCGCTGCACCGGCACCAAGGAAGGCTGCAACGAAGGCGATTGCGGCGCCTGCACCGTCGTGATCGCCGAGCTCGGGCCCGAGGGCGCAGCACCGACGCCCGACACGGTCGATGGCCTGCGCCTGCGCAGTGCCAACGCCTGCATCCAGTTCCTGCCGACCCTCGACGGCAAGGCGCTCTTCACCGTCGAAGACCTCGCGACGCCGGCCGGGCTGCATCCGGTGCAGCAGGCGATGGTCGACTGCCACGGCTCGCAGTGCGGCTTCTGCACGCCGGGCTTCGTGATGTCGCTCTGGGCCGCTTACCAGCATCACGGCGCGGCCGGCACGCGGCCGAGCCGCCAGGCGCTCGCCGACGAGCTCTCCGGCAACCTCTGCCGTTGCACCGGCTACCGGCCGATTCTCGACGCCGGCGAGCGCATGTTCGACCTGCCGGCGGCGCCGCTCGCGAGCGCCCCGGTCGTCGCCGCGCTCGAAGCCATGCGCAGCCCGGAGACCTTTCGCCACGTCGACGCAAGCGGCGCCGAGCTGGTCGCGCCGTACACGCTTGCCGCGTTCGCCGCCGAACGGCTGGCCCAGCCGGAGGCGCGCATCCTGGCCGGCTCGACCGACATCGGCCTCTGGGTCAACAAGATGTTCCGGCCGCTGCCGTCACTGCTCTACATCGGCAACGTCGACGAGCTCAAGCGCGTCGAGCTGCGCGACCGTGTGCTCTCGATCGGCGCCGCCGCCTCGCTCGAGGACGCCTGGCGTGCCCTCGTCGCGCGCTGGCCGACGCTCGCCGACATGTGGCTGCGCTTCGCCGGCGTGCCGCTTCGCCACGCCGGCACGATGGGCGGCAACGTCGCCAACGGCTCGCCGATCGGCGACTCGGCGCCGGTGCTGATGGCGCTCGACGCCTCTGTCGTGCTGCGGCGAGGCGACGCAGTCCGGCGCCTGCCGCTCGCCGACTTCTACACCGGCTACATGACGAACCGGCTCGTGGCGGGCGAGTTCGTGCAGGCGATCGAGGTGCCGCTCACCTCCCGGGCGCAGGTGCGCGCCTACAAGATCTCCAAGCGCTTCGACTGCGACATCTCCGCGGTATGCGCCGGCCTCGCGCTCGAGCTCGACGACACCGGCACGGTCGTCTCCGCCCGCTTCGCCTTCGGCGGCATGGCCGCCATGGTGAAACGCGCCACGCAAACGGAGGCGGCGCTTGTCGGACAGGCCTGGGCGGAGGCCTCGCTCGCGTCGGCGCAGGCGGCCCTCGCCAGCGACTTCGCGCCCCTCACCGACATGCGTGCGAGCGCGGCGTATCGGCTGCAGGTCGCGCAGAACCTGCTGCGCCGCTTCTGGCTCGAGACGCGCGCAAAGGATCCGCTCGCGATCGCACGGACAAGCGTGTTCGCACGCGACGGCGTGCTGCAGTGAACGCGCGCGACAGGGCAGCCGACCGCGTCGGCGTTTCGCGTCCGCACGAATCGGCGCACCTGCATGTGGCCGGCAGCGCGCCCTACGTCGACGACCTGCCCGAGCTCGCCGGCACGCTGCACGCGGCGCTCGGACTCTCGCCGGTCGCGCACGGCAAGCTCGTCGCGATCGACCGCGCACGCATCGAGGCGATGCCGGGCGTCGTCGCCGTGATCGTCGCCGCCGACATCCCCGGCCCCAACGATTGCGGTCCCGTGATCCACGACGATCCGATCCTCGCCGACGGGCTCGTGCAATACCTCGGACAGCCGGTCTTCGCCGTCGTCGCCGAGACACGCGACGCGGCACGGCGCGCGGCGGCGCAGGCGAAGGCCGCGCTGACGATCGAGCCGCTCGCGCCGATCCTCACGCCGGTCGAGGCGCATGCGGCGAAGAGCTACGTGCTGCCACCGATGCACCTCGCGCGCGGCGACGCGCGCGCCGCCATCGACGCTGCGCCGCATCGCCTCACCGACACGCTCGACGTCGGCGGCCAGGAGCAGTTCTACCTCGAGGGCCAGATCTCGTACGCCGTGCCGCGCGAGGACCGCGGCATGCTCGTCCACTGCTCGACCCAGCACCCGAGCGAGATGCAGCACCTGGTCGCGAAGTGCCTCGGCCTGCAGTCGCACCACGTCCAGGTGGAGTGCCGGCGGATGGGCGGCGGCTTCGGCGGCAAGGAGTCGCAGTCGGCGCTCTTCGCCTGTGTCGCGGCGATCGCGGCGCGACGGCTGATGCGGCCCGTCAAGCTGCGCCTCGACCGCGACGACGACTTCCTCATCACCGGCCGGCGTCACTGCTTCCACTACGAATACGAAGTCGGCTTCGACGACGACGGCCGCATCCTCGGCGCCGAGCTGACGATGGTCTCGCGCGCCGGCTTCTCGGCCGACCTCTCCGGCCCGGTGATGACGCGCGCCGTCTGCCACTTCGACAACGCCTACTGGCTGCCCGACGTCGCCATCCACGGCTTCTCCGGGAAAACGAACACCCAGAGCAACACGGCGTTTCGCGGCTTCGGCGGGCCGCAGGGCGCGATCGCGGTCGAGAACATCCTCGACTCGATCGCACGCACGCTCGGCAAAGATTCGCTCGACGTGCGGCGCGTCAACTTCTACGGTCCGAGTCCGACGCCGGGCGATCCGGGCGAGCGCAACGTCACGCCCTACGGCCAGACGGTCGAGGACAACATCGTCGAGGCGCTCGTGGCCGAGCTCGAGGTGTCGAGCCGCTATCGCGCCCGGCGCGAGGAGATCGCGGCCTACAACACGACCAGCCCGGTCCTCAAGCGCGGCCTCGCCCTCACGCCGGTCAAGTTCGGCATCTCGTTCAACCTGGTCCACCTCAACCAGGCGGGCGCGCTCGTCCATGTCTACGGCGACGGCTCGGTGCTCGTCAACCACGGCGGCACGGAGATGGGCCAGGGGCTCAACACCAAGGTGGCGCAGGTGGTCGCGCACGAGCTCGGGATCGACTTGGCCGCCGTGCGCGTCACCGCGACCGACACCCACAAGGTCGCCAACACCTCGGCGACGGCGGCCTCCACCGGCAGCGACTTGAACGGCAAGGCGGCGCAGGACGCGGCGCGCCAGATCAAGTCGCGGCTGGTCGGCTTCGCGGCCGAGCGGCACGGCGTCGACGCCGGCTCGATCCGCTTCGCCGCCGGCACGGTCGCCATCGGCGATGCGAAGACGATGAGCTTTCGCGAGCTGGTCGTCGAGGCCTACATGGCGCGCGTGCAGCTCTGGTCCGACGGGTTCTACGCGACGCCAGGACTGTCGTGGGACAAGGACACGATGACCGGCAAGCCGTTCTTCTACTTCGCCTACGGCGCCGCCGCGAGCGAGGTCATCGTCGACACGCTCACCGGCGAATGGAAGCTGCTCGCCGCGCACGTGCTGCACGACGCCGGCCGCTCGCTCAACCCGGCGATCGACATCGGCCAGGTCGAGGGGGCGTTCATCCAGGGCATGGGCTGGCTGACGATGGAAGAGCTCGTCTGGCATCCGAACGACGGCAGCGCGCGCGCGGGTCTGTTGCTGACGCACGCGCCGAGCACCTACAAGATCCCGACCGCCAACGACTGTCCGCCGGTGTTCGACGTTCGCCTCTGGCAGGACGGCACGGCGGCCGGCGACAGCGTCGCCGACACGATCCACCGCAGCAAGGCGACCGGAGAGCCGCCACTGCTGCTGCCGTTCTCGGTCTTCTTCGCGATCCGTGATGCAGTGTCGGCCGCCGGCGGGCACCGGGTCGACCCGCCGCTCACCGCGCCGGCGACGAGCGAGGCCATCCTGCGGGCCGTCACTGTCGTGCAAGGGCAGGCGCGATGAGCGAGCTGCGCCTGCGCGCTCGCGCCGAAGCGTGGCTCGCACTCGGAGAACAGGCGATCGTCGTCGAGGTCGTCGGCGCGCGCGGCTCCGTGCCGCGCGGCATGGGCACCCGGATGGTCGTGGCTGCCGACGGATCGCTCGGCACGATCGGCGGCGGGCACCTGGAGCTGAAGGCGATCACGGCCGCGCGGGCGATGCTTTTGCGCCGCTCGACGGAGCACAACCTGCAGTCGTTCGCGCTCGGCCCGTCGCTGGGCCAATGCTGCGGCGGCGCGGTGACGCTCGCGTTCATGCCTCTCGACAGCGAGGCGCTGTCGCTCTGGCCGGCGAGCGTGCCGCTCTTTCATCTCCAGCTCCACGGCGCCGGGCACGTCGGCCGCGCCATCGCGACGTTGCTGGCGACGCTCGATGGGGAGGTCGACTGGTTCGACGAGCGCGACGAGGAATTTCCGGCGACGACGTCGCTCGGTTCGCCCTGGCCCGAGCACGTTCGCCGCATCTCGACCGACACTGTCGAGCGCGAGGTGGCCAGGGCGCCGGCGCACGCCTTCTATCTCGTCCTCACCCACGAGCACGCCCTCGACCTGCGCATCGTCGAGGCGATCCTGCGCCGCGGCGACGCCGCCTTCTGCGGGCTGATCGGCTCGAAGACCAAGCGCGCGAGCTTCGCCCGGCGACTCTCGGAGCGAGGCATCGACGCCGCGCGCATCGAGCGGCTCTCCTGCCCGATCGGCATCGACGGCATCGCCGGGCGGCAGCCCGAGGTGATCGCGGCGGCCACCGTCGCCCAGCTGCTGCAGGTCGCGAGCCGCGCCGCGGTGACGCGCTCGTCGGCCGCGGCAACCGTCGAGCGCTGACTAGAAGCTGCCGAGCCCGCCGTCGACGAGCAGGTCGACGCCGGTGATGTACGACGCCGCGTCGGAGGCGAGGAAGAGCACCGTCGCCGTCACCTCGTCGGTCGTGCCGAAGCGCTTCATCGGGTTCTTCGCCGCCCACGCGACCTTGAGGTCGGCG
>JBBSBZ010000187.1:0-6874 GCA_038250795.1 Burkholderiales bacterium | reverse complement strand
CGCGCGGCGTCGAGCGAGCGGCGGATCAGCTCGAGCGAGGTCGGCCAGTCGAGGCCCATGCCGCGCTGCGCCGTGTCCATCGCCTCGGCGACGCCGAGGCCGAGCGACCAGAGGCGCTGCCGGTAGGCGATGGTCGCGTCCCAGTCGAGCGCGGCAGTGACCCAGGGATCGGTGGCGCGCATCGGATCGGCGACGACGTGCGCCGCGGAATAGGCGATGCGGTTGAAGCTCTCCTTCGCCGGCGTCGTCGCGAAAGCCGCGCTGCCGCGCAGCGCATACGGCGCGAGTCGGCCGTCGGCGGACGGCAGACGGATCGAGAGCGAAGCGTTCATCGTCGCGGTCTCAGATTGCGAGGGCCGGCACGTCGATCCAGCGCCGCTCCTTCCAGCTCGAGAGCGCTGCCTCGACAAGCTGCACGCCCTTGGCGCCTTCGCCCAGCGTCCACTTGTATGGCGCGTCCTCGACGACGTGGCGGATGAAATGCTCCCACTGGATCTTGAAGCCGTTGTCGTAGACCTGCGAGTCCGGGATCTCCTGCCACTGGTCGAGGAAGTTCATCGACTGCTTGACGTCCGGGTTCCACACCGGCCGCGGCGTCGCCACCTTCGACTGGGCGCGGCATTCCTGCAGGCCGGCGACGGCCGAGCCGTCGGTGCCGTCGACGTGGAAGGTGACGAGGTCGTCGCGCCGCACGCGCGTCGCCCACGACATGTTGATCTGGGCGATCACCGGCTCGCCGCCGAGGCCCTTGAGCTGCACGGTCGCGTAGGCGGCGTCGTCGGCGGTCGCCTCGTAGGGCTTGCCGTCCTCGTCCCAGCGCTTCGGGATGTGGGTGGCGCCCAGGCACGAGATCGACTGCACCTCGCCGAACAGGTTGTCGAGCACGTAGCGCCAGTGGCACATCATGTCGAGGATCATGCCGCCGCCGTCCTCGGCACGGTAGTTCCACGAGGGACGCTGGATCGGCTGCAGGTCGCCTTCGAAGACCCAGTAGCCGAACTCGAGGCGCAGCGTGAGCATGCGGCCGAAGAACCCGGCGCGGCGCAGCATGTCGAGCTTCCTCAGGCCTGGCAGGAAAAGCTTGTCCTGCACGGCGCCGTGCTTCAGGCCCGAAGCCTGCGCGATGCGTGCGATCTCGACCGCCTCGGCGAGATTGGTCGCGATCGGCTTCTCGCAGTAGACGTGCTTGCCCGCGGCAAGCGCGCGCGCAAGGAGTTGCGGCCGCATCTGCGTCGTGCCGGCATCGAAGAAGACGGTGTCTGCCTTGTCGGCGAGCGCGATCTCGAGATTCGTGCCCCAGCGCGCGATGCCGTGTGCCTTCGCCAGCGCCTCGATCTTCTCGGCGTTGCGTCCGATCAGGATCGGATCGGGCATGACCTTGTCGCCATTGGCGAGCGTCACGCCGCCTTGCGCGCGGATCGCGCAGATCGAACGGATGAGGTGCTGGTTCATGCCCATCCGGCCGGTGACGCCGTGCATGATGAGACCGAGTCGTCGAGTCGCCATGGCTTCTTGCTTTCGTGAAGAGGTTGCGTCCGTTCAGGGCGCGAGCGTGTCGAGGATGCCGCGCAGATAGCCGGCGGCGAAGGCGGCCGAGCCGACGCCGTCGGGGACGTAGTCGAAGGGCTCGACGCTGATGGTCTTGTCGTACCCGTGTCGCTTCAGCGCCGCGAGGACCGGTGCGAAGCGCATCTCTCCCTGGCCGGGCCCGCGCCGGTTCGGGTCGTTGACCTGGACGTGCGCGACCAGGCCGGTCGGCAGCCACAGGTCGACGAGCTCGGGCACCGACAGCTGCTCGCTCGCGCCGGCGGCGCTGCAGTCGATCATCGTGCGCAGCGACCGGTGGTCGATCTCGCGCACCAGCTCGGCCGCCTGCGCGACGGTGTTGATCAGCGCCGTCTCGCGCGGAGAGAGTGGCTCGATGCAGTAGGTGACGCCGTTCGCCTCGGCGACGATGGCGGCGTCGGCGAGGAAGTCGCGCAGCCGTGCACGCGCCGTCGCGTGTGTCTCGCCCTCGGCGATGGCGCGCTGCTTCGGCGAGCCGTGGACGAGGACGCTGCCGCCGAGCTCGGCGCAGAGCGCGATCAGCCGGGCGACGACGTCGAGCGTGCGCGCGCGCAGTGCCGGGTCGGGGTCGGTGAGCGAGAGTCCCGCCGGCTTGACGAGCAGCCAGTGCAGGCCGGTGACGACCAGGCCGAACGACTCGACGACGCGCCGGATGCGCGCCGCCTGGCCCGCGTCGATGTGCTCCGGATGCTCGGCAAGCGTGAAGGGCGCGATCTCCAGGCCGTCGTAGCCCAGCGCCGCGGCGATCTCGCACTGGCGTTCGAGCGGGAGATCGGCGAGGACCTCGTTGCAGAGCGAGAGCTTCATGTCGTGTCACCGCCGCGTGAAGGGCGCCCGAGCACCGAGCGGACGAGCCGGGCCGCACCGCCGGTGACGCGGCGCACCGCCGCCTTCACCGCCGGCACGTAGAGCAGCAGGGTGAAGATCGTCACGGCGGCCAGCGCCATCGAGATCGGTCGCGTGAAGAACGGGGCGAGGCCGCCGTCGGAGAGCACAAGACCGCGGCGCAGGCTCTTGTCGAGCAGCGGGCCGAGGACCATGCCGAGCACGAACGGCGCCATCTGGTAACCGCGCCGGCGCAGGAAGAAGGCGCCGATGCCGATCACGAGCATGGCGTAGATGTCGAACAGGCGCGAGGCGCTCGCAAACGCGCCGACCGTGCAGAGCAGGAAGATGATCGGCATCAGCACCGAGCGGCGGATGCGCAGGATGACGAGCAGCGGCCGGACGAGGAACAGTCCGAAGATCAGGATGCTGATGCTCGCGAGCGAGGTCATGGCGACGACCTCGTAGACGAAATGCGGATGGGTGATCATCAGCATCGGGCCGGGCTGGATGCCGTGGATGATCATGGCGGCAAGCAGCACCGCCGAGGGCGCCGAGCCGGGAATGCCGAGCGCGAGCGCGGGGATGATGTGACCCGGGATCGAGGCCATGTCGCCGGTCTCGGCCGCCATGAGGCCGTCGATCGAACCCTTGCCGAAGAGCTCCTTCTCGCGCGTTGTCGCCTTCGCCGCGGCGTACGACATCCAGGCGCCGGCATCCTCGCCGATGCCGGGCAGAAGGCCCGTGGCGACGCCGATCACGCCCGAGCGCAGGACGGTGCGCCAGTACTGGAAGACCTCGCGAAAGCGCGGCAGGACCGAGTCCTTCAATTCGACGAGCTGCTTTTCGACCGGATCCGACAGCGTCGTCAGGATCTCGGCCAGGCCGAAGGCGCCGACCAGCGCTGGAATCAGCGAGATGCCGCCGGCGAGATCGTCCCAGCCGAAGGTGAAGCGGTTGTAGGCGTAGAGGCCCTCCTGGCCGATCTGCGCCATGAACAGTCCGAGCGCGCCCATCAGCCAGCCCTTGATCGGATCGTCGCCGACGATCGAGCCCGAGACGACGACGCCGAACAGGGCGAGCCAGAAGAACTCGTAGGCGCCGAACGAGAGCGCGACCTCGGCCAGCGAGGACGTGAACGCCGCCAGGCAGAGCACGCCGAAGAGCGTGCCCATGAACGCGCCCGAGGTCGCGATGCCGATCGCCCGTCCGGCCTCGCCGCGCCGGGCGAGCGCATAGCCGTCGGCGCACGAGGCGGCGTTCGCCGCGGTGCCGGGGATGTTGAGCAGGATGGCGGTGCGCGATCCGCCGTAGAGCGCGCCGACGTAGGAGCAGATCAGCACCAGGATGGCGTCGTTGGCCGGCAGCTTGATCGTGATCGTCGTCAGCAGCGCGATGACGAGCGTTGCCGAGAGGCCCGGCAGGATGCCGACGACGATGCCCAGCAGCGCGCCGCCGAGGCCGAGCGAGATCGACGTGACGTTGAGAAAGCCCAGATAGGCGTGGCCGAGGTCGGCGAGTCCGCTGAACACGGCGTGGCCTCAGGGCAGGCGCACCAGGAAGAGTTCCTGGAACACGTAGGTGACGATCGCGCCTGACGAGAGGCCCACGACGACCGCGAAGGCGACGTCGCGCAGCGTCACGCCGCGGCCGGCGGCGCTGCGCTGCGGGCCCTGCAGGATGAGGATAGAGGCGGCGACATAGAGCGCCGAGGCGAGCCAGAAAGGCATGCCGTGGCCGACCAGGCCGACGGCATAGACGATCACCAGGCCGATGACCAGTCCGAGCCGCTTCGCCAGTCCCGGCACGGCGGCGGGCCGCGGTGCATGGAGCCCGTCGCGGCGCCAGCCGCGCACGCCGAGCACCAGGCCGAGCACGATCATGGCGATGCCGAGCAGGCCCGGGACGAGGCCCGGGATGGTGTACGGATTGATGCTCTGCGATTCGAGACGGTCCATCGTGACCGAGCCGACCAGCACGGCGACACCGAGCGCCGTCCAGCCGACCGCACCGCGCAGGTCGTTGCCGGCCTCGACGTGCGGGTCGGGTGCGGCCTCGATGTCGGGATCGGTGCCGACCGGCATCGTCTCGGGCACGACAGCTTCCTGTCTCAGGGCTTCGGGATGCCGACGGTGTCGGGCGAGACCTTCGCCTTGCCGCTGTTGAACAGCAGCCAGGCGTTCGCCTGGACCGCCGGGAAGACGGCCTTCTGCGCGGCCTCGCCGTACGACGGCGCGAACAGGGCGCCACGGCTCGCCGCGTAGCGCTGGATCGACTCGCTCTTGGCGATCTGCTCGCGCCAGATCTTCTCGAGCGTCTTGATCACTTCATCGGGAACGCCCTTGGGAACGAAGATACCGAAGTAGTTGGCGGGCGCCGAAAAGCCGGGCACGGTGGCCGACAGCGGCGGGATCGTGCCGTAGCCCTCGAGTTCGAGCGGCTTGTCGCTCACCGTCGCCAGCGGGCGCAGGCGCTTGCCGCGGATCATGTCGGCCTGCTCGACGGCGAGCTGGGTCGTCACCTCCGTCTCGCCGGCCACGGTCGCGACCACCGCCGGGTTGCCGCCGTCGTAGGTCACGTGGCGATAGGTGACGCCGGTCGCCTTGGCGATCAGCTCCATGGCGTTATGGCCGGCCGAGGTGACGCCCGCCGTCGCGACGGAGATCGAGTTCGGCTTGGCCTTCATCGCGTCGAGCAGCTGCTTGGCGGTCTGATAGGGCGTGTTCGGGTTGACGCCGATCACCTGGATGTTGGCGACCGTGAGGAACAGGTTCCAGTCGGTGATCTTGGTGTTGAGCGAGCCGAGCGTCTGGTAGGTGCCCAGGTCCTGCGCGGCGCCCGCCGTCCAGGTGTAGCCGTCCTTGGCGGCGTCGAGCGCGCTCTTGGTGCCGATCGAGCCCGAGGCGCCCGGCTGGTTGACGATGACGATCGTCTGGCCGAGCGCCTTCTCGAGCTCGGCGGCGGTGACGCGCGTGATCTGGTCGGTGGAGCCGCCCGGCGCCCACGGCACGATCAGGTTGATCGGCCGGGTCGGCTTCCAGTTCTGCGCCTGCGCGCCGTGGGCGGCGACGACCGCGCACGCCACGAGGGTGACGCGGCCGAGGGAGGAAAGCTTGTTCATCGTTGTCTCCTGAAGGAGCCCGCGACAGGCGGGCGAAGGGAAGGGGCGCGCGGCCGCGCCG
The DNA here is from genome assembly GCA_038250795.1 of Burkholderiales bacterium. Classification (GTDB taxonomy): domain Bacteria; phylum Pseudomonadota; class Gammaproteobacteria; order Burkholderiales; family Burkholderiaceae_C; genus Schlegelella_A. The sequence goes on along the minus strand of JBBSBZ010000187.1, from coordinate 1,301 downwards.
GGGCAGCCGCGGCAGCCGGCGCGGCGGCGACGTAGGCCAGGATCAGCTCGCACATGTGAGCCAGCCGCCCCTCGTGCGCGGCCGGCGTCATCAGCTCGCGGCCGAAGACGGCCGACAGCGTGTGGTTGTTCGAGAGATAGAAGTAGGCCAGGCCGGCGATCGAGATGTAGAGCTGCATCGCATCGATGCCGCGCTTGAGCTCGCCGCTCCGTTCACCGCGCTCGAGCACGGCGGCAAGCTCCTCGATCAGCGGCGAGTTCATCTGGCGGATGCTGCGCGAGCGCTTGAGGTGGCCGGCGCCGTGCATGTTCTCGCTGTTGAGAAGCGCCAGGAACTCGGGGTGGGCGAGGTAGTAGTGCCACGTGAAGGCGACCAGGGCGCGGATCGCGTCGAGCGGAGTGCTCGCCTCGAGATGCAGCTGGCGCTCGGCGGCGCGGATGTCGGCATAGGTCTGCTCGAGGACGGCGAGGAACAGCTCGTCCTTGGCGGCGAAGTAGTAGTAGATGAGCTTCTTGTCGACCTCGCCCCGTTCGGCGATGGCTTCCATGCGTGCACCGCCGAAGCCGTGCGCGGCGAACTCGGCCATCGCCGCACGCAGGATCTTCTCGCGCGTGCGGTCGGCATCGCGCGAGCGGAACTCGAGGACGGCACTGGAGCGGGGGGCCACGTCGTGATAATTCACCAAACGGTGAATTAGCGCATCCGGTCGAACCCTGATCTCAGGACGATCTGACGGCGCCCGTATCCTCGGAGCGTCACCGCCTGGTAGCTGCCATGACCTCTTTCGCGCCAATCCGCCCCGCCGGGCATGCCCTCGTCGAGGCGTTGATCGCCCAGGGCGCCGACACCGTCTTCGGCGTTCCCGGCGAGAGCTTCCTCGCCGCGCTCGACGGCTTCTACGAGCACCGCGACAGGATCCGTTTCGTCGCCTGCCGTCAGGAAGGCGGTGCGAGCTACATGGCCGAGGCGCAAGGCAAGCTGACCGGGCGGCCGGGCTTGTGCTTCGTCACCCGCGGACCCGGGGCGAGCAACGCTGCGATCGGCCTGCACACCGCGTTCCAGGACTCGACGCCGATGATTCTCTTCATCGGCCAGGTCGCGAGCAGCCAGCGCGACCGCGAGGCCTTCCAGGAGGTCGACTACCGCCAGATGTTCGGGCCCGGCACGCTCGGCTTCGCGAAATGGGTCGGCGAGGTCGACGACGCCGACCGGCTGCCCGAGTACGTCGCGCGCGCCTTCCACGTCGCCATGCAGGGTCGGCCCGGGCCGGTCGTGCTGTCGCTGCCGGAGGACATGCTCGT
>JBBSBZ010000186.1:0-6890 GCA_038250795.1 Burkholderiales bacterium | reverse complement strand
CGCTGGTACTTCTTGATCTCGTACGGGATGCCGAGCTCCTCGAGCAGCCAGAGTACCCGCTGCGAGCGCGAGTTGTTGAGGTGGTGGACGGTGATCATGGCGGGCCCGGCATCGATGCGGATCGCGCGATTGTCGTCGCCCTGCGCGGCGCGCCCGGGGCACCGCCGCTAGATCGACATTCGGGCGCGAACGCCCTCGGCCTGCATGTCGACGCCGCGGCCGCGCTGCACGACCTCGCCGCGCTCCATGACCAGGTAACGATCGGCGAGCTCGGCGGCGAAGTCGTAGTACTGCTCGACCAGCACGATCGCCATGCGCCGCGGCTTGCCGTCGACCGCCAGGCCGGTGTCGACGAGCCTGCGGATGACGCGGCCGATGTCCTTGATGATCGACGGCTGGATGCCTTCGGTCGGCTCGTCGAGGATCAGCAGCGACGGGCCGGCGGCGAGCGCGCGGGCGAGCGCGAGCTGCTGCTGCTGGCCGCCCGAGAGGTCGCCGCCGCGGCGATGGAGCATCTGCCCGAGCACCGGGAACAGCTCGAACAGCTCGGGCGCGAGCGGCGTGCCGCCCTTCCTGTAGGCCAGGCCCATCTGCAGGTTCTCCTGCACCGTGAGCCGGCTGAAGATCTCGCGGCCCTGCGGCACGTAGCCGATGCCGAGACGTGCGCGCTGGTACGGCGTGTCGTGGGTGATGTCGTCGCCGCCGAATCGCACCGTGCCCGAGCGCACCGGCACGACGCCCATCAAGCTTTTCAGGAGCGTCGTCTTGCCGACGCCGTTGCGGCCGAGGATCACCGTCACCTCGCCTTCGACCGCGTCGAGTGCGACGTTGCGCAGGATGTGCGAGCCGCCGTAGTACTGGTTGAGCGCCTCGATCTTCAGGAGCGGGACGGACGCACTTCGCGCCGCCGCCCCGGTCGACGTCGCCGCGTCCGTCCGACCGGCCGGCATCGCCGCACCCATCGTCGAGCTAGCGGCCAAGGTACACCTCGACGACCTTCTCGTTGCCCTGCACGTCGGCCAGCGACCCCTCGGCCAGCACGCGGCCCTCGTGCAGCACCGTCACCTTCTTGGCCGTGTTGCCGTGCGTGAGGGCATGGATGAACTTCATGTCGTGCTCGACGATCACGAGCGAATGGCTACTCTCGAGCGAGAGGAAGAGCTCCGCGGTCCGATCGGTCTCCTCGTCGGTCATGCCGGCGACGGGCTCGTCGAGCAGGAGCAGCTTCGGGTTCTGGATCAGCAGCATGCCGATCTCGAGCCACTGCTTCTGGCCGTGCGAGAGCAGCCCGGCCGGGCGCTGGGCATGATCCTTCAGGTGGATCAGGACCAGCGTCGAGCCGATCCGGTCGAGCTGCTCGCCCGAGAGGCGAAAGAAGAGCGACGCGCGCACGCCGCGATCGGCCTTCAGCGCGAGCTCGAGGTTCTCGAACACCGAGAGCTGCTCGAACACCGTGGGCTTCTGGAACTTGCGGCCGACGCCGATCGAGGCGATCTCGCTCTCGCGCAGGCGCAGCAGGTCGATCGTCGAGCCGAAGAAGGCGCGGCCGACGTCGGGACGGGTCTTGCCGGTGATGACGTCCATCATCGTCGTCTTGCCGGCCCCGTTCGGGCCGATGATGCAGCGCATCTCGCCGGCGCTGATCGAGAGCGAGAGCGCGTCGAGCGCCTTGAAACCATCGAAGCTGACTGTGATGTCGTCGAGGTAGAGGATCGCGCCGTGGGCGACGTCGAGCTCGCCGGTGGCGATGCGCGAATAGCTCGCCTCGCGGCCGCCCGACTCACCCGTCGCGGCGGCTACGGCGCGCAGCTCTGCCGCGCGGCGAGCGCGCGAGCCGGCCTGCATCAACTCAGGGGTCACGACGCGCTGCCCTCTTCCTTGCGCGTGCTCCTGCGCAAACGTGCGAGAACACCGCCCGAACCGCGCACGAGACCGACGATGCCCTGCGGCAGGAACAACGTGACGGCGATGAACATCGCACCGAGCGCATAGAGCCAGAACTCCGGGAAGGCCTGCGTGAACCAGCTCTTGGCACCGTTGACGAAGAAGGCGCCGACGATCGGGCCGATCAGCGTCGCCCGGCCGCCGACCGCCGTCCAGATCGCGATCTCGATCGAGGCCGCCGGCGCCATCTCGCTCGGGTTGATGATGCCGACCTGCGGAACGTAGAGCGCGCCGGCGATGCCGCACATCACGGCCGAGAGCGTCCAGATCGCGAGCTTGTAGCGCAGCGGGTCGTAGCCGGTGAACATGACCCGGCTCTCGGCATCGCGGATCGCCTGCAGGACGCGGCCGAACTTGCTCTCGACGATCGCGCGGGCGAGCAGGAAGAAGGCGACCAGCGTGCAGCCGGTGACGACGAAGAGCGTCATCCGCATCGACGGGCTCGCCAGCGGCATGCCGAGGATGCGCTTGAAGTCGGTGAAGCCGTTGTTGCCGCCGAAGCCGGTCTCGTTGCGGAAGAAGAGCAGCATTATCGCGTAGGTCATCGCCTGCGTGATGATCGAGAAGTACACGCCCTTGATGCGCGAGCGGAAGGCGAAGAAGCCGAACACGAAGGCGAGCAGTCCGGGCGCGAGGACGACGAGCAGCATCTGCGCGACGAACGAATCCGACAACGCCCACTGCCACGGGAATTCCTTCCAGTTCAGGAACACCATGAAGTCCGGCATCGACAGCCGGTACTGGCCGTCGCTGCCGATCTGGCGCATCAGGTACATGCCCATCGCGTAGCCGCCGAGCGCGAAGAAGACGCCGTGACCGAGCGAGAGGATGCCGGTGTAGCCCCAGATCAGATCCATTGCCAGCGCACACATCGCGTAGCACATGATCTTGGCGACCAGCTGCACGGCGTAGTCGCTCAGGTGCAAGGCGCTGTCGACCGGCATCAGCAGGTTGGCGACCGGCACGACGACGGCGATGACGGCGAGCGCGATCGTCACGCTGGCCCAGCCGCGCACGCCAAGCAGGAGGCCGCGGCGCGGCACGATCGTGCGCGACGCGGCCAGACTCGGCAGCACCGCGCTCATGCCTCCGCGCTCCGACCCTTCATCGCGAAGAGTCCGGACGGCTTCCTCTGAATGAAGACGATGATGATGACCAGCACCGCGATCTTCGCGAGCACCGCGCCGGCGACGCCTTCCAGCAGCTTGTTGAGGACGCCCAGGCCGAGGGCGGCGACCACGGTGCCGGCGAGCTGGCCGACGCCGCCGACGACGACCACCAGGAACGAGTCGACGATGTAGCTCTGGCCGAGATCGGGGCCGACGTTGCCGATCTGCGAGAGGGCGACGCCGCCGAGGCCGGCGATGCCGGCACCGAACGAGAACGCCAGCATGTCGATCCGCGCCGTGTCGACGCCGACGCAGGCGGCCATGCGTCGGTTCTGCGTCACGCCGCGGATGAAGAGGCCAAAGCGTGTCTTCGCGATCAGCAGGGCGACGCCGCCGAGGACGATGAAGGCGAAGGCGATGATCGCGATCCGGTTGTACGGCAGCACGAGGTTGCTCATCAGCTCGACGCCGCCGGAGAGCCAGGGGGGGTTCTCGACCGGCACGTTCTGGGCGCCGAAGAGTGAACGCACCGACTGCTGCAGCACGAGGCTGATGCCCCAGGTCGCGAGCAGCGTCTCGAGTGGCCGACCGTAGAGGAAGCGGATGACGCCGCGCTCGAGCACTGCACCGACGAGCGCCGAGACGAGGAAGGCCACGGGGATCGCCGCGATCACGTAGACATCGAACAGACCGGGCAGGTAGGCGCGAAAGAGGTTCTGGACCACGTAGGTCGTGTAGGCGCCGATCATCATCAGCTCGCCGTGCGCCATGTTGATGACGCCCATCAGGCCGTAGGTGATCGCCAGTCCGAGCGCGACGAGCAGGAGCACCGAGCCGAGGCTGACGCCGGTGAAGACGACGGCGATGCGCTCGCCCCAGGCGAGGCGCGAACGCACCGCGTCGAGCGCGCGCTGCAGGGCCACGCGCACCTCGGCGTCGCTCTCGCCGCCGGTGGCGAGACGCTCCTGCAGGAGGCTCGCGACAGCGCTCTGGTTGCTCGACGCGAGCTCGTCGGCCGCCGCGAGGCGCTTGCTGCGATCGGACGACGTGACAAGTAGCTTGGCGCGCATGCGGAGCAGCTGCGCCTTCAACGACGCATCGGTTTCGGCGGCGTAGGCTTTCTCGATCATGGGCAGCTGCCCCTCGTCGAGCGAGACCTTGCCGAGCTCGGCGAGCGCGCTCCTGCGCACCGCCGCATCCGTGGAGATGAGTCGCAAGGCCGCCTGCGCACCTTCGAGCGCGCCGCGCATGCGGTTGTTGTTGGTGACGTCTTCGGCCCCGTCGGGCAGCCTTGCTTCGGCACCGGACGCGGCGTCGGTCGCCTTCCCGTCGTGCACGATGAAGACCGTGTCGCCCGAGATCTTGACTTCGTCGTCGAGGAGGGCCTGGACAAGCACCGCGACGCTCGGGTCGCCACTGGCGACTGCTTTCGTGAGCGCGGCGATGCGCGCATCGCTCTCGCCCGCGGCGATGGCGAGCGCCTGCGCCTGTGTCAAGGCCTGCGCCGTCGACACCGCGAAGAACGCGATGAAGACGGCGACAACGAGTTTGACGAAAGGGATCACGATCCGCTTCTTCCGAGTGGAAGACCCTCTCCCGCGAGCGGGAGAGGGGAGCCCATCACTTCATTGCGACGGCGTCCTTCTTGCCCTTGTCGGCGGGCTCGTCCTTCTTGCCCTTGTTCTCGGGGATGTACGGGCTCCACGGCTGGGCCTTGATCGGACCCGGCGTCTTCCACACGACGCTGAACTGGCCATCCGACTTGATCTCGCCGATGAACACCGGCTTGTGCAGGTGGTGGTTCTTCATGTCCATCGTCGACATGAAGCCGCCGGGCGCCTTGAAGGTCTGGCCGGCCATCGCCGCGATCACCTTGTCCGGATCGGTCGACTTGGCCTTCTCGACCGCCTGCGCCCACATGTGGATGCCGATATAGGTGGCCTCCATCGGGTCGTTGGTCAGCGGCTTGTCCTTGTGGCCGGCGATGCCCTTGGCCTTGGCGTAGTCGCTCCACTCCTTGATGAACGCCGTGTTGGTCGGGTTCTTGATCGACATGAAGTAGTTCCAGGCCGCCAGGTGGCCGACCAGCGGCTTGGCGTCGACGCCGCGCAGCTCTTCCTCGCCCACCGAGAATGCGACGACGGGCACGTCGGTCGCCTTCAGGCCCTGGTTGCCGAGCTCCTTGTAGAAGGGCACGTTCGAGTCGCCGTTGATCGTCGAGATCACCGCCGTCTTCTTGCCTTCGGCCGCGAACTTCTTGATCTTGCCGATGATCGTCTGGTAGTCGGAGTGGCCGAACGGCGTGTACTCCTCCATGATGTCCTCGTCCTTGATCCCCTTGCTGTGCAGGAAGGAACGCAGGATCTTGTTGGTCGTGCGCGGATAGACGTAGTCGGTGCCGAGGAGCACGAAGCGCTTGGCGGAGCCGCCGTCCTTGCTCATCAGGTACTCGACCGCGGGAATCGCCTGCTGGTTCGGCGCCGCGCCCGTGTAGAACACGTTCCTGGAGAGCTCCTCGCCCTCGTACTGCACCGGATAGAAGAGCAGCGCGTCGTTGGCCTCGAACACCGGCAGCACCGACTTGCGGCTCACGCTCGTCCAGCAGCCGAACACGACCGCGACCTTGTCCTGGCTGATCAGCTGCTTGGCCTTCTCGGCGAAGAGCGGCCAGTTCGACGCGGGATCGACGACGACGGGCTCGAGTTGCTTGCCGAGCACGCCGCCCTTGGCGTTGATCTCGTCGATCGTCATGAGGGCGACGTCCTTCAGCACCGTCTCCGAGATCGCCATCGTTCCCGACAGCGAGTGGAGGATGCCGACCTTGATGGTGTCGGCGGCGAAGGCGGGCATCGAGACGAGGCCCGACGCAGCGAGGGCTGCGCAGGCGGCTTGGAGCGCGAAGCGACGTTTCATTGAGGATCTCCCGGCGGTTTCGAATGAGGTGTGAGGCGGACGACGATTCGCCAGCGGGAGGCACTGTCTGCAAGGGCCATGCCATGTTCGTCCACGACTCGAGGCATGGTCCGGGCAGCCGCGCGACAGCGGCGGGCTCTCGTTCGCTCGACGCCGCAGGCGCACCATGGCGGAGGTCCTGCGCACCAAGTTGGATGGCCGAGCCGGCTCGAGCAGTTCGGCCCGACAAGCCGTCCTCGCGCGTGGCGCCGGGAGCGCCAGCTCAGGCCCGGTGCGCCGGCATGATCAGCGGATCACGGCGACGAGGTCGTGGCAGTCGCCGGCGCCGGCCGCGTGTCGCGCGTCGGCTGCCACCACACCTCGCCATCGCGCTCGACGGTCGCGATGCGGGTCAGCTTGCCGCTGCCGCACGGACCGCCGACGCAGTGGCCGCTCTGCGGCGCGTACGTCGCACCGTGGATCGCGCAGATGATGAGCGCACGATCGCCGTCGAGGAACTCGCCCGGCAACCAGTCGAGCTCGGTCGGCACGTGGACGCAGCGGTTGAGGTAGGAGACGACACGGCCCTCGAATCGCAAGGCGAAGGCGCGTGCCGGCGCGTGGAAGTGCAGCACGTCGAAGACCATCGCCTTGCCCTTTTCCTCCAGCTCGCTCGACAGGCAGAGCCGCTGCCACGCGGGCGCCGGCGCTTCGTCGCCAGCGGGCAGGTTCATTTCGGCGGCGTCACGGCGCCGGCGCCACCCGCCTTCGCTGCGGCTCCCGCGACGTTCGCGAAGTCGCCGGCGACGCCATACACCAGCTTGTCGGGCACGACGTACTTGCGGAACGCGGCGTTCACCTCGTCGAGCGTGATCCGGGCGCGCAGCGCGTCGAGCTCGGCCAGGTACATCGGCGTCTTGCCGCGCTCGACGAAACTCTCGAGCG
>JBBSBZ010000185.1:0-6921 GCA_038250795.1 Burkholderiales bacterium | reverse complement strand
TCGGTGGCATCGGGCAGCAGCACGTCGGCATAGTGGTTCGTCTCGTCGCGCGTGTAGGCGAAAGCGACGACGAACGGGAAGCGCGCCATCTTCTCGCCGAGCGCCGCGGTGTCCCAGAACGAGACCGCCGGGTTCGTGCGGTAGAGGAACCAGATGTCGGGCAGGGTCACGCGTGGCAGCCCCTTGGGTGTCTCGTCGAGAAACATCCACGAGAAATGCGTGGGGCCCAGCGCCTGGCTCCAGGGGCCGTCGCCGGCCAGCGGCACCATCGTGCGGTAGGCGTTTCGGATGTTGGGCGACGGCGACCAGTGCGCCTTGTCGGTCGGGTTCAGCGGGTAGTGCATGAAGCCGTCGACGCCGGGCTGCACGCTGTCGTGGCGCTGCGACATCGGCCTCGTCAGGCGAATCGTCGTGCCGATCGTTCCGCCCGGAACCTCAAGCGCGCCGACCAGAGTCGCGAGGAGCGTGCGCGCCCAGCAGCATTCGAAGCCGCCCCAGCCGTTGTTGACGGTCTTGCCCAGCGTCACGGCAACCGGCCGGTAGGGCATCGTCATGCCCTCGATCTCGATCGTCTCGCCGACGTGGGCGTGGGCGATGAACTCCTGCCCGATGCGCCGCATGGTCGCCGCCGGCACGTCGCAGACGGCTTCGGCCCATTCCGGCGAATAGGCTCGCATGTGCTCGACCAGCCTGCTGAAACCGGTCGTGCCCTCGAGTCGGCCCTCGGCGAGCACGTCGCCGTCGGGGCCGATCTCGATCGCCTCCATCGTCCAGGTGCCTTCGATCGCCTCGTCGATGTCCGCTGTGTCGTGTTCGCATGCGCGGTCGCGGCGACGGTCCCAGACAAGCGGCTTCCTCGAGATGCGATCGCGCAGGTAGTAGCCGTTGGCGCCGACGAGATACGGCGATGCCGTCCGAGTGGCGAGGAAGGCGACATCGAGGCGCTCGCGTGCGACCTCGTGCAGCAGCACATGGACGATCGCATAGAGGAAGGCAGCGTCGGTCTTGGGTCGGATCGGCACCCATTGCGCCGAGCAGGCGCCGGTCACCGACAGGTGCGGCTCGACCTGCACCCGCTTCATTCCGCGCACTCGCGCCCGGGCGTGCCGCCAGATGCCGACGACGCCGCCCGAGGCCTCGACGTTCGAGCCGCACGAGATCAGGTAGTCGCACAGCGGCGTGTCGGGAGCGACGATGAAGGCGCGGTGCCAGAACTCGCCGTAGAGATGCTCCGAGTGGTAGCACTTGACGCCCTGGCCGGATCCGAAGCCGAAGTCGACAGCCCCCCATGCGGCGAGGAACGCCGGGAAGGTGCCCATGTACGACTGCGGCGTGCCGCCGCCGCCGAAGCTCGCGGCGACGCGCGGGTAGCCGCTCTCGTCCCGGAGACCCGCGGCGCGCACGCTGGCGAGCCGCTCGCCGATCAGGCCGAAGGCCTCGTCCCACGAGATCGGCACGAAGCCCGGATCCTGGTCGCGGCCCTTGACCGGGTTCGTGCGCTTCATCGGCTGCAGCACGCGGTTGGGGTGGTATGTCTTCTGGACGAGGCCGAACGCCTTGACGCACACCTTGCCGCCGCCCGGGTGCACGGCCGCGGCGCGAAAGTTCGGCTCGATCTCGGTGGCGACGCCGTCCTGCACCTTCACGGTGAGCAGGTCGGGGCCGGCGACGCACTGATAGCAATAGGTCGGCACACGCTTGACGACCGGCGCTGCTGCGCCGTTCGCCGTCGCGGACGTGCGTCGCTTCATGACGCCTTCTTCGCCTTCTCGGCGAGCCTCAGTTCGGTCTTCTTCACATCGACGACGAAGCGCACGTGTCGGCCGCGGCAGATCGGCTCGACGCTGTCGCGGCCTTCGACGTCGAACGTGACCGCGCGTCCGTCGACGGCGGCGACGGTCACCTTCAGGGTGGCGCGCATGCCCATCAGCGTGGCGGCGAGGTGGTCGAGCTCGATGCGTGTGCCGACCGAATCCTCGCCCGGGTCGAGATGCTCGAGCAGGAGGTTGCGGCACGCGATCTCGATGTCGCGAACGAGCATCGGCGTTGCGTAGACGCGCGCCTGCTCGCCCATGAAGTCGATCGTTCGCTCGCGATCGACGTCGATCTGCGAGGTGGCGGCAAGGCCGGCGGCAAGCGTGGATTTCATGGCGTGGCCTGTTTGGGGAAACGAGTGGTCGAGGTCAGAGTCCGAGGTAGGCCTGCTGGACGCGCGGGCTGGCGAGCAACTCGTCGCCGCGGCCCTCGAGCTCGATGCGGCCCGTCTCGAGCACGTAGGCGCGATCGGCGATGGCGAGCGCGGCCTGGGCGTTCTGGTCGACGAGCAGGATCGTCGTCGCCCCTTCATCCTTCAGCGAGCGGATGACTCCGAAGATCTCGGCCACGAGGCGTGGCGCCAGGCCCATGCTCGGTTCGTCGAGCAGGAGCAGGCGCGGCCTGCCCATCAGTGCGCGGCCGATCGCCAGCATCTGCTGCTGGCCGCCCGAGAGGGTGCCCGCCGGATCGCGGCGCTTTTTGGCGAGCGCCGGAAAGAGCGCATACGTGCGCTCGAGACCTGCGGGCACCTCGCCCTGCGGCCGCACGAAGGCGCCGAGGCGGAGGTTGTCCTCGACCGAGAGTGGAGCGAACACCTGGCGGCCCTCGGGCACCTGAACGATGCCGCGCTGCACGCGGCGACGCGCCGACAGCCGCGTCACGTCGTCACCCTCGAATCGCACGCTGCCGGCGCTCGCCGGCAGGACGCCCGAGACGACCCGCAGCAGCGTCGTCTTGCCGGCGCCGTTGGCGCCGACCAGCGCGACCAGCTCACCGCGTCCGACGTGCAGGCTGACGCTGGCCAGCGCCGGGATGCGGCCGTAGCGACAGGAGAGGAGGGCGACGTCAAGCATCGCACGCCTCTTCCGGTTGTGCGCCCGGCGCGCCGGCAGCGCCCAGGTAGGCCTCGATGACGCGCGGATCGTGGCGCACCTGCTCGGCCGTCCCCTCGACCAGCTTCCTGCCGTGGTCGAGGACGAGGATGTGATCGGAGACGCCCATCACCAGGCGCATGTTGTGCTCGACCAGCACCACTGTCGTGCCGGTGGCGGCGACGCGCTTGATCAGCGCGTCGATCTCCATCGCCTCGGTCGGATTGAGCCCGGCCGCCGGCTCGTCGAGCAGCAGCAGTCGGGGCTCGCCGGCCAGTGCCCGGGCGATCTCCAGACGCTTGAGCGCGCCGTAGGAGAGCGAGTCGGCGGGGCTGTCGGCAAAGGCGGCGAGATCGAGGAAGCGCAGCCAGTCGAGCGAGCGCTCGCGGCTTTCGCGCTCGATGCGCGCGAGCCGGGGCGTGTGGAGCAGGGCGGCGACGAGACTTGCGCGTTCGAGATGGTGGCGCCCGGTCATGACGTTCTCGAGCACCGTCATGTTGAAGAACACCTGCAGGTTCTGGAACGTGCGGCCGATGCCGGCTGCGGCGAAGCGGTGCGGCGGCTGCCCGCCGAGCTCGACGCCATCGAGCGTCACGCGCCCTGCGCTCGGCGCGTAGACGCCCGTCAGCAGGTTGATGAGCGTGGTCTTGCCGGCGCCGTTCGGGCCGATGACCGAGTGGACGGTGCCTGGGCGGATCTCGAAGGTGAGGTCGGTGATCGCATGCACGCCGCCGAAGTGGCGCGACAGTCCCTCGGCGCGCAGGGTCGCGCTCATTTCTGCCAGCGCTGCCACAGCGCCCTCAGCGTGGGCACGACGCCACGCGGGAAGAAGACCATCGTCACCACGAGCACGCCGCCGAAGACGACCATCTCGTATTCCTTGAGCGGTGTGAGCAACTGCGGCAGCACCGTCAGCGTGGCCGCGCCGACGACAGCGCCGAAGATCGAGGCCATGCCGCCGAAGACAACCATCGTCACCAGCTCGATCGAGTGGAGGAACGACGCCTTCGCCGGCGTGACGAAGCCGGCCTGGAACGCGGAGAGGCCACCGGCGAAGGCGGCGAACACGGCGGAGACGACGAACGCGGAGAGCTTCTGGCGCGCGCTGTCGATGCCGGCGAGCTCGGCGGCGACCTCGGAGCTGTGCAGCGCGCGCCAGGCACGGCCGGTCGGCGAGGCGACGAGATTGCTCGCCAGCCAGACGGCTGCGAGCAGGCATGCAGCGCAGAGGGCATACCACGCCTGCTCGCCCTTGATGGCGTAGCCGGCGATCGTGAAGGTCGGAACCGCCATCCCGTCGGGGCCGCCGGTCAGTCCGTCCTCGGTGGCCAGCACGATCGCGATGATGATGCCCAGGCCGAGCGTGGCCATCGCCAGGTAGTGCCCCTTCAGCCGCAGGATCGGCCGGCCGACGGCGAAGGCGAGCAAAGCCACGCCGGCGGTCGCCGTGGCAAGGGAAAGGAGGTGCGGCCAGCCCCAGCGTGCCGCCAGCAGCGCCGAGCCGTAGGCTCCCAGGCCGAAGAAGCCCGCGTGACCGAGGCTGATCTGGCCGGCGTAGCCGATCAGCAGGTTGAGGCCGACGCAGACGATCGCGTTCAGCGCGACCAGGATGGCGACGTCGTACACGTAGTCGTTGGCGGCGACGAGCGGCAAGGTCAGGAGGACGACGGCGAGCGCGGCCAGGCCGGCGTGTCGCGTGCGGACGCGACGCCGCCCGGCGTTCGGCGCGGGGCGGCTAGACACGCTCGCTGCGGAGGACACCGACGAGTCCATCGGGGCGGATGAAGAGCACGGCCAGAATGACGACGAAGGCGATCACGTCCTTGTAGGCCGAGGAGACGTAGCCGGCACCGAAGGTCTCGAGCAGGCCGAGGAGCAGGCCCCCGGCGACGGCGCCGTGGAAGCTGCCCAGGCCGCCGAGGATCGCTGCGGCGAAGCCCTTCAACCCGAGCATGATTCCTGCCTCGTACGAGGTGAAGCTGATGGGCGTGATGAGCGTGCCGGCGATCGCGCCGACCAGCGCCGCCAGGCCGAAGCTCGCGAACAGCACGAGCCGGACGTCGATGCCGACGAGCTGAGCGGCGAGCCGGTTGTGCGACGTCGCCAGCATCGCGCGGCCGAGCCGGGTCCGCCCGAAGAACCACGACAGCAAAGCGACGATCGCCAGCGTCGTGGCCATCACCCATACGCTCTGCGGCAGCAGCGTCGCGCCGCCGATGGCGATCGGCTGGCCGCCCGAGAGAGGAGGCAGCGCATGGATGCCCTTGCCCCAGACGAGCTGCGCGAGACCGCGAAGCAGGATCGAGGCGCCGATCGTGATGATGATCAGCGTCGTCACGTCGGCGTCGCGGGCGCGTTCGATGGCGAGCTTTTCCAGCAGCAGGCCGGCAGCGACGGCGAGTGCCACGCCGGCCGCCATCGCCAGCAGCAGCGGACTGCCGGCTGCGCTCAGGGTCGCCGCCGTCATGCCGCCGATCATCACGAATTCGCCTTGTGCGAAGTTGATGATGCGGCTGGCGTTGAAGATGATCGAGAAGCCGAGCGCGATGAGGGCGTAGATCGACCCCGCGGTCAGTCCGGCGGCGACGTACTGCAGGGCCTGCGCGTTCATCTCGCGTCCGGTTCCGGCGCGCTCGGTCAGCGCGCGAGAACCCAGTCGCCGTTGTGGACCTCGAGCATCCTGAAGGCGTTCTGGTCGAGCCCCAGGTGGTCGGTCGGCGACATGTTGACGACGCCGCCGGTGCCGACGTAGCCGCGCGTGGCCTCGATCGCGTCGCGCAGCTTCGCGCGATCGGTACTGCCGGCACGCTTGAGCGCGTCGACAACGATCATCAGTCCGTCGTAGGCGTGGCCGCCGAAGGTCGAGACGTCGGACTTGTAGCGCTTTTCGTAGTCTTTGCTGTAGGTGGTGACGACCTGCTTCTGCGGGTCGGTGGCGGGCAGGATGTCGGCCACGAGCAGCGCCGCGGCGGGCAGCCGAACGCCCTCGGCGGCCGGGCCCGACAGGCGCACATACTCCTTCGAGGCGACGCCGTGCGACTGGTAGAGCGGCGTCGTCATGCCGAGCTGGCGGAAGTTCTTGGTGACGATCGCGGGGCCCTGGCCGAAGCCCGCGTTGAGCACGGCCTGCACGCCCGGGGTGGCCTTGATCTTCGTCAGCTGGGCGGTCATGTCGGTGTCGGCCGCGCCGTAGCTCTCGTCGGCGACGACCTCGACGCCGTACTTGCCCGCGACCTTGAGGCATTCGCCGCGCATGGACTTGTCGAAGCCGCCCGTCCCCGAGATCAGCGCGATCTTCGTCAGGTTGCGCGTCTTCATGTCGGCGAAGATCTTCTCGCACGCCATGCGATCGGTGTGCGGCGTCTTGAAGACCCACTTCTTGACGGGCTCGACGATGCCTACCGCGCCGGCCAGCGAGATGAACGGCGTGCCGGACTCCTCGGCGAGGGGGATCACCGCCATGGTGGTGCCGGTGGTCGAGCCGCCGATGATGACGTCGACCTTGTCCTGCTCGATGAGTCGCTTGGCGAACGTGCGCGCCTTCTGTGCGTCTGCGGCGTCGTCATAGACGATGAGCTGGAGCTTGCGCCCGGCAACGCCGCCGGCGGCGTTGATGTGCTCCACCTCCATCTCGAGGGTCTTCTGCTCGGGGTCGCCGAGGAATGCCGCGGGGCCGGTGACCGAAAGAAACGAGCCGATGCGCAGCGGCTCCTCGGCGGCGAAGGCGGGAACGGCGAGAAGCATTGCGACTGCACCGAGGAGGCCGTGGCGGCCGACGGTGCGGGCGTTCGAGATAAGCGACATGGCTGGGCTCCTGAAATCTGACGGTCGTGAACCGGAACGGCTAGACTTGCCAGATCGGTACTCTGGTACCGAAATGCGCCTATGAATTTGATCTGGTTCATCTTTTCCGATGAGTTCCCCGGCTAAGCCCGCGCGGCGCCGCCCAGCGCCTCCCGTCGGCGCAGGCCACGACGCCACCGGTACGGCAGCGGCGCTGCGGATCCGCGCCGCG
>JBBSBZ010000184.1:0-6932 GCA_038250795.1 Burkholderiales bacterium | reverse complement strand
GCCGAACTTCCAGAACCCGAGCGGACGCCAGATCGGCGTCGCGCGCCGCGCCGCGCTCGCGCGTGCGGCCGAAGCGGCGGGCGTGCCGATCGTCGAGGACAACCCGTACGGCGAACTCTGGTACGACGCGCCGCCGCCGGCACCGATCGCCTCGCTCTGGCCCGAAGGCACGGTCTACCTCGGCAGCTTCTCGAAGGTGCTCGTACCCGGCTTGCGGCTGGGTTACGTCGTCGCGCCGCCGGCGCTCCTCGCCCGGCTCGTCGAGGCCAAGCAGGCGGCCGACCTGCACACGCCGGGCTTCAACCAGCGGATCGTCCACGAGATCGTCAAGGGCGGCTTCCTCGACACCCACGTGCCGACGATCCGCGCCCGCTACCGCCTGCAGCGCGACGCGATGCAGGCCGCGCTCGCCGCCCATCTGCCGACGACCGGCCCGCTTGCCTGCCGCTGGAGCACGCCGGGCGGCGGCATGTTCTTCTGGGTCGAGCTGCCGGCGGGCGTCGACAGCGACGCGCTGCTCGCCAAGGCGGTCGAGCGCGGCGTGGCCTTCGTGCCGGGCACCTCGTTCTTCGCCCTTGCGCCGCGCTCGAACACGCTTCGGCTCTCTTTCGTCACCGTCGCCGCCGACGCGATCGAGCGCGGCATCGCCTCGCTCGCCGCGGCCCTGCGCGATCTGCAGGCGGAATCGGCGGCGCGCGGTCCAGTGGCGTTCGCAGCCGCCAGGTCCCGCTACGAGCGCGTCGCGCCATGACCCGCTTCGCCTTCACCCAGGTCGATGTCTTCACCGGCACGGCGCTGCTCGGCAACCCGCTCGCCGTCGTCCATGGCGCCGACGGGCTCGACGACGCGCGCATGCAGGCCTTCGCGCGCTGGACCAACCTGAGCGAGACGGCCTTCCTGCTCGCACCGACCGATCCTGGCGCCGACTATCGCGTCCGCATCTTCACGCCGGGCGGCGAGCTGCCGTTCGCCGGCCATCCGACGCTCGGCAGCTGCCACGCGTGGCTGGAGCAGGGCGGCTTGCCGCGGCGCGACGGCGAGGTCGTCCAGCAGTGCGGCGTCGGCCTCGTGCGGATCCGGCGCGAAGGCGAGTCGGCGGCGTTCGCGGCACCGCCGCTGGCGCGCGAGTCGGTGTCCGAAGACGACTTGGCGGCCGCGCTCGCGGCGATGAAGCTGTCGCGCGATCGCCTGATCGATTCGCAATGGCTGGTCAACGGCCCGCGCTGGCTCGGCCTGCTCGTCGACTCGGCCGCGACCGTGCTCGCGATCGAGCCCGATGGCGCGTTGCTCGCGCGCTTCCGCACGATCGGCGTGGCCGGGCGGCATCCCGCCGGCAGCGAATCCGAGTTCGAGGTGCGGGGCTTCGTCGGCCAGCCGGCGTTCTACGAGGACCCCGTCACCGGCAGCCTCAACGCCGGGCTGGCGGAGTGGCTCATGGCGAGCGGCCGCGCACCGCAGCGCTACATCGCCGCACAGGGCACGCGGCTCGGTCGCGCCGGGCGCGTGCGCGTCGCCCGGGAAGGCGCCACGATCTGGGTCGGCGGCCACTCCGTCACCTGCATCCGCGGTGAGGTCGAGCTGTGAGCGCGGCCGCGGCAGCGAGCGCATCAGCCCTAGAGCTGGATCACCTCGTCGTCGCCTGCCGGACGCTGGCGGAAGGCCGGGCGTGGTGTGAAACCACGTTCGGCGTCGCGCCCGCGCCGGGGGGAAGGCACGCCCTGATGGGCACGCACAACCTGCTGCTCGCGATCTCGTCGGCGCGCTTTCCGCGCAGCTACCTCGAGCTGATCGCGATCGATCCCGACGCATCGGTGCCGGCACGGCCGCGCTGGTTCGAACTCGACCGGCCGGAGATCCGCGCGCTCGTCGCGTCGGGGCCGCGGCTCGTCCACTGGGTCGCGCGCACCACCGACATCGATGCGGCCGCCACGCGCCTGCGCAACGCCGGCTTCGATCCCGGGCCGGTCGTCGATGCCGAGCGCATGACCGCACGCGGCTTGCTGCGCTGGCGCATCGCCCTCACCGCGGGCGGCCGGCGTCACGCCGAAGGCGCCGTGCCGCTCCTGATCGCCTGGGGGGATATGCACCCGATCGACAGCTTGCCTGTGAGCGGCGTCGAGCTGCGCTCGCTTCGCGTGAGCGGCATCGAGCCGTCGCTGTCCGCGCTGCTCGGCGTCGATGCGGGGGTGCCGTCTTCGGCGGCGCTCGTGGCCGAACTGGCCGCGCCCACCGGCGCGGTCACGCTGGCCTGCGCTTGAAGCTCCAGGCCTGGCCGAGGTTGCGCCAGGCGGCCGACGCCGACGGGTCGGTGCTGCGAACGAGCCGCATATAGCCGCGCAGCACGACCCAGAGCGCCGCCAGCACGAAGCCGGCCAGCGTTCCGGCGAGGACGATCAACGAGCGCGCGGGCTTCGACTTGGCGTCCGGTGCGATGGCGACGTCGACCTGCTGCAGCGCCGGCCCTTCCTTGGCCTCGTCGAGCTTGGCGATCTCGTACTGGCGCACCATGCTCTCGAGAAGCGTTTCCTGCAGCTTCACCTCGCGCCGGGCGCGCACATAGTCGACGGCTGCCTCCGGGAGCTTGCCGACCGGCATGTCGACGGCGCTGCCGGCCGCACCGCCCTTCGTCGCCTCCATCCGCGCGAGCTCGCTGCGCAAGGCGCCCAGCTCGGAGGTGAGCCGGATCACGGCCGGGTTCTGCTCGGTGGCCGAGGTGCGCAGCACCTTCAGCTGGACCTCGCGCTCGGTGATCTGCGCCCGGATCAGTGCCGCGCCGGCGATCAGCGCCTCGGCCTGCTTGTCGAGGACGATGACGCCCGACTTTTCCTGCACCGCCTGCAGCCCCTGCTCGGCCTTGATCAGGTCGTTCTTCGTGTCCTGCAACTGCTTCTCGAAGAAGACGCGGCGCAGCTGTGCCTCCGAGACGGCGAGCCGCCCGAGCAGCCGCGTGACTTCGCCTTCGTGGGCATTGGCGAGCTCGGCGGCGAATTTCGGGTCCTCGTCGTCGACCTCAACGACGATCAGCCCGCTCTTCTTGTCCGACGAGACCCGGACGTAGCCCGGCAGCGTCTTGCGCAGTGCCTCGTAGGTGCGCACGTGGTAGTGCGCCTTCAGGTCGAATCGATCGGCGAGCGAGCGCTGCACGGAGTCGCTCTTCAGGAGCGCGACGTACAGCTCGTCCGGCGACTTCGCACCGAGGCCGCCGGCCAGGCCGCCGAGCGAGCCGAGCGCCGCAAGTGCAGCGGCCGAGCCGCTTTGCTGCTGCGACCCGGGCGCGAGGAAGGTGGTGCGCGCCGTATAGACCGGCGGCAGCAGGAGCGCGATGGCGAGCGCAGCCAGGGTCGCGGCGAGCGTCACGGCGAGGATCAGCCCCTTCTTCTCGCCGAGCCAGGCGAGCACGTCGGTGAGCGTGACGATGGGTTCGTCGGGCGACTCGTCGTAGGGCACTTGCGCGCCCGCTTGTGGGGTGGTCGAGTCGGCGCTCAGCATGTCGGCTAGAGGCTGAGCGAGTGGATCGCGGCGATGCCGATGCCGAAGCCCGAGATGATCTGCGCGAAGTCCTTCAGGTTGCGAACAAGAGCGCGGCCCCAGGTCTCGAAGTCGAGCTGGTTGGGCACGACCACCGCGTCGCCCGGCTGCAGCGGCACCGACTCGAGGTTGCCGCGACCGAAGAAGCCGCGCTGGTCGGACGAGTTGTTGACCGTGCCGTCGGCGCGCAGGATGAACATGTTCGAGGTGTCCGCGGCCTCCTCGACCCCGGCCAGGCGCAGGTAGTCGCCGGCCGTGCGGCCCGGCTTCCACACGAAGGCATTGCTGTTGACGACGGCGCCGGCGACGGTGACGAAGCCCGGCCGCGGCGGCACGCTGATGCGGTCGCCGCTCTCGAGCGGCAGATCGGGCAGGCCGTCGATCGAGCGCGTGTCCGGCGTCAGCTCGAGGGCGATCCGGCCGTTCGGGACGATTCGCGAGAGGCGCGAGAGCTGGGCCTGGGTCGCCGTGTTGCTGACTGCCGTGGTCGTCGCCGCGCCGGCCGCGTCGTCGCGCCGGTTCGCGGCGTCACGCGCGGCCTGCACCGCCGCGAGCGACTCGAGGCGGGCGATGGCGGTGGTCAGGTTCTCGCGCTGGCGAGCGCGCGTGGCCTCACGGCTCAGGTCGAGGCCGTAGACGTAGGCCTGCGGCGTGAAGCCGCCGGCGCGCGCGATCAACTCCTTCAGCGTCTCGCCGGGCTGGAGCTGATAGATCCCGGGTGCATCGACCTCGCCCTCGAGCGACACGAGCCGTGTCTGGCGCGCGACGGGAACGCGCACGTCCTTCTGGCTGTAGACGGTGACGACGTCGCCCGCTGCCAGCGCGAGGTTGTTCGCCTCGTCGTTCTGCAGGACCGCCTTGCCGAGGTTGAAGGGAATCACCTGGGTTCTGAGGTCGGGCGTCAACCGCTCGATCGTCGCGTAGTCCCAGTTGAGATCGTCGAAGAGAGACGCCGGCATCTTGCGCGAGCGCTCTACCGCCGCCCGGTCATCGTGACGCAAATTGCGTTCGCCGCTGTCGGTGCCGGGGTAGGCGCCGGGGTAGGTTCGGGGGTAGGTGTTGCGGTTGGTCACGCCGCCGCGATCGATCGCGGTCGACCGATCGGCGTCGTTGACTTCGGTGACCGGGCCGCCAACGCTGTTGCGCGTGTTCGGTGTGGCGCCCGTCGAGCGCGTCGAGCGGATGCCGGCCAGGTCGCCGCTGTCGGCCCGGCGGTCGTGGCGATCGTCGTCCTCGATCACCTGGACCAGCAGGTTCTTGCGCCGGTAGAAGTCGGGCGTGATGAGCGCGTCGCGGTCGGGGATCAGGTCGCGGATGCGCATCCCGGGCGTGAACGGATAGCGCAGCGGCTGGGCGACGTGGCCCTTCAGCGTCACGGCGTTCGCGAACTGCGGCGAGATCGCGAGCAGCGTCAGCACGTCGCCGTCGCGCAGCTGCTTCTGCTGTCCTGCGGCGTCGAGCGGGAAGGTCTCGACGAAACGCTTGGCCAGCGGCTGGGACGGATCGATGCGCTCGAGCTGGACGCGGTTCGGGTTGGCGAGCACCGGCGCTCCGCCCGCATAGCGCAGCACCTCCTTGAGCGGCTCCTCGGCGCTCTTCAGCTCGTAGATCGCGGGCGTGTCGATCGATCCGGTGATCGCGACACGCGGACCGGCGGGCTGGAAGACGACGACATCGCCGGCCGCGAGCTGCAGGTCCTTCGACTTGTCGCCCTGCACCAGGAAGTCGTAGACGTCGAGCTCGGAAATCACCTTGCCGTCACGGCGCAGAAGGATCTTCCTCATCGATCCGGCCGGGCCCGGTCCACCCGCGGCGACGACCGCCGAGAGCAGCGTCGACTGGCTCGACAGCGTCACCACGCCGGGCCGCTGCGCCGGACCGACGACGAACACGCGCAGGCCGCGAAGCTGGCCGAGCGAGACGCTCAGGTCGAAGTTGTTGTAGAGCCGCGCGACCTGGGTGCGCAGGTTCTTCTCCAGGTCGGCGGCCTTGACGCCGGCGACGTTGAAGCTGCCCACCTTGGGCAGGTTGAGCATGCCGTTGCGGTCGACGGTGCTGCGGTAGTCGACGTCGATCGAACCCCAAGCGCGGGTGATGATCTCGTCGCCCGGGCCGATCGTGTAGTCGGCCGAGACCGGCACGTTGTCGAGCGACTGGAAGGTGTCGGCGGCGTCGGCGAAGAAGGTCGCGCCGAAGATCGGCAGGAGCCGGCCGGTTGCGCCCTCGACGAAGCGCTGGAACTCGTTCGGCTTGGGCGGCGGCGCCGGCGCGGCGCGGCGCGGGAAGGCGTTGATCGCATCCCGGCCGTTGCGACCTCGGGTGCCGGTGCCGTTGACGCCGTTGTCGAAGCCGCCGTTGGTGTCCGCGCCGTTGGCTCGGGTCCCGGGGTTCGGGGCGCCGCCCGGGTTGCCGATGCCCGGGTTGGCCATGCCGGCCGTGCCCGGCGTCACGTTGCGCTGCGGATAGCCTGGCGTGCTGAAGGTGCCGCCGCTTTCGGGGTCGTCGGCGGCGAAAACGGGGACCACGGCCCACGCCAGCGCGAGCACGCAGAGCACGCGCAGCGCAACGGCGGCGCGCGCCGGAAAACGGGAGAAGGACTTCATCGAGGCGGGAAGGGCCGCACGGCGGGCGGCGACGCGGACAGCGCTGTTCAGGGCGCCGATGGTAGCGTCACTGCGAAGCCCCCGGATTCGACTCCGTTCCCGGTTATGGTCGCGATTCCAGCCGCTTTCGACGCCGCGCCTCCCCCTTCATGCCACCCGGACCGCCCCGCATCGAGTTGCGTCGCCCGACGACGCCGGACGATCTCGCCGATGCGGTGCGTGTCTTTCGCGAGTACGCGGCCAGTCTCGACGTCGATCTCTGCTTCCAGAATTTCGAGGCCGAGCTGGCCTCGCTGCCGGGCGAATACGCCGCGCCGGGCGGCCAGCTGATCGTCGCCTACGTCGACGGCAAGCTCGCCGGCTGCGGCGCGCTGCGGCCCCTGACCGACGCCGACTACGCGAACGCGTGCGAGATGAAGCGGCTCTTCGTGCGCCCGGGCTGCCGCGGCCTCGGCCTCGGCCGGATCCTCGCCAAGGCGCTCTTCGACGAGGCGCGTCGCGCCGGCTACTCGGCGATGCTGCTCGACACGCTCGACGACATGGAGGCGGCGCGCGAGCTCTACCAGTCGCTCGGCTTCGTCGAGATCCCGCCGTACTACTTCAACCCCATCCCCGGCGCCCACTACCTGAAGGCGGAACTCAAATGAACGACCTCGGCACGACGCCGGCCGCAGACGTGGATGCGACCTTCGAGCTGCACGCTGGCGCCCTGCGCCTGGCACTGCGTCCGGACCTCGGCGGCTCGGTCGCCGGCCTCTGGCATCGCGAGACGCCGATCCTGCGCTCGACCGAGCCGGAGCG
>JBBSBZ010000183.1:0-7016 GCA_038250795.1 Burkholderiales bacterium | reverse complement strand
CTGCTGGCGCTGCGCGACCGAGAGCGCGAGGATCGAGAAGACGAGAAAGGCGCCGGTGAACATCGCCACGAGCGACAGCACGGTGAGATTGACGCGGTAGGCGCGCGACACGTTCGAGACCCGCTCGCCCGCCTCGTCGCTGGCCGCCGCGCGCACCCCTTCGGGCAGGCGCAGCGCCGCGAGCGTCGCGGCGCGGTCGGCACCCGGCGCGAGCCGGACCTCGATGCGGTTGAGCCGACCGGTTCGGCCGAACGCCTGTTGCGCGCCGGCGATGTCGATCACGGCGAGCGGCGGCCCACCAGCGGCGACGCTGCCGGCGACTCTGGCCTTGATGCGATCCGAGGCGGTCTGGATCTCGATCGTCGTTTCGCCCTTCGGCGAGAGGCGCTGCGCCGCCGCGGCGTTGAGAAAGACGGCGTCCGGATCGATCGCGGCGAATCGATCGGCGCCGTCGCGCGGCCGCGCCAGCAGGCCAGGCGCGATGGCCGCGACGACGAGCGCGTCGACGCCGACGACGCGCAATGGCACACGCGCGCCGGCGGCGTCGAAGGCGTAGGTGTCCGCCTCGACGACCGGGCTCGCCAGCGCCACCCCCGGCGCGGCGGCGACCTCGGCGTAGAACGATTCGTCGAAGCCGGCGCGCGGGCCGACCAGGTCGATGTCGGCTTCGCCGTTGACGGCGCGCACGGCGGCGCCGAATTCAGCGAGTGCCGAGGCATTGATGAGGTGGACCGAGAAGGCGAGCGCGACGCCGAGCATGACGGCGACGAGCGCGGCGACGTTGCGCCACGGATGGTGGTGCAGCTCCGGCCACGAGAGACGGCGCAGCAGCTCGATCACGCAGGCTCGATCACGTGGACTCGATCACGCGATGCCGGCGGGCGTCAGCGTCACGGCGCGGTCGGCGCGCGCGGCGGCGGCGCGCGAGTGCGTCGCGAGCAGGCACGCCGCGCCGTGCTCCCGGACCTGCTCGGCGAGCAGGGAGAGGATGCGCTCGGCCGTGTCCGGATCGAGATTGCCGGTCGGCTCGTCGGCGAGGATCAGCTGCGGGCGATGGACGAGGGCACGCGCGATCGCGACGCGCTGGAGCTGTCCGCCCGACAGCGTCTGCGGCAGCCGGTGCTCGAACCCGGCCAGGCCGACGGCGTCGAGCATCGCCATCACGCGCGCCGGATCGGCCGCGTGCTGCAGGAGGAGCGGCAGGCCGACGTTGGCACCGACGCTCAGGTGCGGCAGGACGTGGAAGGCCTGGAACACGAAGCCGAGGTGATGACGCCGGAACACCGCCTGCTCGGGCTCGGCGAGGACGTGGATGTCGGTGCCGGTGATGCGGACGCGGCCCTCGTCGATGCTGTCGAGGCCGGCGGCGCAATTCAGCAGCGTCGACTTGCCTACGCCCGACTCGCCGACGATGGCGACGAACTCGCCGGCCTCGAGCACGAGGTCGACGCCGGCGAAGACGGTGCTCGTGCCGAAGCGCTTCGCGAGGCCCTCGATCGCGAGGACGGGCTCGGCGGAAACCCGGCCGGCGGGAGCGGGATCAGCCAAGTCGCCCCTCCGCGAGCCAGCGTTCCGCGAGCGTGACGGGCCGAGCGCTCGCACCGGGTGCGTCGCAGGACACGACCTCGCGCCACGGCAGGCCGCGCAGCCACGTCAGCTGGCGCTTGGCGAGCTGGCGCGTCGCCGCGCTCGCCGTCGCGGCCAGACTGTCGAGTCGATCCGCGTCGAGCGCGGCCCACGCCTGGCGATAGCCGACGGCGCGCATCGACGGCAGCTCGGCGTGCAGGTCGGCGCGCGCGCGCAGGGCGCGCACCTCGTCGAGGAAGCCGGCGTCGAGCATGGCCCCGAAGCGCTCGGCGATGCGCGCGTGCAGCCAGCCGCGCTCGCTCGGCTCGAGGGCGATCAGTGGCGGCCTGCGGCCGGCGGCAGCCGTGTGCCAATGAGAGAGTGGCCGGCCGGTGAGGCGATGCACTTCGAGCGCGCGCTGGATCCGCTGGCTGTCGCGCGGCGCGAGCCGTGCGGCGCTCGCCGGGTCGACCGTTGCGAGCTCGGCGTGCAGCGCAGGCCAGCCCTCGCGGGCGGCGCGCTCGTCGAGCTCGGCGCGGATCGCGGCATCGGCGCCCGGCAACGCGTCGAGGCCGTCGAAGAGCGCCTTGAAGTAGAGCATCGTGCCGCCGACCAGGAGCGGCAGCGCGCCGCGCGCGCGAATCGCCGCGATCGCCGCGGTCGCGTCGGCGACGAAGCGCGCCGCGGAGTAGCGCTCGGCCGGATCGACGATGTCGACGAGGTGATGCGGCACGGCCTCGCGCTCGGCACGCGACGGTTTGGCGGTGCCTATGTCCATGCCGCGATAGACGATCGCCGAATCGACGCTCACGATCTCGACGGCGCGGCGCGGCGCGAGCGCAGCGGCGATCGCCATCGCGGCGCCGCTCTTGCCCGACGCGGTCGGACCGGCGAGGCACAGGCAGGTGTCCATCTCGGCGCCGACCGCGGAACGGACCATCGGGTCGGGGCGGCTCAGGCGAGCGCGGGGATCATGCGCCGAGGGTATCAGGGCATCGGGTAGGCTTTGGCTTCCCGCAGAGGAGACACCATGAACATGACCTTGGCCATCGGCCCGCTCGTCGCCCTGATCGCCGGCATCCTGATCCTCGTCGTGCCGCGACTGCTCAACTTCATCGTCGCGATCTATCTGATCGTGATCGGCCTGCTGGGCCTGTTCGGGGGCCAGATGAACCTGCACTGACAGGCATCGGCAAGTCGGCGCGGAAGCGCTCGTCGAGGCGCAGGTAGCGCCAGCTGCCGGTTGGCAGGTTGCCGAGCGCGACGGCGCCGATGCGCACGCGCTTCAGCCCCAGCACCTGCAGGCCGACCGCCTCGCACATGCGCCGGATCTGCCGCTTCTTGCCTTCCTTCAGCACGAAGCGAAGCTGGTCGGCATTGGCCCACTCGACGAGCGCGGGCTTGAGTGCCTCGCCGTCGAGCTCGAGGCCGTGGCCGAGCAGCGCGAGCGATTCGGGCGCGAGCCGTGCGCCCGGAGGCAGTGCCACGCGCACCAGATATTCCTTCTCGATCTCGCTGTCGGCGCCGATGAGCTGCTTGGCGACGCGACCGTCCTGCGTCAGCACGAGCAGTCCGACCGAATCGATGTCGAGTCGCCCGGCCGGAACGAGGCTCCTCAGGTGCTGCGGCATGAAGCGCACGCCCGAGGTGTCGTCGCGCCATTGCCGGTCCGGCGTGACGAGCACGCGTGCCGGCTGGTAGCCGTCCTCGGCCTGGCCACTGACGTAGCCGACCGGCTTGTTGAGCAGCACGGTGACGAGTTGCGCCTGCTGGTCGCGGGCCCTCGCGTCGATCGTGATCTGCTGGCTTGGCAGGACGCGCGAGCCGAGCTCGCTCACGACCCGGCCGTCGACGCGGACCCAGCCGCGCGCGATCCACTCGTCGGCCTCGCGCCGCGACGACAGGCCGAGCTCGCTCATCCGCTTCGACAGGCGCAGGCTGCCGTCGTCGTGCGAAGACGCCGCGCTCGCCGGGCCTTTCGGCGGCGGCGCACCGGGCGGCGAAGGAATGCGAGTGGTCATCGCTCGCGCGCCGCCGTCATCGCCCGCGCCAGAACAGGCGGTCGAGCTCGGTGAGCGTGACCTGTCGCCATGTCGGCCGACCGTGATTGCACTGGTCGGCGCGATCGGTGCGCTCCATGTCGCGCAGGAGCGCATTCATCTCGGCGAGCGTCAGCATGCGGTTGGCGCGGACGGCGCCGTGGCATGCCATCGTCGAGAGCAGCTCGTCGCGGGCGCGGGCGAGGGCGTCGCTGCTGCCGAGGCGGGCGAGGTCGTCGAGCACGGCGCGAGCGAGCTCGACGACGTCGGCATCGGCGAGCGCGGCCGGGAGCGAGCGCAGCGCAAGGGTCGACGCGCCGATCGGCGCGAGATCGAGGCCGAGCTCTCGCAAGGTCTCGGCATGCGCCTCGGCGGTCGCGATCTCGGCCGCGCTGGCGGGGAAGGTCGCCGGGATGAGGAGGGCCTGCTGCGCCGGCGCCTGCCGGTCGCGCTCGGCCTTCAGGCGCTCGTAGACGATGCGTTCGTGCGCGGCGTGCATGTCGACGATGACCAGCCCCGCGGCGTTCTCGGCCAGCACGAAGGCGCCGGCGATCTGCGCGATGGCGCGCCCGAGCGGCGCGTCGTGATCGGCAGCCGCTGGTGGGCGGCTCGCCGCGGCCGCCAGCATGAAGTCGAAAGGCGCGTCCGGCTCGGCGATGCGAAAGGGGGCCGCGACCGTCTCGCGCGGCGTCCAGGCGAACGGGCGCTGCGCGAACGTCGGCCGGCTTTCGTGGCTGTCACGCGCGGCTGCCGGATCGCCCGCGCTGTGCACACCGCCTTCGATCGCGCCGCCGCTCGTGCTCGCTGCTCGTGCCCCCGGCGCCGTTGCGAGCGCCGCGCCCACGGCCTTGCGCACCGCCTCGTGCACCTGGCGCGAATCGCGAAAGCGCACCTCCGTCTTGCTCGGATGCACGTTGACGTCGACGCGCTCGGGCGCGACATCGATGAAGAGCAGGTACGCGGGCTGGCGGCCGCCGTGCAGCACGTCCTGGTAGGCGGCGCGCACGGCGTGGCCGATCAGCTTGTCGCGCACGTGCCGCCCGTTGACGTAGACGTACTGCAGGTCGGCGCGGGCGCGCGCCGACTCGGGCGTGCCGGCGCGGCCGGCGATGGCGAGGCCGCCGAGGTCGATGTCGACGGCCCGGCTGTGATCGAGGAAGCTCGCGCCGAGCAGCTCGCCGGCGCGCTCGGCGGCACCGGCGCCCGGCCAGCGCGCGACCGCCTTGCCGTCGTGCCAGACCGAGAACGCGATCGACGGCCGCACGAGCGCATGGCGCCGCACCGCCTCGACACAGTGGGCGAGCTCGGTCGCCTCGGTCTTCAGGAACTTGCGTCGGGCCGGAGTGTTGAAGAAGAGCTCGCGCACCTCGACCGTCGTGCCGATGGCGCGTGCCGCAGGCGCGAGCTCGCCGGTGCGCACGTCGAGCCGGGTCGCGTGCGCGGCACCGGCGGTGCGGCTCACGACCGAGACATCGGCGACCGACGCGATCGCCGCCAGCGCCTCGCCGCGAAAGCCCATCGTCGCGACACCTTCGAGCTCCTCGAGCGACGCGATCTTGCTCGTCGCGTGGCGGCGCAGCGCTGCGGGCAGCTCGTCGGCGGCGACCCCGTGGCCATCGTCCTCGACCGTGACGGCGCGGATGCCGCCGCCGACCAGGCGCACGGCGATCGCGCTGGCGCCGGCGTCGATGGCGTTGTCGATCAGCTCCCGCACGACCGAGGCCGGCCGCTCGACCACTTCGCCGGCGGCGATCTGGCTGATCAGCTCGCTCGACAGCTCGCGGATGGGCCGGCGCAGTGCGGGCTCGAGCAGGGCGTTCATGTCGGCGCATTGTAGAAAGCGGCGGATCCCGGGTGCCCCCGGGGGCGATCTTCGGAAAGCCCCACGGCCCCGTCGGCCCGGCGGTGGAAGACGCGGGACGCGCCGCGATAATCCGCGGCCATGGATCTCCTCGGCTCGATTCTCGACTTCGTCCTCCACGTCGACGCGCATCTCGCGACCTTCGTGCGCGCCTACGGCGGCTGGGTGTACGCGCTGCTGTTCGCGATCATCTTCGTCGAGACCGGCGTCGTCGTCATGCCGTTCCTGCCGGGCGACTCGCTCCTCTTCGTCGTCGGCGCGATGTGCGCGGCCGGGCTGATGAGCCTGCCGCTCGTGCTCGTGCTGCTCTGGGTGGCGGCGGTGCTCGGCAACCAGAGCAACTACACCATCGGCCGCGCGATCGGGCCGCGCGTCTTCCAGTGGGAGGACTCACGCTGGTTCAACCGCAAGGCGTTCGACCAGGCGCACGCGTTCTACGAAAAGTATGGCGGCATCACGATCGTCGCGGCCCGCTTCATGCCGTTCCTGCGCACCTTCGCGCCTTTCGTCGCCGGCGTCGCGCAGATGACGCGCAGCCGGTTCACCCTCTACGACGTGACCGGCGGCGCGCTCTGGATCGCCTCGGTCACGATGGCGGGCTATCTGTTCGGCAACATTCCCTGGGTCAAGGACAACCTCGACAAGATCATCTGGGCCGCGATCCTGCTCCCCGGCCTGCTCGTGCTCATCGGGGCGTGGCGTGCGCGCTCGAAGCCGGCGGCGAAACCGGCCTGAGCCGCGTCGAGACCTTCGCGGCCGGCTCGGACGCGGACTTCGCGGCGGCGTGCACGCCGCTCGCCGACGATTCCACCTCGCGGGTCACCGGACAGGCCTGCTGCTGATAGACGGTGCGTCCGCCCTCGACGCACTTGAAGAGTTGCGAATTGGCAGCCGAGGACAGCGTCGCAGCGAGCGGCAACAGCAGCAGGGCGGCGACGAGCGACGCTGCTCTCACGTCCGCTTCCCCGTGCTCGGCAGCGCCATCTGCTCGCCGACGGTCTCCGGACGCATCAGGCGCCAGCGTCCGCGCGTGCTCATGTCGACCACCGTCGCTGTCACGTCATCGGCCGTGGTCGCCGGGTTGAGCGCAACGACACGGGCCACGCAACGCCGGATCCACTCGGACGTGTCGCGGACATAGTCGATGTCGGCGTCATCGAGGCGGCAGACCAGGCGCATGGTCTTCTCGAACGGCTCTTCGGGCGTCATGCGATCGGTTCCCATTCCCGTGGCCGGTGCGTTGCCGGCATGGCGACGGTGCTGCCCGATGGCGCGCCGTGCGTCACGGATTCTCGCGAGTCGGAAGGTGTCGCGCCCGACCGCGCGGCGGGAATCGCCGGAGGCCGCGCAATCGTTCACGGCCTAAAGACGCGGCACCGACGAGCCATCGACGCATCGGGGCCGACGAGACGCGCGTCCGGGTCCGCGACGAAGGCGGCCGCCGCCGCTACCTGACGGTGTAGCCGCGACCTTCCATGCAGGCGAAGGTGGCGCGCTGGAAGATGCTGGCGTCGGCCATCGCACCGCTCTGCGTCGTCGCCCAGCGGTTG
>JBBSBZ010000182.1:0-7038 GCA_038250795.1 Burkholderiales bacterium | reverse complement strand
GCGCCGGCGTAGGGGCCGAACAGATGCTTCGGGATGACCATGCCCTCGGCGGCGACGAAGGCGGTGGCCCAGAAAGGCGTCGGCTTCGCGAACGAGACGAGGATGGTGTGGTCGTCGACCTTGGTGACGGTGAGGTCCTTGTAGACGCCGATCGTCACGCACGCGCTGGCCGGGTCGCGCGCGAAGTCCCACGTGAAGACGCAGTCGTCGGCCGTGAACGGCTTGCCGTCGTGCCAGGTGACGCCCTTCTTCAGGCGCCAGCGGACCACCTTGCCACCTTCCAGCACGCCGCCGTTGGCGACGCTCGGGATGTCGGCGGCCAGGATCGGGACGAGGTTGCCGTCGTTGTCCCAGATGGCGAGCGGCTCGTAGAAGACGCGCGAGCCTTCCTGGTCCTTGGTGCCGTTGGCGAAGTGCGGCTGCAGGAGCGTCGGCCCTTGCCACCAGAGGGTCTTCAGCGGCCCGCCGCCGCCGCGCCGGGTCGGCTTGTAGGCGGGCGCAGGCTGCGACTGGGCGATGCCCGAGTGCATCAGCATCATCGACGCCATCGGCGCCGTCAGGCCCAGTCCCACCATCCGCTCGATGAAGCTGCGGCGCGGCAGCTTTTCGGTGCGGACGTCTTCGATCAGGGCACGCAGTTCAATCTCTTCCATGACGTCCTTTCGTTGTCGGCCCGGCGCAGACGCGCCACGAGGCCCGGATTCCGGCGATGCTATTCGCCGCCGCGCGGGCGCCTATCCGGGTCGGCCCGGGCCCGGACCCCGTCGCCGTCGGGGCGATTGCAAGACCGGGGCCACCTCAGATGCAGCGGCCGCCGTCCACTTCCAGCGCCACGCCCGTGATCATCGACGCCTCGTCGCTGCACAGGAACGAGGCGGCGTTGCCCAGGTCCTCGGGCGTCGAGAAGCGGCCGATCGGGATGGTGGACAGGAACTTCGCCCGGATCTCCGGCGTGTCCTCGCCCATGAAGGTCTTCAGCATCGGCGTCTCGCCGGCGACCGGGTTGAGGGCGCAGACCCGGATCCCGAAGGGCGCGAGTTCGACCGCCATCGACCGCGTCGCGGTGATGACCCAGCCCTTGCTGGCGTTGTACCAGGTGAGTCGCGGCCGCGGGCTCACCCCGGCAGTGCTCGCGATGTTGAGGATCACGCCCCGCTTCTGCGCCTTGAATGGCGGCACGACCTCTCGCGCGGCGAGGTAGATCGCCTTCACGTTGACGGCGAGGATGCGGTCGAAGTCGTCCTCGGCGAGCTCTTCGAGAGGCTGCGGCACGTGGCCCATGCCGGCGTTGTTGACGAGGATGTCGAGGCCGCCGAAGCGGGCCTGCGCGGCCTCGACCATCGCCTTCACGTCGGCGGCGACGGTGACGTCGGCACGCACGCCCACGGCGTCGCCGCCGATCCGCTCCGCGGCGCGCGCCGCGCCCTCGCCGTCACGGTCGGCGAGGACGACCTTCGCGCCTTCGGCCGCGAATTTCTTCGCGATGCCCTCTCCGAAGCCCGACGCGGCGCCGGTGACGAGGGCGATCTTTCCTGCGAGTCGCATGGGGGCTCCTGTTTCAACCGTGATGGATGGCGACCGTCTTCAGCGTCGAGAAGCCGTAGAGCGCCTCGAAGCCCTTCTCGCGGCCGTGGCCCGAGTGCTTGACGCCGCCGAACGGCAGCTCGATGCCGCCGCCGGCGCCGTAGTTGTTGACGAAGACCTGGCCGCACTTCAGCGCCCGCGCCATGCGCAGGGCGCGACCGCCGTCCCGCGTCCACACGCCGGCGACGAGACCGTATTTCGTGCCGTTGGCGATGCGGATCGCCTCGTCCTCGCCGTCGAACGCGATCAGCACCTGCACCGGCCCGAAGATCTCTTCCTGCGCGAGCGCGTGCTCGGGCGGCACGTCGTCGATCAGCGTCGGCCGCACGAAGTGGCCGCCCTGGGGCGCGCCCGCAACCAGCTCGCCCTCGGCGGCGAACGCGAGGCCGCTGTCGCGCGCGAGGGCGAGGAAGTGGTCGATGCCGTCCTTCTGCCGGCGCGAGATCACCGGGCCGACGTCGAGGTCGTCCAACGCCCGGCCGACGCGCAGCGCCCGGTAGCGCTCGGCCATCCTCGCGCGCACCGCCTCGAACACCGGCCGCTCGACCAGGATGCGCGACGCCGCCGAGCAGGTCTGGCCGGCGTTCTGGATGCCGGCGTTGACCAGGAACGGCAAGGCCGCGTCGAGGTCGGCATCGGCAAACACGACCTGCGGGCTCTTGCCGCCGAGCTCCAGCGTCACCGGCACGGCGTTTCGGGCTGCCGCGATCTGCACCAGCGCGCCGGTCGCGACCGAGCCGGTGAAGGAGACGTGGTTGACGTCGGGATGCGCCGCCAGCGCCGCGCCCGCTTCCTCGCCCAGGCCGGTGACGACGTTGAGCGCGCCGGCCGGCAGCCCGGCTTCGGCGCAGATCCGGGCGAACGCGAGCACCGTGAGGCAGGCTTCTTCCGCGGGCTTGAGCACGCAGGCGTTGCCCATCGCCAGGGCCGCGCCGACGCTGCGGCCGACGATCTGCATCGGATAGTTCCAGGGCACGATGTGGCCGGTGACGCCGTGCGGCTCGCGCAGCGTGAGCGCCGTGTAGCCCGCGGCGAAGGGCAGCGTCTCGCCGTGCACCTTGTCGGCGGCGCCGCCGTAGAACTCGCAGTAGCGCGCCAGCGCAATGGCGTCGGCGCGCGCCTGCCGGAGCGGCTTGCCGACGTCGTGGACCTCGAGGCGCGCGAGCAGCTCGACGTTGTCGAGCACCTTCTGGCCGATCCTGGCCAGGACGCGGCCGCGCTCGACCGCACTCATGCGTCCCCACGACGATGGGTCGCGGCTCTCGAGGGAAGCACGCGCCGCAGCGACGGCAGCATCGACGTCCTGCGCGCCGCCGCGGGCGATGCGCGCGAGCTCGCTCCCGTCGGACGGGTCCTCGAGCGCGAGCGTCTCGTGCCCGCCGGCGGCGCGCCAATCGCCGCCGATGAGCAGGCGGTCGGTGGGGAAGGGAATCGAGGCATCCATCGCAGGCTCCGCGTGGCCGGGACGGCCTTGCGCCATCATAAGAACCTCGCCGCCGCGGGGCGCGGAGACATTCCATCGGCTTCTTCCTCTTCAAGCGCTTCGCGAGCCTGCTGCTGACGCTGGTCGCCGCCTCGGCGGTCGTCTTCACCGTCCTCGACGTCCTGCCCGGCAACGCCGCCGAGGTCATGCTCGGCCAGAGCGCCACGCCGGAATCGGTCGCGGCGCTGTCGGCCAGGCTCGGGCTCGATCGTCCGGCGATCGTGCGCTACGGCGACTGGATGAAGGGCTTCGTCACCGGCGACCTCGGCACCAGCATCGCCTACGACACGCCGGTCGCGCAGCTCGTCGGCGAGCGCCTCGCCGTCACCGTGCCGCTCGCGCTCATGGCGATGCTGCTGACGACAGTGCTTGCCTTCTCGCTCGGCCTCTTCGCCGCCGCCCGCCACGGCCGGGCCGGCGACGTCGGCGTGATGACGGTGAGCCAGCTCGGCATCGCCGTGCCGAACTTCTGGTTCGCGATCCTCCTGATCTGGCTTTTCGCGGTGAAGCTGCGCTGGTTCTCGGCCGGCGGCTTTCCCGGCTGGAGCGTCGACGACGGCGGCGGCGCCGGGCCGGCGCTGCGTGCGCTCGTGCTGCCCGCCGTCGCGCTCGCGGTCGTGCAGGCGGCGATCCTGGCGCGCATCGTCCGCTCGGCGGTGCTCGACGTGCTGCGCGAGGATTTCGTGCGCACCGCGCGCGCCAAGGGCCAGTCGCCGCGCGGCGTGCTGTGGGGCCACGTGCTCAGGAACGCCATGGTGCCGGTGCTGACGGTGATGGGCCTGCAGTTCGCCAACCTGCTCACCGGCACCGTGGTGATCGAGAACGTGTTCTCGCTGCCCGGCCTCGGCCGGCTCGTCTTCCAGGCGATCGCCAACCGCGACCTCGTCGTCGTCCGCAACGTCGTCATGCTGCTGGCTGGCGCAGTCGTCGTCATCAACTTCATCGTCGACGTGCTCTACGTCGTCATCGACCCGCGCCTGCGCGCGAAGCGCGCGTGAGCGACGCTGCCGCAACGGTTCCCGCCGGCGCAAGCCGCTCGCGCTGGCGTCGCGCCAATTTCGCGATCGGCGCCGTGCTGGTGGCGGGCGTCGTGGCGCTCGCGCTCCTCTCGTTCGTCTGGACGCCCTGGCCCGCCACCGAGCTGGACATCCCGCACAAGCTGGAGCCGCCGTCGGCCGCGCACTGGCTCGGCACCGACAGCCTCGGCCGCGACATCGTCTCGCTCCTGATCGTCGGCAGCCGGGTATCGATCGCGGTCGGCCTGATCGCCGTCGGCATCGGCATCGGCGTCGGCGTCGCGCTCGGCCTGCTCGCGGCCGTGAAGCGCGGCTGGATCGAGGAAGCGGTTATGCGTCTGGCCGACTTCACCTTCGCCTTTCCGGCGCTGCTCTCGGCGATCATGCTGACCGCCATCTACGGTCCCGGGCTCGTCACCTCGATCGTCGCCATCGGCTTCTTCAACGTGCCGGTGTTCGCGCGCATCACGCGGGCCAGCGCGCTGGTCGTGCGCTCACGCGAGTACGTGACTGCGGCACGCGCACTGGGCAAGGGCGAGTGGCGGATCACGCTCGAGCACGTGCTGCCCAACATCGCCGCGATCCTGATCGTGCAGGCGACGATCCAGTTCGCGCTTGCCATCCTCGCCGAGGCCGCGCTCAGCTACCTCGGCCTCGGCACCCAGCCGCCGACGCCTTCGTGGGGCCGGATGCTCAACGAAGCGCAGCAGCAGCTCTTCCAGGCGCCGCAGCTCGCCGTCTATCCCGGCGTGGCGATCGCGCTCACGGTGCTCGGTCTCAACCTGATGGGCGACGGGCTGCGCGACATCTTCGATCCGCGCCTGACGCGCGGGCGCTAGGGCCGCGAGCGGGCCGGGCGGCTTCAGCGCACCGCCCGCCGGGCGCCGGCTCCGTCGAGCCGGACGAGATCGGCGACGAGCGCGTCGAGCGCGCCGTGGTGGTCGCCGAGCACCTGGTCGGGCGTCCGGTCGCGCGGCTTCAGTGCGAGCGGCAGCCAGAGCGCGCGATCGACGCCGGCAAGCGTCGCGTGGCGGCGGATCTTCGCGGCCGGCGGCTGGCTGTTCCGGCCGCTGCTGCTCTCGACGTCGGCCGACGCGCCGCCGATGAGTGCGCCGAGGACGTAGAGCTCGCGATGCAGCGGCGACAGGCGCGCCTCGACCTGCGCGCCGAGGCCGTTCTCGTCTGCCTCGAAGCGATCGTCGAGCGCGACGTAGGCGCTGACGGTCGTCGCCGGCAGCAGCGCGACACGGCCGAGGCCGAGCGCGCCGGCGAGCGTCTGCGCGATCGCGAGATGGCGATCGCCCATCGGACGAATCCTCGCCTGCACCTCGGGCGCCGAGTTGGAGAAGCCGCCGATCAGGGTGCTCGCGTAGCCGAGCTCGTAGCCGAGCCGGAACGCGACGAGGCGTCGGCCCGGCACCTGGGCGAGGGCGTCGCGCGAGACGAGGGCGACCTGCTCGGCGTCGCGCGCCAGCGCCGCGTCGGCCGAGGCCGAGCCGGCCTCCGACCGGGCCATGAGGTCGTCGACGCCGAAGAGCGAGAACGCGCCGCTCTCGAGGCGACCGAGGACGATGAAGGCCAGCGCGAGCGCCACCGTGTAGGCCAGCACGCGCCAGATCTCGCTCCAGCCGACAGGCGCGGATGGCATCGTCGTCGCCTCCTTCGGCGCTATCGTAGCCACGGTCGGGGCCTTCGAGGACGGCGGCATGCTGGGCGGCGAGCTCGTGTTCCATTTCATCAACGTCATGGTGATGACGGTGCTGATCGCGCCGCTCGTGCTCTGGCGCTACAAGCGCGCCGTGCTCGCGGGCATGCAGTCGCGCGGCGGCGCGACGCTGCCGATCGCGCCACCCCAGGCGTTGCGCACGGCGCATGCCGAAGTCTCGCCCGCGCCCGCGCTGGCCTGGGAAGCGCGCATCCGGCGCCGCGTCTTCGCCGCCTCGCTCGGCGCGCTCGTCGTGCCCTCTTTCCTGCTCGGCGCGCAGTACCTCGCGCTCGGCGGCGGGCCGGTCACGCCGGCCGTCCTCTGGATGATCGCCGGCGTCGCCTGCACGATGGCCGTGCCGGTCTTCGCGGTGCTCACGGCGACGCCCTTCCTGCGCGCCTTCGCGCTCTGGGTCGCGCTGCTCTTCGCGTTCGCGGTGACCGGGTTGCTCATCGCCGTGCTGCAGCGCGTGGCGGCCGGCAAGATGCCGACGCTCGACCAGGCCGCGAACGTCGTCCTCTACTTCCAGTACGCCGCCTACACGCTCTGGCTGCCGCTCCTGTTCGGCCTGGTCATCGGGGCGCGGCGCGTGCGCGGCATCGCGCCGCTGGCGTTCGCAGGGCTGCTCGTGTTCGCCGCGGGACCGCTGCTCGGGCTGCGTCTGACCCAATGGCTCGGCGACACGACCTGGGCGCAAGGGTGGCTCCTCTCCGGGCCCGGCCTCGACGCCGGCTTCGTCGTCCTCGCCCTGCCGGTCGGCGCGCTCGCCTGGTGGCGGCTGAAGGCGCTCGCGCGCGGCTACGAGGCCAAGCGCTTCTCCGACGCGCAGCTGCTGGCGCACAGCTGGTGGCTGCTCTTCGTGGCGACGCGCGCGGTCGAGCTGGTGAGCGTTCGGCCCGGCACCGGGCCGCTGCTGCAGATCGCCGCCGTCAGCGTGATCGCCTATGCGCTCGTGCCGTTCACGCTCTCGCGTCTGCTGCGCCTGGCCTACGCCGGCACGGCCCGCCCGGCGCCGCGCATGCTGCTCCTCCTGCGCGTCTTCGGCGACACCGCGCGCACCGAGTCGCTGTTCGACCGCATCGCCTCGCGCTGGCAGCTCTTCGGCCCGGTGACGATGATCGCCGCGCCCGACGTCGTCGCCCGCGTCGTCGACCCGGGCGACATGCTTCGCTTCTTCACCGGCAACCTCGGCGCGAGCTTCGTGAAGTCGCACGACGACCTGGCGAGCCGCCTGGCGTCGCTCGACGTCG
>JBBSBZ010000181.1:0-7094 GCA_038250795.1 Burkholderiales bacterium | reverse complement strand
GCGATCAGGACCGCGGCGGCGATCGAGACGAGGACGGGCTTGTTCATGCGCCCGCGATTGTGGAGCCTGGACCGGAAGACACGAATCTCATCCGACGGAAGGCCCCGGGACGGCGCCCTCGGTGTCGAGGTATCGACGACACCGCCGTTTCCTCGGCGGAGGATCTTCGCATCGGCTCGGCGGAGTCAGGCGCGGCCGGTCGAGCCAAAGCCGCCGGCGCCGCGCCCGGTCGTGTCGAAGCTGTCGACGACGCGGAACTCGGCCTGAGCCACCGGCACGATGACGAGCTGGGCGATGCGCTCGAACGGCTCGATCGTGAACGGCTCGCCGGCGCGGTTCCAGGCGCTCACCATGAGCGGGCCCTGGTAGTCGGAATCGATCAGGCCGACGAGATTGCCGAGGACGATGCCGTGCTTGTGGCCGAGCCCCGAGCGCGGCAGGATCATCGCCGCGAAGCCCGGGTCGGCGATATGGATCGCCAGGCCGGTCGGCACGAGCTGCGCCTCGCCCGGACGCAGCACCATCGGCGCATCAAGACAGGCGCGCAGGTCGAGGCCCGCGCTTCCGGCGGTGGAATAGGCCGGCAGGCGATCGCGCATGCGCGGGTCGAGGATGCGGACATCGACCGGCGTCATGACTTCGCCCTCGGGCGTGACGGCGCTGCGGCCAGGCGTGCGGCGATCTCGGCGACGAGCTGGCGAGCAAGCACGAGCTTGCCGGCGCGCCCGAGCTCGCGCGCGCCACGCTCGTCGATCAGCGTCAGGGCGTTGTCGTCGGCGCCGAAGGTCGCCGGGCCGATGTTGGCGACGATCAGCGGCACGTTCTTCTTCAGCCGCTTCGCGCTCGCGTTGGCGACGAGGTCGCCGCTCTCGGCCGCAAAGCCCACGCAGAACGGCGGCGACGGCAAGGCGGCGACCGAGGCCAGGATGTCGGGGTTCTCGACCAGGTCGAACGAGGGCGTGCCCTGGCCGGCCTGCTTCTTGAGCTTGTGCTCCGCGACCTTCGCGACGCGCCAGTCGGCGACCGCCGCAGTCGCGACGAAGACGTCGCTCGAGTTCGCCACGGCCATCGTCGCCGCATGCATCTGCTCGGCCGTGCCGACGTCGACGCGGCGCACATGGCGTGGCGTCTCGAGGGTCACCGGGCCGGCGATCAGGGTCACCTCGGCGCCGGCCTCGGCGGCGGCACGCGCGATCGCGAAGCCCATCTTGCCGCTCGAGCGATTGCTGAGGCCGCGCACCGGATCGATCGGCTCGAAGGTCGGCCCGGCGGTGACGAGCACGCGGCGGCCGGCGAGCAGCTTGGGCTGGAAGAAGGCGATCACCTCGGCAAGCAGCTCGTGCGGCTCGAGCATGCGGCCGTCGCCGAACTCGCCGCAGGCCTGGTCGCCGTTGCCTGGGCCGAGGACGTGAGCGCCGTCGGCGGCAAGCTGCGCGAAGTTGCGCTGGGTCGCCGGGTGCGACCACATCTCGCGGTTCATCGCCGGCGCGACGAGCAGCGCGCAGCGCTCGATCGGCCGCGCCAGGCAGAGCAGCGAGAGCAGCTCGTCGGCACGGCCGTGCAGCAGCTTGGCGACGAAGTCGGCGCTGGCCGGCGCGATCAGCACGGCGTCGGCCTCGCGCGTGAGGTTGATGTGCGCCATGTTGTTCGGCTCGCGCGCGTCCCACTGGCTCGTGAAGACGGTGCGATTGGAGAGCGCCTGCAGCGTCACGGCGGTGATGAACTGCTCGGCCGCCTCGGTCATCACGACCTGCACGGTCGCGCCCGCCTTGATCAGCGCGCGGGTCAGCTCGGCGGCCTTGTAGCAGGCGATCCCGCCCGAGAGGCCCAGCACGATGTGGCGGCCAGCAAGATCGGTCTCGGCGGGATTCTGGGAGGCGTTCACGGAAGCTGCGGATTATCGACGAGCGCCCCCTCCCTGCTCGCTCGAGGGCTGTCGCCTCGCCTTGTCCGCGACCGCGAGCGGCGCCGTGGTACGGCGATTGCCGGTCGGGCGCTGAATTCCGGTCGATCCCGCGGTAAGGTGCGCGGGGACGCTCCGACACCACCGCTCCGCTTTCAGGCCGCCACGATGCAGACCCCGACGCCGCGCTTCATCCAGACCTGGTTTGAAGACGCCGAGGCCGCGCGCTCCGCCACGAGGGCGGCGCTCGCTGCGCCCCACGCCAGCATCGCGCCCAAGTTCTTCTACGACAGGCTCGGATCGCATCTCTTCGAGGCGATCACCGAACTCGAGGAGTACTACCCGACCCGCACCGAAGCGGCGATCTTCGCCGCGCACGGCACGGAGATGGCGGCCGCGATCGGCTCGGGCATGGCGCTCGTCGACCTGGGCGCCGGCAACTGCGCCAAGGCGGCGTCGCTCTTTCCCCTGCTCGAGCCGGCGCGCTACATCGCGGTCGACATCTCGGTCGACTTCCTGCGCGACGCGCTGCGCCAGCTTCAGCGCGAGCATCCG
Organism: Burkholderiales bacterium; assembly: GCA_038250795.1. Taxonomy (GTDB): domain Bacteria; phylum Pseudomonadota; class Gammaproteobacteria; order Burkholderiales; family Burkholderiaceae_C; genus Schlegelella_A. The sequence continues at coordinate 4,636 of JBBSBZ010000181.1, read as the reverse complement.
CAGATCGCGATGGCCGGCCTCGGCCAGGACTTCGCGACCACGCTCGACGTCCCCGTGGAAGTGCTCGACGGTGCGCGGCCCGTGTTCTTCTACCCGGGCTCGAGCATCGGCAACTTCACCCGGGCCGAGGCGCTCCCCTTCCTGGCCCGGCTGCGCCAGCGAGCCGCCGGCGGCGGCCTTCTCATCGGCGTCGACCTGGTCAAGCCGCGCGAGATCCTCGAGGCGGCCTACGACGATGCCCTCGGCGTCACGGCTGCGTTCAACCGCAACGTGCTGCGCCACCTCAACCAGCTCATCGGCAGCGACTTCGATCCGCGCCAGTGGCGTCACGTCGCGTTCTTCGATGCCGCCGCGTCACGGATCGAGATGCACCTCGAGGCGCGCGAGGCGCTCGCGGTGAACTGGGACGGCGGCCGCCGGCGCTTCGAGGCCGGCGAGCGCATCCATACCGAGATCTCGTGCAAGTACGCCGTCGAGGACTTCGCCTCCCTGCTCGGCGAAGCTGGCTTTGCCGCCACACGGCACTGGACCGACGAGCGCGGCTGGTTCGCCGTGTTCTGGGCCGCGCCTGCCTGAGCTCAGTGCTCGGCGAGAAAGCGGACGATGCGATCCCGCGACGCGCGCCGTGCGGCCGGATTGCCGCCGACGTGCACGCCCTGTCCCGGATGGACTCCGTTGGGCACGTCCTTGCGCAGGCGCACCGGCCCGGTCGAATCGAAGCCGTGCCATGCCCCCGGGTAGCTGACGATCTCGGGCCGAGGCTCGTCGGCCTTGTGGGCCAGCGCAACGCACGGAGCGGCTGGCGTCCAGTCGTCCAGTTGGCCGACGAGCATCAGCAGCGGCGCCGAGGGCATGTAGCCGTGCTTCAGGTCGGCTTCGCAGCCGGGATAGAAGGCGATCGCGTAGGCCGGCCGCGTCAGCGCGGCGGCCACGTCGTGATGGCGCAGGTTGGTGGCGGCGAGCACCGTGCTGCCGCCGTTCGACCAGCCGATCAGGCCGATCCGCTTCGGGTCGACGTCCTGTCGCTGGGCGAGGTATTCGATGGCGCCGAGCGCGTCGAGACGCCGGTTCGACTGCGTGACCCGGCGCTTGCCCGTGCGTTGCGTGCAGAGCTCCTTCTCGTAGCGCGGGGTGAGCGAATCGACGACCAGCACCTGCAGGCCGAGGTTGTTGAAGAGCGCCGCGTACTCGCGCATGCGCGTCGTGAGCGCGCCGCGCTTGTCCCAGGCACCGCCGCAGCCGTGGAACATGGCGATGGCGGGCGCCGGGCTCGCCGCCGGCACGGGCGCCGCGAAGAACACGCCGGTGAGGACGATCGGCGCGTTGCCGGCGCCGTCGAGGCTCGGGAACGAGACGTGCTCCTGGGCCGATGCCGCCAGCCCCATCGACAGCGCCACGAGCGCGCCGGCGAGGCGCGCGAGCCAGCTCACGGCGCGGTCGCCGCGATCACCGGCGGATCGGGGTGGATCCGCGCCATCGCGAGCGCGTCGACGTAACGACCGTCGCGCAGCGCGTAGCCGCGGTGCAGGCCCTCGGGCTCGAAGCCGAACCTGCGATAGAGCGCGATCGCCGCCGCGTTGTCGGTGTAGACGGTGAGCTCCATCCGAAGGACGCCCATCCAGCGATCGGCGTAGCTGCACATCGCCTCCATCAAGGCACTGCCGACGCCCTGGCGCTGCGCGTCGGGCCGGACCGAGATGCCGATCGACACGACATGGCGGCGCCGCAGCGCCGGGCCGACCGGATGCATGCCCGAGGATCCGACCACGTCACCGTCACGCTCGGCGACCAGCAGCAGATCCACCTTGCCGGGCGCGAGAAAGTCGACGAGTCGCGTGCGATGCGCCTCGACGCTGGCGTAGGGCATCTGCATCAGGCCGGCGTAGACGGCGGGGTCGTCCATGAGGGACGCGATGGCGGCGGCGTCGTCGACCCGCGCGCGCCGGACCGTGATCGTCATGCGGGCCCTCCCGGGCGCAGGTTGCGGTAGTGGAGGAAGACCTCGTCGCCCTCGACCTCGCTGGCGACGAGCGTCAGGCGGCGCACGTCGGCGCGGTCGAAGCCGGCGCCGTCGACGAGCGACGGCGCGTCTCCGCCGACCACGATCGGGCACAGCGTCAGGTGCATCTCGTCGACCGCGTCGGCGGCGAGGAACTGGAACAGCAGCGCGCCGCCGGCCTCGACGAGGAGTCGCTCGATGCCGCGCGCGCGCAAGCGCTCGACGATCCACGCGACCGGCGGATCGCCCTCGCCCGGCCAGGCCTCGACCTCGGCCGGGAAGCCGCCGGGGACCGACGCGGCGCGGGTCACGAAGAGCGGGCGGACGGCGCGCTCGGCGAGGAACTCGGGCGTGATCGGCACGTCGAGCGAGCCCGTGACGACGACGTTCCAGACCGGCGCCTTCAGCGCGCCGCGATCGTCGGCGTCGGGCAGCGACGGATGCGGCCAGTTGCGAAAGGTAGCGCCGCCGACCAGCACCGCATCGGCGCCGGCGCGCAGCCGGCTCATGCGCGCGTGATCGCGCTCGCTGCCGAAGAACGTGAACCGACGCTCGCGGGTGTTGATGCGGCCGTCGAGCGAGACCGCGGTGTTGGTGACGACCTTCACCTCAGCCCCCTTCGGACTAACGGCCTCGCGTGATCTGCACGCCGGCCCATTCGAGGCCCTGCACGGGCGGCCGCTTCTTCACGCTGACGGTGACGTGGTCGACGAGCGGATTCTTCAGGACGACTTCGGCGAGCGTCTCGGCGACGCGCTCGATCAGCAGGAACTCGCGCCCCTGCACCGCGTCGATGAGCTCGTAGGCAAGCCGGTAGTCGACCGTGCGCTCGAGGTCGTCGGCGATGCCGGCGTCGCGCAGCGACGGGCAGTAGAGCTGCATCTCGACCCGCAGCGACTGCGGCGTCGCCCGCTCCGGGTCGCTGCAGCCGACCCGGCAGGGCACCTCGAGCCCCTCGAGGAAGAGCACGTCCATCGACGGATCGAAGCGCGGCCGCGCGGCGGCGCTCATGCGTGCTCCCCGATCCAGCCCGCGACCGAGTCGAGCGCTGCACCGAGACGCGACGGATCGGTGCCGCCGGCCATGGCCATGTCGGCCTTGCCGCCGCCCTTGCCGCCGACCTGGCCGGCGACGAAGTTGGCGAGCTCGCCGGCCTTGATGCGGCCGGTGCTGTCGGCAGTGACGCCGGCCGCGATCTGGACCTTGCCACCCTCGACCGCAGCGAGCACGACGACCGCGGTCTTGAGCTTGTCCTTGAGCTTGTCGAGCGTCTCGCGCAGCGTCTTCGCGTCCGCGCCGTCGAGACGCGCGGCCAGCACCTTGAGGCCCTTGACGTCGACCGCGCGCTGGGCGAGGTCGTCGCCCTGGGAGGACGCGAGCCGTCCTTTCAGCGCCGCGAGCTCCTTCTCGAGCGAGCGCACGTGCTCGAGCACCTGGCCGACGCGTGCCGGCACCTCGTCGGGCGCCGAGCGCAGCTCGCCGGCCAGGCGCTGCATCGTCGACTCGAGCGACTGCAGGTAGTGGAGCGCGTTGTCGCCGGTGACCGCTTCGACCCGGCGCACGCCGGCCGCGACGCCGCTCTCGGCGACGATCTTGAAGAGGCCGATGTCGCCCGTGCGCTCGACGTGCGTGCCGCCGCAGAGCTCGCGACTGGTGCCGATGTCGAGCACGCGCACCTCGTCGCCGTACTTCTCGCCGAACAGCATCATCGCGCCGAGTTTCTGCGCATCGTCGATCGGCATGACTCGGGCATGGGTCGCGTGGTTCTCCAGGATCTCGGCGTTGACGAGCTCCTCGACGCGCCGGATCTGCGCGTCGGTGAGCGGGGCGTTGTGGGCGAAATCGAAGCGCGTCTTGTCGGCATCGACGAGCGAGCCCTTCTGCTGAACGTGCTCGCCGAGCACCTCGCGCAGCGCCTTGTGCATCAGGTGGGTCGACGAGTGGTTGCGCATCGTCTTCGCGCGCCGTTCGGCGTCGACCTTGGTGTCGACGAGGTCGCCGACCGAGATCGATCCCTCGACCACGCGGCCCTGGTGGCCGGGCACCGACGCCTGCACCCGGATGGTGTCCTCGACGATCATCCGCGCCGCCGCGTTGCGCAACTCGCCGGTGTCGCCGACCTGGCCGCCGCTCTCGGCATAGAACGGCGTGTGGTCGAGGACGACGACGGTGACGTCGCCGGCGTTCGCCGTCCCGACCGACGCGCCGTCGACATAGATCGCGGTGACTTTCGCGGCCTCGTGGCTGAGCGTCTCGTAGCCGTGGAAGGTCGACGCGCCGCCGCCGTACTCGAGTCCCTGCGCCATCTTGAACTTCGCCGACGCGCGGGCGCGCTGGCGCTGCTCGTCGAGCAAGGCTTCGAAGCGCGCGGTGTCGACCGTAACGCCGCGCTCGCGGCAGACGTCGGCGGTGAGGTCGACCGGAAAGCCGAAGGTGTCGTGCAGCTTGAAGGCGACGTCGCCCGGCAGCGGCCGGCCCGGCGCGAGCGCGGCAAGCGCGCTCTCGAGGATCTCCATGCCGTTGGCGATGGTGCGGAAGAACTGCTCCTCCTCCTGCTTCAGCACCGCGGTGACGCGCTCCTGCTGGCGCCGCAGGTCGGGATAGGCATCGCCCATCTCGGCAACGACGGTGGCGACG
>JBBSBZ010000180.1:0-7098 GCA_038250795.1 Burkholderiales bacterium | reverse complement strand
GAACTTGGCGAAGTCGACCTGCGGCCACGCGATCAGCCCGGCCAGCCCGCCGCCCGATGCAGCGGCGGGGGCGCCCTTGGCCGCCTGCGCGCGCGTGCTCGTCGCGCCGGCGAGCACCGACTTGACGAAGTCCTGCACGTCTTCCTGCGTGATCCGCCCCTTGGGGCCGCGCCCCTTGACCTCGTCGAGCGGCACGCCGAGCTCACGGGCGAGCTTCCTGATCGTCGGCGAGGCATGCGGCAGCGGCCCGCTCGGTGCGCTCGGCTCGTGCGCAGGCAGGGCGGCGGTCGGGGCCGTGCGGTCGGACGACACCGGGGGTTGCGATGCTGACGCCGGGGCCGCGGCGGGCGCCGGGGCCGGGGCCCGGGCCGCCGATGCCGCTGGTGCCAGCGGCGCGGAGGCAGCCGGCGCCGGAGCGCTCGCGCTGCTCGCCTCGACCGACGCCAGGACAGTGCCCTTCGACACCTTGTCCCCGACCTTGACCTTCAGTTCGGCGATCCGTCCGGCCGCGCTCGACGGGATCTCCATCGACGCCTTGTCGCTCTCGACCGTGATCAGGCTCTGCTCGACCGCGACGACGTCGCCCGCCTTCACCAGCACCTCGATCACCGAGACCTCGTCGAAGTCGCCGATGTCCGGGACGACGACCTCGACCGTCCCGCCGGACGCCGCTGGCGCCGACACTGGAGCGGGCGCCTGGGCAGGCGCCGGAGCCGGAGCGGCTGCGGCAGGCGCCGGACTCGCGGCGGCAGGCGCACCCTGCGCGCCTTCGACCGTGAGCAGCACCGAGCCCTCGTTCACCTTGTCGCCGACCTTGACCCTCATCTCCAGGACCTTGCCGGAGGCGCCCGACGGAATCTCCATCGACGCCTTGTCGCTCTCGACCGTGACCAGCGACTGCTCCGCCTGGATCATGTCGCCGGACTTGACCAGCACCTCGATGATCTCGACGTCCTTGAAGTCGCCGATGTCGGGGACCTTGACTTCCACTGCGGCCATGTCGTTCGTCCGTTCGTTCTTGTTCTTCAGGCGCAATCAGGCGTAGAGAGGATTGATCTTGTCGACGTTGATCCCGTATTTCGCGATCGCCTCGGCGACGCGCGTCGCCGGCACGCTGCCTTCCTCGGCCAGCGCCTTCAGCGCCGCGACGACGATGTAGTGCCGGTTGATCTCGAAGTGCTCGCGCAGCTTGGAGCGGAAGTCGCTGCGGCCGAACCCGTCGGTGCCGAGCACCTTGTAGGCGCGTCCCTTCGGCAGAAAGGCGCGGATCTGGTCGGCATAGTTCTTCATGTAGTCGGTCGACGCGATCACCGGGCCGCCGAACTTCTCGAGCTGCTGCGCGACGAAGGGCACGCGCGGCCGCTCGGTCGGATGGAGGAGATTCCAGCGCTCGCAGTCCTGGCCGTCGCGCGCCAGCTGGTTGAAGCTCGGGCAGCTCCAGACGTTGGCGGCAATGCCCCAGTCGCTGTCGAGCAGGTCGCGCGCGGCGATGCTCTCGCGCAGGATCGTGCCGCTGCCGAGCAGGTTCACGCGCGGCGCCTTCTTCGCGCCCTCCTGCAGCAGATACATGCCCTTGACGATCTCTCCTTCCGTTCCGGCGCGCAGTCCGGGCTGCGCGTAGTTCTCGTTGAGCAGTGTGATGTAGAAGTAGACGTCGTCCTGCCGCTCGACCATCCGGACGAGCCCGTGGTGCAGGATCACGCCGACCTCGTGCGCGAAGGTCGGGTCGTACGAGATGCAGTTCGGGATCGTGCTCGCGAGGACGTGGCTGTGGCCGTCCTCGTGCTGCAGGCCCTCGCCGTTGAGGGTCGTGCGGCCGGAGGTGCCGCCGAGCAGGAAGCCGCGCGCCTGCATGTCGCCCGCCGCCCAGGCGAGGTCGCCGACGCGCTGGAAGCCGAACATCGAGTAGTACACGTAGAACGGCACCATGATGCGGTTGTTGGTCGAGTACGACGTCGCCGCGGCAATCCAGCTGCACATGCCGCCGGGCTCGTTGATCCCTTCCTGAAGCACCTGGCCGGCCTTGTCCTCGCGGTAGTACATCACCTGGTCGCGGTCGACCGGCGTGTACTTCTGGCCCGCGGGGTTGTAGATGCCGATCTGGCGAAAGAGCCCTTCCATGCCGAAGGTGCGCGCCTCGTCGACGAGGATCGGCACCGCGCGCGGCCCGAGGTCCTTGTCGCGCAGGAGCTGCGTCAGGAAGCGGACGAAGGCCTGCGTCGTCGAGATCTCGCGGCCCTCCGCGGTCGGCTCGAGAACGGCGTTGAAGGTCTCGAGCGGCGGCACCTTGAGATGCTCGTCGGCCTTCCGGCGCCGATGCGGCAGGAAGCCGCCGAGCGCCTCTCGCCGCGCCTGCAGGTACTTCATCTCCGGGGTGTCGTCGGCGGGCTTGTAGAACGGGATGTCGCCGAGCTTGTCGTCGGGCAGCGGGATGTTCCAGCGATCGCGAAACGCCTTGACGTCGTCGTCGACCAGCTTCTTGGTCTGGTGCGCGGTGTTCTTGCCTTCGCCGCTCTTGCCCATGCCGAAGCCCTTGACGGTCTTCACCAGGAGCACCGTCGGCTGACCTTCGTGATGGGCGGCCTTGTGGAACGCCGCGTAGACCTTTTGCGGATCGTGGCCGCCGCGCTGCAGGCGCCAGATGTCCTCGTCGCTCATGCTCGCGACCGACGCGAGCAGCTCGGGATCCTGGCCGAAGAAGTGCTTGCGCACGAAGGCGCCGTCGTTGGCCTTCATCGCCTGGTAGTCGCCGTCGACGGTGTCCATCATCACTCGACGCAGCTTGCCGTCGGTGTCGCGTGCGAGGAGCGGATCCCAGTAGCTGCCCCAGATCAGCTTGATGACGTTCCAGTTCGAGCCGCGGAACTCGCTCTCCAGCTCCTGGATGATCTTGCCGTTGCCGCGCACCGGCCCGTCGAGGCGCTGCAGGTTGCAGTTGATGACGAAGATCAGGTTGTCGAGCTTCTCGCGCGCGGCCAGGCCGATCGCACCGAGCGACTCGGGCTCGTCCATCTCGCCGTCGCCGCAGAACACCCAGACCTTGCGCTTCGAGGTGTCGGCGATGCCGCGGGCATGCAGGTACTTCAGGAAGCGCGCCTGGTAGATCGCCATCAGCGGCCCGAGGCCCATGGAAACCGTCGGGAACTGCCAGAACTCGGGCATCAGCTTGGGGTGCGGATAGCTGGAGATGCCCTTGCCGTCGACCTCCTGGCGGAAGTTCAGGAGCTGCTCCTCGCTCAGCCGGCCTTCCATGAAGGCGCGCGCATAGATGCCAGGCGACGAGTGGCCCTGGATGTACAGCAGGTCGCCGCCGTGGTCGGCCGTCTCGGCGTGCCAGAAGTGGTTGAAGCCGGTGCCGAACATCGTCGCCAGCGACGCGAAGCTCGAGATGTGGCCGCCGAGATCGCCGCCGTCCGGCGGATGGAGACGGTTGGCCTTGACGACCATCGCCATCGCGTTCCAGCGCATGTAGGCGCGCAGGCGCTCCTCGATCTCGATGTTGCCGGGGCTTCGCTCTTCCTGATCGGTCGGTATCGTGTTGACGTACGCGGTGTTGGCCGAGAACGGCATGTCGATCCCGGCCTGGCGCGCCTGGTCGATCAGCTGCTCGAGCAGGAAGTGGGCGCGTGCGCCGCCTTCGGATGCGATGACCGCCGACAGCGCGTCGAGCCACTCGCGGGTTTCCTGTGCGTCGGGGTCGTTGGCTGCGATCCCGAGTGCGTTTTCGGGCAGAGCGGACATGAGGTCTCCGGCGCTTGTTCGGTTCCGCCAAAGTGTCGCACAAGGCCTGTTCGCCGATAATCGCGACATGCAACGTGCCGATCCGGCGACGTCTTCACCGCGAGCGACCCGGACCTGGGCCGAGCGCGTGTTCGGTCGCTGGTGGCGTCGCCAGTCGGCCGCTCGCCAGGACCGCTACGCGACCCTCGGCCCGCTGCTCTCGGTTCTGCTCTTCCTCGCGGCCATCGTCTCGGCGTTCTGGTACCTGCGCAACGAGGAGTTCGAGCGCGAGCAGGAGGCCGTTCGCCGCGACACCGAGGTCGCTCAGCAGCAGGTTCGCCTGCGCCTGCTCGAGAACCAGGAACAGCTTGCCAGGCTGGCGCGCGAGCTCGTCGGCCACACGCTCGATCACGACGCCTTCCTGGTCCAGGCGGCGGCGTTCACGCGCGACCATCCGGAGATCAGCAACCTGATCTGGCTCGGCCCCTCGCGCACGCGCATCGCGGGGTACTCGAGCACCTCGTTCCCGCCCGAAACCGGGATCAGCGGCGTCGACACGCCCGTTTCGCTGCCGGTCGAGCATTCGGGCAGCGCGCCCGAGGAGGCCTTCCTGCGCAGCCGCGAGACGCGCCAAGCCGCCTACTCGCGCCCGTTCGCCGACAGCTTCGGCAACGCCGTCTTCCAGGCGCAGATTCCGCTGGTCGACCGCAACAGCTTCCATGGCGCGCTCGTGGCTGAGTACTCGATCGAATTGCTGCTGCGCTATTTCGTGCCGCCGGAGATCGCCCGACGCCACGCGATATCGGTACTCGACGCCGACGCGCATTCGCTCGCCAGCACGGTGATGACGATGCCCGGTCCGAAGAAGGCCAGGCCGTCCATCCTCTTCGAGTTGCCCGTCACGCCGGCGGACAACGGCCTGATGCTGCGCGGCCAGGGCTACCGCACGTCGATCGGGCTGATCGGCAACGGTCTCTTCTGGATGGTGATGCTCCTCTCCGCGCTCACCGTCTGGATGCTGCTCGGCACCTGGCGCCACATGCGCCGTCGCCTGCAGATGCAGGCCGCGCTGGTGTCGGAGACCAACTTCCGGCGCGCGATGGAAAACTCCATGCTCACCGGCATGCGGGCGATGGACCTCGAAGGCCGCATCAGCTACGTCAACCCGGCGTTCTGCGCCATGACGGGGTTCTCCGAGGCCGATCTGATCGGCCAGCATCCGCCCTTCCCTCACTGGCCGCGCGACCGGCTCGAGGAGAACACCCGCCTCCTCGAGCAGGAGCTGAACGGGCGCAGCCCCAGCGGCGGCATCGAGGTGAAGGTGATGAGGAAGGACAGCTCCACCTTCGACGCGCGGATGTACGTCTCGCCGCTGATCGACCCGAAGGGGCAGCAGACCGGCTGGATGACGTCGATGACCAACATCACCGAGGCCAAGCGGATCCGCGACCAGCTCACCGCGTCGCACGAGCGCTTCACGACCGTGCTCGAAGGCCTCGACACTGCCGTCTCGGTGCTCTCGGTCCAGCAGGGCGAGCTGCTGTTCGCGAATCGCTCGTACCGCCTCTGGTTCGGCGCATCGTCGAAGGGACACATGCTGCTCTCGGGCGAGGATCCCTCGGTGCCCGCGCACGGCGACGGCGACGATGCCATCGACGCGCTCGGCGGCCTGCCGACGCAGGAGCTCACGGCGGCCGGCTCCGACTCGCGAGAGGTCTTCGTGGAGGAGCTCGCCCAATGGTTCGACGTGCGCGCGCGCTACCTCCAGTGGACCGACGGCCGGCTGGCGCAGATGCTGATCGCCACCGACGTGAGCGAGCGGCGCCGGGCCGAGGCCGTGGCAGCCAACCAGGCCGAGAAGGCGCAGGTGACGAGCCGCCTGGTGACCATGGGCGAGATGGCCTCGTCGGTCGCGCACGAGCTGAACCAGCCCCTGACGGCGATCACCAACTACTGCAACGGCATGATCACGCGCGTCGAGAACGACGCGATCGTCAAGACCGACCTGATCGCCGCGCTGCAGAAGACGGCACGCCAGGCCGAGCGCGCCGGCCAGATCATCCACCGCATCCGTGCCTTCGTGAAGCGCAGCGAGCCGCAGCGGCAGAAGGCGTCGGCCCAGACCATCGTCGAGGACGCCGTCGACCTCGCCGGCATCGAGCTCAGGCGTCGCAACGTCGCGATCAACACCTACATCGCGCAGCGGCTTCCAACGCTCATGGTCGACCCGATCCTGATCGAGCAAGTGGTGCTGAATCTTCTCAAGAACGCCGCCGAGGCGATCGACAACGCCAACCTGCCGCCACCGCGTCGACGCATCGAGCTGCGTGTCGTGCCGAGGCACACGGCCGAGGAAGGCGACGTGATCGAGTTCACCGTCAGCGACCAGGGTCCCGGCCTGAAGGACGAGGTGATCGCGCGCATGTACGAGGCGTTCTTCTCGACCAAGGTCGACGGCCTGGGCATCGGCCTGAGCCTGTGCCGCTCGATCATCGAAAGCCACCAGGGTCGGATCAAGGCGGTCAACCTCTACAATGGAGACACTGCCATCGGCTGCCGGTTTTCGTTCACGCTGCCGATCGCCTCCACCGCACTCGCGGCGCCGGCCGCCATCACAGCGTGAGCCGCCGGGCCATCCCCATGTCGAACTTCGAAGCGCGACGCGCGGAGACAAACCAATGAGCTTGATCCCCAAGCGAGGAACCGTGTACGTCGTCGACGACGACGAGGCCGTCCGCGACTCGCTGCAATGGCTGCTCGAAGGCAAGGACTACCGCGTCAAGTGCTTCGATTCCTCCGAGTCCTTCCTCTCGCGGTTCGACCCGCGCGAGGTCGCCTGCCTGATCGCCGACATCCGGATGGAGGGAATGAGCGGCCTCGAGCTGCAGGACAAGCTGATCGAGCGTCGCTCGCCGCTCCCGGTCACCTTCATCACCGGCCACGGCGACGTGCCGATGGCGGTGACGACGATGAAAAAGGGCGCCGAGGACTTCATCGAGAAGCCCTTCAAGGAAGACGAGCTGGTCGCCCTTGTCGAGAAGATGCTCGACCGCGCCCGCGTCGACTTCTCCAGGCACCAGGAAGCCGCCAGCCGCGACGCCCTGCTCTCGCGCCTGACGACGCGCGAGGCGCAGGTGCTCGAGCGCATCGTCGCCGGGCGGCTCAACAAGCAGATCGCCGACGACCTGGGCATCAGCATCAAGACGGTGGAGGCGCATCGCGCCAACATCATGGAAAAGCTGAACGCCAACACGGTCGCCGACCTGCTGAAGATCGCGCTCGGCGCGCCGTCGAAGGCTTGACCTCCGCTGCGCTGATCGACGGCACGGGCATCGCGCGCCGACTGCGCGCCGACGTTGCCATCCGCGCCGCCCGTCT
>JBBSBZ010000179.1:0-7101 GCA_038250795.1 Burkholderiales bacterium | reverse complement strand
GGGCGACCACGAGGGCGCGCTCGATCACATGCGCCGCAACATCGACGCCTGGTGGCCGCTGGTCTCGACCGGGGCCGTCGAGGCGATCGTCATGAACGCTTCGGGCTGCGGCGTGACGGTGAAGGAGTACGGCCACTCGCTCGCTCGCGATCCGCACTACGCCGAAAAGGCATCGCGCGTCGCCGACCTCACGCGCGATGTCTCCGAGCTGCTGCCCGACATCGTCGAGGCGATCAGGCCGAAGCTCGCGGCAAACGCATCGAAGCCGCGCCTCGCCTTCCATCCGCCGTGCACCTTGCAGCACGGTCAGCGCCTTCATGGCGGCGTGGAGGCCGGGCTCGCGTCGCTCGGCTTCGAGGTCGCGGTGGCGATGAACGAAGCGCACCTGTGCTGCGGCTCCGCGGGAACCTATTCGGTGCTCCAGCCCGAGCTCGCGACGCAGCTGCGCGACCGCAAGCTCGTGAACCTGCGCGAGCTCGCACCCGAGGCGATCGTCTCGGCCAACATCGGCTGCATCCAGCATCTGCAGACCGGCACGACGACGCCGGTGCGGCACTGGATCGAGGTGCTCGACGACGCGCTCGCGCGATGAGGCTGGCCGACCGCCGCTGGCTCGCGCTCGGCGTCGTCTGCCTCGGCGTGCTGATGGTCGTGCTCGACGTGACCATCGTCAACGTCGCCTTGCCCTCGATCCGCAGCGACCTCGGCTTTTCCGAGACGACGCTGGTCTGGGTGGTCAACGCCTATCTGCTCACCTGCGGCGGCTTTCTCCTCCTCGGCGGACGCCTCGGCGACCTGTACGGACACCGGCGCGTGTTCATGATCGGCATCGTCCTCTTCACGGTCGCCTCGCTGGCCTGCGGCCTGTCGAGCGCGCAAGTGCCGCTCGTCATCGCTCGTGCGGTGCAGGGGATCGGCGGCGCGATCGTCGACGCGGTCGCGCTGGCGCTCCTCATGACGCTCTTCGTCGAGCCCGGCGAGCGCGCCAGGGCGATGGGCGTGTACGGTTTCGTCTGCGCCGGCGGCGGCTCGATCGGCGTGCTGCTCGGCGGCGTCCTCACCGACGTGTACGACTGGCACTGGATCTTCCTCGTCAACCTGCCGATCGGCGTGGCGGTGCTCGGCCTGAGCCTCGCGCTCCTGCCGCGCTCGGCCGGGCCGAGCGGACCGGCCCGCCTCGACATCGCCGGCGCGGTCATCGTGACGGCGGCACTGATGCTCGCCGTCTACGCCGTCGTCGGCGGCAACGAGGCGGGCTGGACGTCGGCGCACACCCTCGGCCTGCTCGCCGCCGCGGCCGTGCTGCTCGCGATCTTCATCGCGGTCGAGGCGAGGGTCGCGAACCCGCTCATGCCGCTCGGCCTTTTCCGCTCGACGACGCTCAACGCCGCGAACGCCATCGGCATCCTCTGGTCGGCCGCGATGTTCGCGTGGTTCTTCCTCTCGGCCCTCTACCTGCAGCGCGTGCTCGGCTACCGTGCGATGGAGGTCGGCCTGGCCTTTCTGCCCTCGAACATCGTCATGGCGGTGTGCTCGCTCGGCCTCTCGGCGCGCATCGTGATGCGCTTCGGCCTGCGCTGGCCGCTGGTGGGCGGACTGCTGTGCGCGGCGCTCGGCCTCGCCCTCTTCGCGCGCGCGCCGATCGACGGCCATCTTCTCGTCGACGTGATGCCCGGCATGCTGCTGCTCGGGCTCGGCGCCGGGATCGCGTTCAACCCGCTCCTGCTCGCCGCGATGAGCGACGTCCCCGAGAGTGAGTCGGGGCTCGCCTCTGGCATCGTCAACACGGCGTTCATGATGGGTGGCGCGCTCGGCCTCGCCGTGCTGGCCAGCCTGGCCGCGGCGGAAACCGGCGGCGCAACCGGCGACGAGCGAACGGCTCTCGTCGCCGGCTACCGGCTCGCCTTCGGCGCCGGTGCAGCCTGCGCGGTCGCCGCGGCGGCACTCGGCGCGCTTTTCCTGCCGGTGCGCGCCCGCAGCGCGGACGGCGCCGCAACGGGAGCCTCACCCGCGCTCTGATCGGGCAATTCCGCGGCGCCGCGTGCGCCGCGGGCCAGCCCCTGGATGCGCCCTCAGCCGCGGAAGTGGCACGCCACCCAATGGCCGTCGTCGCTCTGCTTGAGCTCGGGCTGCTCGGCGCTGCAGCGCGGGAACTGCGCGATCGGGCAGCGCGTGTGGAAGTGGCAGCCGGTCGGCGGACGAATCGGGCTCGGCACGTCGCCGTGGATCGGGATGCGCTTTCGCTTGACGCTCGGATCGGGCACCGGCACGGCGGCGAGGAGCGCCTCGGTGTAGGGGTGGAGGGGCTGGGTGTAGAGCTTCTTCGCCGGCGCGATCTCGACGATCCGGCCGAGGTACATCACGGCGACGCGGTTGCTGATGTGCTCGACCACCGAGAGGTCGTGGGCGATGAAGATGTAGGTGAGGCCGAGCTGCTGCTGCAGGTCCTCGAGCAGGTTGATGACCTGCGCCTGGATCGAGACGTCGAGCGCCGACACCGCCTCGTCGCACACGATCAGCTTCGGACTCACGGCCAGCGCGCGGGCGATGCCGATGCGCTGGCGCTGGCCGCCCGAGAACTCGTGCGGGTAGCGGCGCATGTGGTCGGGCGAGAGGCCCACCGTGCGCAGCAGCTCGACGATGCGCGCCTCGAACTCGGCACGACCCTTCGTCAGCTTGTGGATGGTCAGCGCCTCGCCGACGATCGCGCCCACCGTCATGCGCGGATTGAGCGAGGCGTACGGGTCCTGGAAGATGATCTGCATGTCGCGCGCGAGCGCGCGCAGCTCCTCCTTGCCGGCGTGCGTGACGTCGCGGCCCGCGAAGCGCACTTCGCCCGAGGTCGGCTCGATCAGGCGCAGGATGCAGCGCCCGGTCGTGCTCTTGCCGCAGCCCGACTCGCCGACGACGCCGAGCGTCTCGCCGGCCATGAGATCGAAGCTCACGCCGCTCACCGCGTGCACGCTATCGACTTCGCGGCCGAGCCAGCCACCGGTGATGGGGAAGCGCTTGACGAGGTCGCGCACCTCCAGCAGCGGTGCGCTCATGCCAGGACCCTTCCGTCGACGATGTCGAAGAGGCAGCGCACCTTGTGCCCGGCGACCGGCTCGCGCAGCGCCGGTGTCGCCTCGCTGCACTCCGGCGCGGCGTACTTGCAGCGCGCCGCGAAGCGGCAGCCCGGGGCCGGGTCGATGAGCTTGGGCACCGTGCCCGGGATCTGCTCGAGCCTCACCTTGTGCAGTGCGGCGGTGTCGATGCGCGGGATCGAGCGGATGAGGCCCTGCGTGTAGGGGTGGCGCGGATGGGCGAAAAGCTCCTCGACGGTCGCCTCCTCGACGACCATGCCGGCGTACATGACGACGACGCGTTGCGCCACTTCGGCGACGACGCCCATCGCGTGGGTGATGAGCAGGATCGCCATGCCCAGGCTCTCCTTCAGCTCGGCGAGCAGATCGAGGATCTGCGCCTGGATCGTGACGTCGAGCGCCGTCGTCGGCTCGTCGGCGATGAGCAGCTTCGGGTTGCAGGCGAGGGCGAGCGCGATCATCACGCGCTGGCGCATGCCGCCCGAGAACTGGTGCGGGTAGTCGTTGACGCGCCGCTCGGGCGTGGGGATGCGCACCAGTGCCAGCATTTCGACGGCGCGCGCCAGCGCCGCCTTGCGGCCGAGGCCTTCGTGCAGGCGCAGCGACTCGGCGATCTGCTCGCCGACGCTGTAGACCGGGTTGAGCGAGGTCATCGGCTCCTGGAAGATGATCGCGATCTCCTTCGCGCGCACGCGCCGCATCTCCTCGTTGCTCGCGGTGACGAGATCGCGCCCCTGCCAGAGCACCTGGCCGGCGACGATGCGCCCGGGCGGCATCGGCACGAGCTTGAGGACCGTCATCGCCGTGACGGTCTTGCCGCAGCCCGACTCGCCGACGACGCAAACCGTCTCGCCGCGCTCGACGCCGATGTCGACGCCATCGACGGCGTGCAGCCAGCCGTCGTCGGTCTTGAAATGGGTTTTGAGGCCCTTGATTTCGAGGAGGGCCATGTCAGCGCGTGGTCTCGGTCAACGAGCGGCTTGCGAGGGTTGCGTCTTGCACAGGCCGAGCGTCGCGGAAGGCGTTGCCCGGCCGGGGCTCAGACCCGGACGGGCGGGCTGAGGCGTGTGTCTGCGGCGCCGAGGAGCGGAGGTCTTGCGGCCAGCATGTGCCGCAGGCGCAGGCCCCCCCTCTGACTTGCGGCGGGGGTGTTTGAGCGCAGAGAGCGAAGCGAACGCAGCGAGTTACCCGCCGCGGCCGCAAGACTGAGCACCGCAGGGCAGTCGGCCCGCAGGGCCGACTGCCGCAGTCACACTCCTCAGCCCGCCCGCCCGCGGCTTCGTTGCCCGATCGTCCCGTGCGGGCAATCACAGCACTCGCCTCGGATCCAGCGCGTCGCGCAACCCGTCGCCGACGAAGTTGATGCAGAGCACCGCGAGAAAGATCGCCGTGCCCGGGAACAGCGCCCAGTGCGGCGCGATGTCGAGGTATTCCTTGCTGTCGAAGAGGATGCGGCCCCAGGTCGGGATGTCGGGCGGGAAGCCGAGGCCGAGGAAGGAGAGGGTCGATTCCGCGATGATGGCCGCGGCGACGTCGATGGTGCCGGCGACGATCACCGGCCCGAGCGAGTTGGGCAGGATGTGGCGCACGACCTGGCGCGGCAGCGACGCGCCGAGCGCGCGCGCGGCCTCGACGAATTCCTTCTCGCGCAGCGAGAAGAACTGCGCCCGGACCAGCCGCGCCACCGGCATCCAGCGAAAGCCGCCGATCACGAAGACGATCAGCAGGAAGACGCCCACCTCCGGCCCGAAGGCCTGCTTCAGCCCTTCGCGAAAGAGGTAGATCAGGATCAGGAGCAGCGGCAGCTGCGGCAGCGACAGGAACAGGTCCGTGAGCCACATCAACGCCGCATCGACCGGACCGCGCGAGATGCCGGCGATCGCACCGATGGTGACGCCGACGAGCATCGCCATCAGCATGGCCGCCAGGCCGACCGCCAGCGAGATCCGGCCGCCATACAGCATGCGCGCGAAGATGTCCTGGCCGAGGTCGTCGGTGCCGAAGGGGTGGGCGGCCGACGGCGTCTGCAGGCGCGCGGTGAAGTCGATGTCGTTGATCGAGATCTTCCACACGAGGGGACCGAACGCCACCATCAGCACCATGATGGAGAGCACGACCAGGGCCGCGACGGCGAGCCTGTGCCGACGAAAGCGCCGCCACCCCTCGGCCGCCGGCGAGAGGTGAGGCCGGAGCGGCGCGACCGGGGACGCGATCGCCGCGCTATCGATAGCTGATGCGGGGGTCGAGCCAGCCATAGAGGAGATCGGCAATCAGGTTGAAGAGGATGACGAGGCACGAGAACACGAAGGTCACGGCCATGATCACTGGCGTGTCGTTGCGCAGGATGGCGTCGATGAGGAGCGAGCCGATGCCGGGAACGCGGAAGATCTGCTCGGTGACGATCGCGCCGCCGAAGACCTGCGGCATGGTGAGCGCGACCAGCGTCACCACCGGGATCAATGCGTTGCGCACGACGTGCTTCATGATCACCGTGCGCTCGGCCAGGCCCTTGCTGCGCGCCGTGGTCACGTAGTCGAGGCGAATGACGTCGAGCACGGCCGAGCGCACGTAGCGCGTCCAGCCCGCGCCCTGGAAGAGGCCGAGCACCGCGATCGGCATGATCGACTGCTTGATCTGCGCCCACCACCAGGCCCAGCCTGTGGCGGCGAGGTCGGCGCGGTAGACGAAGGGCAGCCAGTCGAGCTTGATCGAGAAGAGCAGGATCAGGAGCAGGCCGGTGAAGAAGGTCGGCAGCGAGAAGCCGACGAAGGCGAGCGTCGAGGCGATCCGGTCGAACCACGAGTAAGGCCGCGCGGCGGAGTAGATGCCGACCGGAAGGGCGATCGCGAGCGCCAGCACCTGCGAGGCGCCGATCACGGCGAGCGTCACCGGCACGCGCTGCCAGATCAGGGTGTCGACGTTGACCCGGCTGATGAAGGAAAAGCCCCAGTCCCCGTGCACCATGGCGAAGAGCCAGCGGAAGTAGCGCTGCCAGACCGGGTCGTCGAGCCCGAACTGGAGGCGCAGATTGGCCTGCACCTCGGGCGGCACGTTCGGATTGAGCGCCATCTCGGCGAACGGATCGCCGGGGGCGAGCGCGAGCACCGTGAACAGCACGACGCTGATGCCGAGCAGGCTCGGCAAGGCGATCAGCAGTCGGCGGAGGAAGTAGCGGCCCACGTCGTCGCGCCCGGATCAGGCTTCCCGGTACCAGTCGTGCAGGAAAGCGAAATCGAGGTCCCAGACCGACTGGACGACCGCCAGCCTGTTCGCCACACCGCGCACGCGAGCCCGGTTGACGAGGGGGATCACGCAGCCGCCGGCAACGACGAGGTCATTCATGCGGATGAAGAGCGCCGCCCGCTTGACCGGCTCGAGCTCGGAGGCGGCAGCAGCGAACAAGGCGTCGAATTCGGGGCTGCTCCAGCGGCTGTTGTTCCGGCTCTGCCACTTGTTGGCCTTCTGCGAGAGCTCGGAGGTCAGGAACTGGCGCATCGAACTGGCCGGATCCTGCGAGCCGAACATCCAGGTGAACATCTGCATGTCGGCCCAAAACTTCCCGAAGGTGTCGGGGTTGCCGACGTCGGTGGAGAAGAAGACCGAGCCGGCGACCGACTTCAGCTCCATCTCGATGCCGGCCTTCTGCGCCGACTGCTTGACGATCGCCTGCTCCTTCTGGCGCGTGCCGTTGATGGACGTCTGGAAGACGAGCTTCAGCTTCCTGCCGCCCTTCTCGCGGACGCCGTCGGCGCCCCGCTTCCAGCCCGCTCCGTCGAGCAGAGCGTTGGCCTTGACGAGGTTGAACTCCCACTTCGTGTTCGACGATCGATAGCGGACCGGCAGGCTCAGGAAGTTCGATGCGGCCAGGCCGGTTCGGCCGTAGACGAACTCCTGCATGCTCTTGCGGTCGCAGAGCAGGGCGAACGCCTCGCGCACCTTCGCGTCGGCGAAGGCGAAGTGGTGGCTCTTCACGCTCGCGCGCTCGCCGTCGACCTCGTTCCAGGGATCGGTGGGG
>JBBSBZ010000178.1:0-7165 GCA_038250795.1 Burkholderiales bacterium | reverse complement strand
AGGAACGACAAGATGCTGGCCGAGGGCAAGCTCCCGGCGACGCACATCGACGTCCTGCTCGGCATCACCAAGGCGTCGCTGTCGACCGACAGCTTCATCTCGGCGGCGTCGTTCCAGGAAACGACCCGGGTCCTCACCGAGGCGGCGATCATGGGCAAGCGCGACGAGCTCCGCGGCCTCAAGGA
This sequence comes from Burkholderiales bacterium, assembly GCA_038250795.1. Classification (GTDB taxonomy): domain Bacteria; phylum Pseudomonadota; class Gammaproteobacteria; order Burkholderiales; family Burkholderiaceae_C; genus Schlegelella_A. The sequence continues at coordinate 6,980 of JBBSBZ010000178.1, read as the reverse complement.
AAACGTCATCGTCGGGCGGCTCATCCCGGCTGGAACGGGCATGGCGTTCCACGAGGCGAGGAAGGCCAAGGAAGCGATGGACGACGCCGAGCGTCGCGCCATCGCCGTCCAGGAAGCCGAGGAGCTTGCGGCGGTGCAACTGCAGCAGGTCGATGCGGCGAGCGATGCCGCCGCGGCTGCCGCCCCGGTGACGGCCGCGACCGAGTAAGGCGCTGTCGGCCCGTCCGGGCCCATCGATCGAAGGGCGGCCTGCGGGCCGCCCTTTTTTTTCAGTCGCGTGTCAGCGCGACGCGCGCTGCCAACGGGTCGATCGTCCAGCGCTCGACGGTGGTGATCGCCAGGCCCCAGGCGCTCGCGCGCCTCGCCAGCCGCAGCACCGCACGGTCGGCGCTCACCAGGGCGACCGCGCGCACGTCGAGCGCCAGGTCGATGAACTTCTGGTCGTCGGCGTCGCTGCAGCGCAGCGCCAGCGGGGCGGGCGGCGCGTCGCCTTCGACCATCGTCGCCCAGCGTTTCCAGCCGTCGCGCACCGAGGCTGCGCCGCCGGGCCATCGGTCTGCGAGGCTGCCGCGAGCGAGCACGTCCTCGAGCTCGTCGAGCATCGACGCGTTCGCGAGCCAGTGCACGCGGTGCGTGGCCAGGGCCTCGGCGAGCGCGGCGCAGCGGGGATCGCGGAAGTACAGCCAGTCGAGGACGGCGTTGGTGTCGAGGACGATGCCCCGCCCAGGGTGCTTCGCCGTCAGCATGCGGCGATCGCGGCGTCGAGCGCCGGCAGGAAGGTGTTCGCCTCCATCGTCGCTCCCGAGGACCGCAGGCGCGCCAGCTCCGCGGCCAACGGCCCGCCGCGCTCGCCGCGACCGAAGCGCGCGAGCGCCAGGCCGCGCGACATCACGAACTCGCTGAACGCCAGCGGCTCCCGCGCCGTGTAGGCGCGGATCCGCGCGCACTCGAGCTCCACGCCAGCGTCGTCGCCGACCTCGAGGCGTGCCTCGATGGCGATCTCGCGCAGCTGCACGTGGTTGTGGCTGACGCAGCCGAGGGCGAGCTGCTGCTCGCCCTGCTCCAGCCAGCGAAGGCGCGCCTCAGGATCGGTCTCGACGAGGGCACACACGCCGTGGACCCAGGGCCCGATGTGGCCCATGCCGTGCTCGCGGCACACGGCGATCGCTTCGGCCGCGCTCCGGCGCGCCCGGTCGCGGTCGCCGCGGCGCAGGGCGATCATGGCGTTGACACCGAGGATCTGCCCCTCGAAGCGCCGGGCGCCGAGCACGCGGGCGAGCTCGAGCGCCTTCTCGTTCTGGCGCTCGGCTTCGTCCAGATCGCCGCGGAGCAGCCCCTGGCACCAGGCGACCAGGGCCCTTCCCATCAGCTCGGCGCGCGGCTGCGACGCTCGCATTGCCAGCATCGTCGCCTCGTGGCCGACGGCGATCGCCGCCGCGATCTGCGCCAGGTGCAGCGCCGACCAGCCGATCATCGACAGGTTCGCCACCTCGAGCTTGCCGAAGCCATGCTCGCGGGCGAGCGCGACGCACTGGCCGAACTGCTCGTTCGCCGACCGCATCCGGCCCTGCAGGTAGTAGCCGTCGCCGAGCCCGCCCAGGGCCGCGGCTTCGGCCTGCAGCGATCCCGCCGTGCGGGCGTGGCGCAGCGCCAGCTCGTGCGAGCGGACGCAGTCGACGTCGCGCCCGAGCGGGAAGAGCAGGTTGCCGCGCAGATGATGCAGACGCGAGAGTTCGAGCGGCAGCGCGGCTGCGGCGGCCAGCGGCTCGGCCTCTTCGAGGGCGGCCAGGCCCTCGGCAATGCGGTCGTTGAGGCGCATGCCGGCAGCCATCGCGATCAGCGCCAGGGCGCGCTCGCCCGCACCCGAAGCAGCGTCGAGCGCCGCTCGCGCCGCCTCGATCGCGTCGCCCGATCGGCCGAGCTCGACGAGCAGCCGGCCACGCGCCATCAGGAGCGCGAAGCGCGTCTCGGGCGCCACCGCGAGGGCGAGGCCGCGCTCGATCAGCGCAAGCGCGGCGGCGTGACGGAACTGCTCCGTCAGGGCGATGCCCGCCGCGAGGTAGCACGCCGAGGCACGGGCATCGTCGGCGCGATCGAAGTGCTCGGCGGCGAGCACGTCGTCGCGCGAGCCGAACCACTCGGCTGCGCGCGTGTGCAGGCTCCGCCTGCGCTTGTGCAGCAGCGACGCGTAGGCGCCGTCGCGGATCAGCGCGTGGCAGAACATGAACTCGCCGCCGTCGGCGCGGACGAGGAAGTTCTCGACCAGTCGCCCGCCGTCGTAGTTCGGGCGGTCCAGGAGGTGGCGCAGCGCCTCGATCGTGTAGCGCTGGCCGAGCACCGACGCCGCCTGCAATGCCGCCTTGTCGTCGGTGGCGAGGCGGTCCATGCGGGTGTGCACGAGCGCCTGGATCGAGCCGGGCAGGCTCGTCTGTGCCGCGGCGCCGGCGTCGAGGAGAAGCTGGAGCAGGAACAGCGGGTTGCCCTCGGCGCGATCGACGCAGCTGGCGACGAGCGCGGCCGGCATCGTCGACGAGAGCGCGGCGAGCCGATGCGAGTCGTCGATCGTCAGCGGCCCGAGATCGATGCCGATGAGGGGTGCGCCGTGCAGTGCCGTGCGCCACGCACCCGCGCTCGGGTCACCGGCGAATCGGGTCGTCATCACGAGGAGTAGGGGTTGCCGTGCGGCGAGGACGGCGAGCGCGGCCAGGCGCTCGAGGGTCCAGGCGTCGGCCCAGTGGATGTCCTCGACGACCAGGAGCAGCGGCGCGGCCGCGCCGATCGCGCCGACGGTCTCGCAGAGCGCGTGCAGCGAGCCCTGCTCGCGCGCGGTCGTGCTCATCGCCGCCGCCAGTGCGCGCAGCTCGACCGGGGGCGCGACGTCGAGGAGGTCGTGCAGGAAGAGCAGCCGTTCGGCGCCCATCGGCCGGTCCGCGCCGGCGCGTTCGATCGCCGTACGTCGCGCCGCCTCGTCGGCCGCCCCGTCGACGCCGAGCATGCTGCGAGCGAGGCTGCGCACCGCATCGCGACCGGTCTCTGCGCCGAAGTCGAGAACCGTCGCGCGGTGGCTGGAAAAGCCGAAGGCGCATGCCGTCGCGACGAACTCGGCGACGAGGCGGGACTTGCCGACGCCGGGATCGCCGCGCACCACGACGACGCGGCTGCGACGGCGCTGCGCACAGGCTTCGGCGAGGGCCCGGAACTCGGCCAGCTCCTCGTCACGTCCGACCAGCGCGATCGCGGCGCTCGCCGGTGTGCGTCGCGCGCCTCGGATTCGGTAGGCGACGAGCGACTGGTCCTTGCCCTTGAGTGCGAGCGCCGTCGTCGCGTCGGCGTCGAAGCTGTCCGCCACCTGCTGCCATGTCGTCGTGCAGACGAGCACCTCGTGCGGCGCGGCGGCGCTGCGCAGGCGCGCGCCGGTGTTGACGGCGTCGCCGGTGAGCGCGAAGTCGCCGGCGCGCGCGTCGCTGCGTCTCGACACGACCAGGCCGGTGGCGATGCCGGTGTGCATCGCCAGACTCCGGGCGAAGGCCGGATCGAGCGTCGCCAGGTAGGCATCGACAGCGCCGTGCAGCTCGAGCGCGGCCGCGATCGCCGCACTCGCGTCGTCGCGGTGCGCGACCGGGACGCCGAACAACGCCATGATCTCGTCGCCGACGAACTGGTTCACCGTGCCGCCGTGACGCTCGATGACGGCGCTGGCGTCCGACTTGACCCGGGCCATCAGCGCTTCGACATCCTCCGGATCGAAGGTCTCGTTGAGCGCCGTGTAGCCGCTGAGATCGCAGAACATGACGGTGGCCTGGCGGCGTTCACCTTCGTCGGCCGGGGCCGGGGCCGGGGCCGCGGCTGGGCCGACGATGCCTTCGGCCAGGGCGACGTCGGTGCCACAGCCGGCGCAAAAGCGCTGCCCCGCGAATACCGGCTCACCGCAGCGCAGGCAGGGCGTGCCGACCGGCGCACCACAGGCGGCGCAGAACCGGGCGCCGGCAGGGATCTCGGCCTGGCATCGGGCACAGGTCATCGGCGTCCGAGCTGCTGCGAAGCGTCATCATGGCGCAGCGGCGAGCGCCGTGGCAAGCCCCTGCCCTGCGTCTGCCGGCGCGTGGCGGCAGGCCGTCTCCGCTGGCTCAGGCAGTGCCTTGCGGGCCTTTGCCGCTCGGCATACAATCATTGGCTTTTCTGCGTCCGGATATACGCGGCCGGGGCGGAGTAAGGCGCGACTCCGCCGATGCAGGGTTCCGCTCCAGCCTTCCGGTTCGGTGGCCTGCCGCCCGGCCTCACGATTGTCGAATTTTCAGAGGCGTCTTTCGCCTCGCAACGAATCGAGTTCTATGCCCACGATCAATCAGCTCGTTCGCCACGGCCGCGAGACCGAGACCGTCAAGTCGAAGTCGCCGGCCCTGCAGGGCGGCCCGCAGCGCCGCGGCGTCTGCACGCGCGTCTACACGACAACGCCGAAGAAGCCGAACTCGGCCCTGCGAAAGGTCGCCAAGGTGCGCCTGACGAACGGCTTCGAGATCATCTCGTACATCGGCGGCGAAGGTCACAACCTGCAGGAGCACAGCGTCGTGCTCGTGCGCGGCGGCCGGGTCAAGGACCTGCCGGGCGTGCGCTATCACATCGTTCGCGGCTCGCTCGACCTGCAGGGCGTCAAGGATCGCAAGCAGTCCCGCTCCAAGTACGGCGCCAAGCGCCCGAAGAAGGCGTAAGACTCGAGCGAATGGAGCCGGCTTCCCGGGGCCGGCTGTTCGAGTAAGTGAAGGGTCTGCTGGCCCTTCGAGGCACGGGCGTCGCCCGCGGCCAACTGAAGAAAAAGGAAGAGTAAATGCCTCGTCGTCGCGAAGTCCCCAAACGGGACATCCTCCCCGATCCGAAATTCGGCTCGGTCGATCTGTCCAAGTTCATGAACGTGATCATGGAGTCCGGCAAGAAGGCCGTGGCCGAGCGGATCATCTACGGCGCGCTCGACCAAGTCGAGAAGAAGTCCGGCAAGGACCCGCTCGAGATCTTCATCGTCGCCTTGAACAACATCAAGCCGATGGTCGAAGTGAAGTCGCGCCGCGTCGGCGGCGCCAACTACCAGGTGCCGGTGGAGGTGCGTCCGGTGCGTCGCGTCGCCCTGGCGATGCGCTGGCTGAAGGAATCGGCCAGGAAGCGCGGCGAGAAGTCGATGGCGCAGCGGCTCGCGAACGAGCTGCTCGAGGCGGTCGAAGGCCGCGGCGGCGCGATGAAGAAGCGCGACGAGGTGCACCGCATGGCCGAGGCCAACAAGGCCTTCTCGCACTTCAGGTTCTAGGCCGCACCTGAGTTGAAGCTTTCCGGCCGGTCCCTCGACCGGCCGAGCCCTCCCGGCGATCCCGGACGGGCAGCCCGCATCTGGAGCAGATCATGTCCCGCAAGACCCCCATCGAGCGCTACCGGAACATCGGTATCTCGGCCCACATCGACGCCGGCAAGACGACGACGACCGAGCGCATCCTGTTCTATACGGGTGTGAACCACAAGATCGGCGAGGTTCACGACGGCGCGGCGACGATGGACTGGATGGAGCAGGAGCAGGAGCGCGGCATCACCATCACCTCGGCGGCGACCACCTGCTTCTGGAAGGGGATGGACTTCTCGCACCCCGAGCACCGGATCAACATCATCGACACGCCCGGGCACGTCGACTTCACGATCGAGGTCGAGCGCTCGATGCGCGTGCTCGACGGCGCCGTCATGGTCTACGACTCGGTCGGCGGCGTGCAGCCGCAGTCCGAGACCGTCTGGCGCCAGGCCAACAAGTACAAGGTGCCGCGGCTGGCGTTCGTCAACAAGATGGACCGCACGGGCGCCGACTTCCTGCGCGTGCGCCAGATGATGATCGACCGGCTGAAGGCCAATCCGGTCGTCATCACCCTGCCGATCGGCGCGGAAGATCACTTCAAGGGCGTCGTCGACCTCATCAAGATGAAGGCGATCTACTGGGACGACGCGTCCCAGGGCATGAAGTTCACCTACGAAGAGATTCCGGCGGCGATGCAGGCGGAGGCCGAGAAGTGGCGTGAGCAGATGGTCGAGGCTGCGGCGGAGGCCAACGAAGAGCTGATGAACAAGTACCTCGAGTCGAGCGAGCTGACCGAGGAGGAGATCATCGCCGGCATCCGTCAGCGCACGATCGCAGGCGAGATCCATCCCATGCTCTGCGGCAGCGCCTTCAAGAACAAGGGCGTGCAGCGCATGCTCGACGCCGTCCTCGACTTCATGCCGTCGCCGATCGACATCCCGCCGGTGCCGGGCACCGACGACGACGACAAGCCGGTCACCCGCCGCCGTGCCGACGACGAGAAGTTCTCTGCGCTCGCCTTCAAGCTGATGACCGATCCGTACGTCGGTCAGCTGACCTTCGTCCGCGTCTACTCGGGCATCCTGAAGTCGGGCGACTCGGTCTACAACCCGATCCGCGGCAAGAAGGAGCGCATCGGGCGGATCCTGCAGATGCACGCCAACCAGCGTGAGGAAATCAAGGAAATCCTGGCCGGCGACATCGCCGCCTGTGTCGGTCTGAAGGACGTGACGACGGGCGAGACGCTGTGCGACCCGAGCTCGATCATCACGCTGGAAAGAATGGTGTTCCCGGAGCCCGTGATCTCGCAGGCCGTCGAGCCGAAGACCAAGGCCGACCAGGAAAAGATGGGCATCGCCCTCGGCCGGCTGGCCCAGGAAGACCCGTCGTTCCGCGTCAAGACCGATGAAGAGTCCGGCCAGACCATCATCTCCGGCATGGGCGAGCTCCACCTCGAGATCATCGTCGACCGCATGAGGCGCGAGTTCGGCGTCGAGGCCAATGTCGGCAAGCCCCAAGTCGCCTACCGCGAGACCGTTCGCAAGGCGGTCAGCGATGTCGAAGGCAAGTTCGTTCGCCAGTCGGGCGGCAAGGGCCAGTACGGCCACGTCGTCCTGAAGATCGAGCCGCAGGAGCCCGGCAAGGGCTTCGAGTT
>JBBSBZ010000177.1:0-7175 GCA_038250795.1 Burkholderiales bacterium | reverse complement strand
TCGCTCGACGCCGGCGGCACGGCGCACGAGATCGAGGCGAGCCACCTGCTCGCCGCCGTCGGCCGACGGCCGAACACCGACGACCTCGGCCTCGACAAGGCCGGCATCGCCGTCGACGGGCGCGGCTACATCACGGTCGACGAGGAGCTCCGCACCAGCGCGCCCGGCGTCTGGGCGCTCGGCGACGTCAACGGGCGAGGCGCGTTCACCCACACCTCGTACAACGACTACCAGATCGTCGCCGACAACCTGCTCCTCGGCGCGACGCGGCGTGTCAGCGATCGCATCCCGACCTACGCCCTCTTCATCGATCCGCCGCTCGGCCGGGTGGGCCTGAGCGAGGCCGAGGTGCGGGCGCGGGGCAAGCCTGCGCTGGTCGGCGTGATGCCGATGACCCGCGTCGGCCGCGCCCGGGAGCGCGACGAGATGCAGGGCTTCATGAAGGTGCTCGTCGATGCCGGGAGCGAGCGCATCCTCGGTGCGTCGCTGCTCTGCATCGAGGGCGACGAGGTCGTCCACTCGCTGCTCGACGTCATGGCGGCGGACGCCTCGTACAAGGTCGTGCAGAACGCCGTCCATATCCACCCGACGGTGAGCGAGCTCATCCCGACGCTGCTCGAAGGCCTGCGTCCGCTCGAGCCGGCGACCTGACCTCTCAGTCGCCCTCTCGAGCGGCGCCGGCGTCGTCGCGGCAGGCCCGGCGCAACGCTTCCCAGCCGGCGCTTCCGAGCCGCTCCATCGTCCTGATGTTGGTCTCGTAGATCGATTCCGGCTCGGCGAACGTCGCAAGCGCGCGCGCGATGCTCTCCTCGCGCAGCAGGTGCAGCGTGGGAAACGGCGAGCGGTTGGTGGCGTTGGCGATGTCGTCGGCAGCACTGCCGGCGAAGCGGTAGTCGGGATGGAAGCTCGCGATCTGGATCACGCCCTCGAGGTCGAGCGCGGCGAGCGCCGCCTCGGCGAGGCCGAGGAACTCGTTGTAGTCGTCGAAGTCGGCGAGGACGCGCGGGTGGACGAGCAGCGTGGTCTCGATGCGCGCGGGCGACGCGCCCGCGAGCCGCTCGAGTTCGCCGACGAGATCGGCCATCAGCGCCTGCGGATCGGCCGCGCCGCTGAGCGCGTAGCGCACGCGCCCCTTGGCCTGCGGCGCGCGCGCGAAGGGGCAGAGCTGCAGGCCGATCACGGCACGCTCGACCCAGGCGCGTGTCTCGGCCAGCTCGGGTTCGCCCATAGGACCACTGTCGCACAAGTGAGGGGGACACGATCGCGCCTCTCGTCCCGGGCGCGCCCGTTGCCCGGGCGGGCATTGATCCATCCCCTAAGATCGTTCGACCCTCTTCGAGCGCGAGCGCAAGTGACCGACCCTTCCCGACCTGGATTGCCACGTGCGCGTGGCCTGTTCGCGTTGCCGCTCGGCACCTTCGCAGGCTTCGCGGCCGCCTTCGTGGCCGCCGTGTTGGTCGGGTTCATGTCCTACCGCTCGCTCTCCGAGCGCTCCAACGCGGCCGGCCGGGTGACCCAATCGCTCGACCTGATCTCGCAGGCACAGGCCCTGCTCGCCACGGTCAAGGATGCCGAGACCGGCGAGCGCGGCTACCTCCTGACGGGCGCCGAGCGCTACCTCGAGCCCTACAACGCGGCGTTGTCCCGCCTGCCCGACGTGATGGCCCGGCTGCGCGAGCGTGCCGGCCACGATCCGCGCGCGCGTCAGCGAATCGACTCGCTCGCCGCCGCGACACGCGACAGGATGGCCGAGCTCGCCGAGACGATCCAGCTGCGCCGGGCCGGCCACGCCGAGGCAGCGCTCGCCATCATGCAGACCGATCGCGGCAAGCAGGCGATGGACCAGGTGCGCAGCTCGACCGAGAGCCTGCTTCGAGACGAGCGCGCCGTGCTCGACGATCGCCAGCTCGAGTGGCAGGACACGACCCGCTTCAGCGCCGCCGTCAACGTCGGCGGCTCGCTGATCCTGCTGGTGCTGATCCTCGTGGCGGCGGCTCAGGCCTCGCGCGACTACCGCGCCCAGAAGCGCCAGGAGTGGCTGCGCGAAGGACAGGTCGGGCTCGCCGGCGCGATCACGGCAAGCACGCGCCTGCAGGTCCAGGCGGACACCGTCCTCGCCTACCTCGCCGAGTACCTGCATGCTCGCGTCGGCGCGCTCTACGCCACCGACGAGGGCGGTGCGCTGCGACGCATCGCCGCCTACGCGCTCGACGGTGCGGCCGACGCCGAGCCCACCGGCGCGGGCGCCGGCCTGCTCGGTCAGGTCGCCAAGAACGGCCAGCTGCTGCGCGTGGCCGACGTGCCCGCCGACTACCTTCGTGTCGCCTCGGCGACCGGCTCGGCGCCGTCTCGCGAGCTGCTGATCGCGCCGGCGCGCGCCGACGGCGTCGTCCACGGCGTCGTCGAGCTCGGCTTCCTGCGCACGCTCGACGACAGCGACGAGGAACTGCTCGGCCTGATGGCCGAGACGCTCGGCGGCGCCCTGCGCACCGCGAAGCACCGCCAGCGAGTGCAGGAGCTGCTCGAGGAAACGCAGGGCCAGGCCGAGGAGCTGCAGACCCAGCAGGAGGAGCTGCGCGTCAACAACGAGGAGCTCGAGGAGCGCGGACGTGTCCTGCAGGAGTCGCAGGCGATGCTCGAATCGCAGCAGGCCGAGCTGGAGCAGACCAACTCGCAGCTCTCGAGCCAGGCCGAGATGCTGGAGCGGCAGAACGACGCCCTGTCCTCGGCGCAGGCCGCGCTCGGCGAGCGCGCCGGTGAGCTCGAGCGGTCGAACCAGGTGAAGAGCGAGTTCCTCGCCAACATGAGCCACGAGCTGCGCACCCCGCTCAACTCGACGCTGATCCTTGCCAAGCTGCTCGCCGACAACAAGCACGGCAATCTCAGCGCCGAGCAGGTGAAGTTCGCGCAGACCATCTCGTCGGCGGGCAACGACCTGCTCACCCTCATCAACGACATCCTCGACCTCTCGAAGATCGAGGCCGGCCAGGTCGAGGTGTCGGCCGAGCCGGTGACCGTCGTGCGCGTCGTCGACGCGCTCCGCCAGACATTCGAGCCCATGGCGGCACAGCGCAAGCTGCGCTTCACGGCGACGGTCGATCCGGGCGCGCCGGCCACGCTCGAGACCGATCCGCATCGGCTGGCGCAGATCCTGCGCAACCTGATCGCCAACGCCCTCAAGTTCACCGAGAAGGGCGAAGTCTCGCTGCGTGTCTTCGCGGCCGGTGAAGGCAGCCTGTCGTTCGCGGTGCGCGACACCGGCGTCGGCATCGACCCGGCGCACCACGACGTGATCTTCGAGGCCTTCCGCCAGGCCGACGGCAGCACCCATCGCAAGTACGGCGGCACCGGCCTGGGCCTGTCGATCTCGCGCGACCTGGCCCACCTGCTCGGCGGCGACATCGCGCTCGCGAGCGCGCCGGGCGAGGGCAGCACGTTCACGCTGACGCTGCCGGTCCGCCACGTGGCGGCGCCGAAGCACCGCGCCGACCGCCCGTCGGCGCGGGCGCCGAGCCGGCCTGCGACTCCGCTGCGGCCGACCTTGCCGTCGTTGCCGGCGGTCGCTCCGCGTGCTGCCTACCAGCCGCCGGAGCGCGAGTTCGACGACGACCGAGACGCGCTTCGGCCCGGCGCCCGCCTGATCCTCGTGATCGAGGACGACGTGCGCTTCGCCGACATCCTGCGCGACCTCGCCCACGAGATGGACTTCCAGTGCGTCGTCACGCACAGCGCCGGCGAGGGGCTGGCCGCGGCCTCGACCTATCGGCCGAGCGCGATCCTGCTCGACATGAACCTGCCCGACCACTCCGGCCTCGGCGTGCTCGACCAGCTCAAGCGCAATCCGCACACCCGCCACATTCCCGTGCATGTCGCCTCGGTCGCCGACTACAGCCGCGAGGCGCTCGAGCGCGGCGCCGTCGGCTACGCGCTGAAGCCGGTCAAGCGCGAAGAGCTCGTGACGGCACTGAAGGTGCTCGAGTCGAAGTTCATGCAGCGATTGCGACAGGTGCTCGTCGTCGAGGACGACTCGCGCCAGCTCGAGAGCATCACCCGCCTCCTCGAGCACGAGGACGTGCGCATCGTCGGCGTTCGAAGCGCGGCCGAGGCGCTCACGAAGCTGCAGCAGTCGACCTTCGACTGCGTCGTCATGGACCTCAACCTGCCCGACCTGAGCGGCGACGCGCTGCTCGAGACGATGGCCGCGCGCGACGACGTCTCGTTCCCGCCGGTGATCGTCTACACCGGGCGCAACCTCAGCCGCGACGAGGAGCATGCGTTGCGACGCCACTCGAAGTCGATCATCGTCAAGGACGCGCGCTCGCCGGAACGGCTGCTCGACGAGGTGACCCTCTTCCTTCATCAGGTGGAGTCGAACCTGCCGGCCGACCAGCAGCGCATGCTGCGCGAGTCGCGCAACCGCGAGTCGACCCTCGAGGGCCGGCGCATCCTGGTGGTCGAGGACGACGTGCGCAACATCTTCGCGCTCTCGAGCGTGCTCGAGCCCAAGGGCGTCGTCGTCGCCATCGCGCGCAACGGGCGCGAGGCGATCGAGGCACTCGAGCGCAGCGCCGCCGGCTCCGACGTCGCGATCGACCTCGTGCTGATGGACATCATGATGCCGGAGATGGACGGCTACACGGCGATGCGCGAGATCAGGAAGCGCGCCGAGTGGAAGAAGCTGCCGATCATCGCCCTCACCGCCAAGGCGATGAAGGACGACCAGGAGAAGTGCCTGTCGGCGGGCGCCAACGACTACATCGCCAAGCCGCTCGACGTCGAGAAGCTGCTGTCCCTGGTGCGCGTATGGATGCCGAAGTAGCCGCGACCGAAGGGTCCGCGCGCGACTTCGAGATCGAGCGACGGCTCTTCGTCGACGCGGTCTTCCTCAAGTACCACTACGACTTTCGCGCCTACGCCGGCGCGTCGATGAAGCGCAGGCTGCTCGCGGCGATGAGCCACTTCGGCTGCGCGACGCTTTCGCAGCTGCAGGACCGCGTCCTGCACGAGGCCAAGATCTTCCCGCGACTGCTCGACTTCCTCACCGTCCAGGTGAGCGAGATGTTCCGCGACCCGCACTATTTCCTGGCGATGCGCGAGTCGGTCGTGCCGCTGCTGCGAACCTATCCGTCGTTGAAGGTCTGGGTGGCCGGCTGCAGCGCCGGCGAGGAAGCCTATTCCTTCGCCATCCTCCTGAAGGAAGAGGGCCTGCTCGAGCGCACGCTCATCTACGCCACCGACATCAACCCGCTGGCGCTGAAGCAGGCCGAGGCAGGCGTCTACGACGCGTCGCGGATGGCGGCGTTCACGGAGAACCATCGCCGCGCAGGCGGCCACGGCTCGCTCTCCGAGCATTACCGGGCGGCCTACGATCGCGCCGTGATCGACAAGTCTCTGAGAAGGCACATGGTCTTTTCCGACCACAGCCTGGCCACCGACAGCGTCTTCGCCGAAGTGCAGCTGATCTCGTGCCGCAACGTCCTGATCTACTTCGACCGGGCGCTCCAGGATCGCGCCCTCGCGCTCTTCGGCCAGTCGCTCTGCCGGCGCGGCTTTCTCGGCATCGGATCGAAGGAATCGGTGCGCTTCTCGTCGCAGGCGGCGGTCTTCGAGGACCTCGTGGCGAAGGAGCGGATCTATCGCAAGGCGGCCGACGCATGACGGCGGCAACGCTCGAGGCGGCGCGAATCGACGCGATCGTCATCGGCGCCTCGGCCGGCGGGGTCGAGGCGCTGTGCGGCCTCCTGCCGGCGCTTCCACACGACCTGCAGGCCGCCGTGCTCGTGGTGCTGCACCTGCCGCGCGAGCGACCGAGCCTCCTGGTCGACATCTTCCAGCCGAAGTGCGCGCGCCCCGTCCGTGAAGCCCAGGACAAGGAGCCGGTCGAGCCGGGCACCGTCTTTCTCGCGGCGCCCGACTACCACCTGCTCGTCGACGTCGGGCCGCGGCTGTCGATGTCGGCCGACGAGCCGGTGCACTACTCGCGGCCGTCGATCGACGTCCTCTTCCAGTCCGCCGCGGACGTGTACGGCCCGCGCCTGCTGGCGATCCTCCTCACCGGGGCCAACCAGGACGGCGCCGAAGGCGCGGCGGCCGCGCATCGCGCCGGCGCCATCACCGTCGTTCAGCAACCCGAGAGCGCGCAGGCTTCGCTGATGCCGGCTTCGGCGCTGCGCCTGATCACGCCGACGCATGTCCTCTCGCTCGACGAGATCGCCGCCCTTTTGTCGACGTTGTCGCCGACCGGAGCGGCAGCCAAGCCAGGCCCGGGGCCGCGCCTGCCCGGCACATCGCGTGCCAAGGAGAGTCGCCGATGAGCGGATCGCCCACCATCAAGTGCCTGATCGTCGACGACCTCGAGGAAAACCTGATCGCCCTCGAGGCCCTGCTCGCCGAACCGGGCGTCGAGGTTCTTCGCGCCCGTTCGGGTGCGGAGGCGCTCGAGCTGCTGCTGGCCCATGCCATCGGCCTGGCGTTCCTCGACGTGCAGATGCCGGAGATGGACGGGTTCGAGCTGGCCGAGCTGATGCGCGGCAGCGAGCGCACGCGGCACGTACCGATCATCTTCGTCACCGCCGGGCTGGGCGACCAGCGCCGCATCTTCAAGGGCTACGAAAGCGGCGCGGTCGACTTCCTGCTGAAGCCGATCGAGCCGCACGTGCTCAGGAGCAAGGCGCGCGTCTTCTTCCAGCTGCACCGGCAAAGCCTCCAGCTCGCCGAAGAGCTGCGCGAGCGCAGCGAGACATTGCGCATGAACGAGCTGTTCACGGCGATGCTCGGCCACGATCTGCGCGGGCCGCTGTCGGCCATCGTCATGGGGTCGATGGTCATCGAGCGCAAGAGCAGCGACGAGGGCGTGCGCCGGCTCGCCGGCCGCGCCGTCGCCAGCGCCAAGAGCATGAGCCGCATGATCGAGGACATGCTCGACCTGGCGCGTGCGCGAATCGGCGGCGGGATCGTCGTTCGCCGTGTCGAGGGCGACCTGGAGGCGCCGCTGCACCGCGTCGCCGAGGAGTGCGGCGCAGCCAATCCGGATCGGCAGGTCACTTGGCGGGCCGAGGGTCGCTTCGACGGCGAATGGGACGGCGACCGGCTCGCGCAGGTGGCATCGAACCTGATCGGCAACGCCTTGCGCCACGGCAGCGAGAGGTCGCCGGTCGAGGTCGAGCTGGACGGCC
>JBBSBZ010000176.1:0-7195 GCA_038250795.1 Burkholderiales bacterium | reverse complement strand
CCAGAGCTGCGACTCGACGGCGGCCTCGAACATGCCGAACTGCAGCTCCGGCAGCGTCCAGTGCGCTGGCGCCTTCTCGCCCAGAGACGCCAGCTTCGCGCGCAGTCCGGTGGCATCCGCCGCCTCCAACTCGCTCAGGCCCGCGTGAAGCACGAGCGCTTCCTTGACCGTCAGGCGCGCGAACCGCGATTCCAGGTCGACGTCCTTGCCCGCATAGGTCAGGCGTGCCGAGCCCGCGGCCTCGCGCGCGGCGTGGCGCAGCACCTCCTCGGTGAAGTCCATCAGGTCGTGGTGGTTCCAGTACGCGGCGTAGAACTCCATCATCGTGAATTCGGGGTTGTGCCGGACCGAGATTCCTTCGTTGCGAAAGCTCCGGTTGATCTCGAACACCCGCTCGAAGCCGCCGACGATGAGCCGCTTCAGATAGAGCTCGGGCGCGATGCGCAGGAACATCTGCTGGTCGAGCGCGTTGTGGTGAGTGACGAACGGCTTCGCATTCGCGCCGCCGGGGATGGGATGCAGCATCGGCGTCTCGACTTCCATGAAGCCGTGCTCGACCATGAAGCGCCGAATCGACGACAGCGTCTTGCTGCGCGCCGCAAACCGTGCGCGTGCCGTCTCGTCGGTGATGAGGTCGACGTAGCGCTGCCGGTACTTGTCTTCGGCGTCGGCGAGGCCGTGGAACTTGTCCGGCAACGGGCGCAGGCTTTTGGTGAGCAGGCGCAGTTTCTCCACCTTGACCGTGAGCTCACCGGTCTTGGTCTTGAAGAGCGTGCCTTCGGCGCCGACGATGTCGCCGAGGTCGAAGTGCTTGAACGTCGCATATTCCTCGTCGCCGATCGCGTCGACGCTGACGCGCAGCTGGATCCGGCCGGTCGCATCCTGCACCGTCGCAAAGCTGGCCTTGCCCATCACGCGCTTCAACATCAGCCGACCGGCAATCGAGGCGGCGACGCCCATCGGCTCGAGCGTCTCGTTGTCGAGGTGGCCGTGCCGGCGCGAGAGCTCGGCGGCGCGGTCCTTGGGCTTGAAGTCGTTCGGGAAGGCGACGCCGCGAGCGCGTATCGCCGCTAGCTTGTCGCGGCGCTCGGCGATCAGGGCGTTGTCGTCGGGCGAAGGTTGGGTCATGTCCGGGCAGCAGAGGTCGACTAGCGGCGCACGCCGAGCCAGCGGGGAGTGCGGAAGCGGACGATCCGCCAGTAGAGAAAGATGTACGACGTGATGAACAGCAGCAGGAAGACCGCGAGGATGCGGGTGCTGTCCCACCACAGCACGCTCGGGATGATCGACGAGAGGCACAGTAGCCAGAGGTACGGAGAGGTCATCGAGTTGCGCGTCATCCGGCGTCGGTCGTTGAGGGTCGCGCCGAAGTTGAGCCGGATGAGACGGCGATGGATGAGCGTGTGCAGGTGAATGCCGTCGGGCTGCGCGGTGGCGACGCCGCGCAGCACGCGCCGACGGTACATGGTGAACACCGTCTCGAAGATCGGATACGCACACAGGAGGAGTGGAAAGATCGGCGAGACGACGGCGTTGCGACCGAGGAGCAGGACGCTGAGCTCGGCGAGCACGAAACCGATGAAGTAGGCACCGCCGTCGCCCAGGAAGATCATGCCGGCGGGATAGTTCCAGACGAAGAAGCCGAACACCGCGCCCGCGGCGGTGAGCGCCGTGCTCGCGACGAACTGGTCGCCGGTCTGGAAGGCGACGTAGGCGATGCCGAGCAGCATCATCATCACGCACATCGACGCCAGGCCGTTGAAACCGTCGATGATGTTGATCGCGTTGGCGACGCCGGTCACGCACAGCAGGGTCAGAGCCACCGCGAAAGGCGCCATCGTGATCAGTTGGTCGATCCCCGGGATGTCGGTGCGCACGATCAACCCGCCGAGCAGCCAGATCGCCAGGGCCGCCGAGACGCAGGTCGCCAGCAGACGCCAGCGCGCTGCGACCTTCTTGGTCAGGTCCTCGGCGATGCCGGCCAGGAATGCCGGCAGCGCACAGGCCAGGAACAGCCAGAAATAGGGCGACGCGCCGGCGCGCATGAAGTAGTCGAAAACGCCCGCCACGGCCATCGCGATGATGACGCCGACGCCCCCGATGCGCGGCACGGCGTGAGTGTGGAACTTCTGGGGTCCCGAGAAGTCGTGATCCGCCGACAGCCACGAATGGAGCGATGACGATCGAACGACCAGCAGCGTCGCGATCAACGAGGCCAGGAAAGAGACGATGAAGAACGGCATGGGCGGCATTGCGGCGCCGCTATTGTGATGGCTGCCCGCAGACAGCAGAAGCTATCGGCCCCCTGCGCTGACAGAGGCCGGAGGCGCGCGGTGGCACCTTAGAATCGCGAGCTTTGCCGGCCGGGCGCGAAGGCCCGGACCTGTCGACGATCGGGTCGCCGGCATTTCCTTTGTCGGAGCCGGCTCGCCGGTACTCGAAGTGAGCGTTGTCGCTGTCATCGGTCTGGGATATGTAGGGTTGCCTCTCGTCGTCGAATTCGGCAAGCTCGGCAAGACGATCGGCTTCGACATCCTCGAGGACAAGGTGGCGCGCTGCCGCGCCGGCGTCGATCCGTCGCGTGAAATCAGCGACGCCGACATGGCCCTCGCCATCCACGCGGAGTACACCAGCGACCCGGCTCGGCTGCGCGAGGCCGACTACATCCTCGTCGCGGTGCCGACGCCGGTCGACGCCGCCCACATCCCCGACTTCGGTCCGCTGATCGGCGCAAGTCGCACCATCGGACCGCACCTGAAGCAAGGCGCCGTCGTCATCTACGAATCGACGGTCTACCCCGGCGCGACCGAGGAGATCTGCGTCCCGGTCCTCGAGCGGTCTTCGGGGCGTACCTGGAAGCGCGATTTCTTCGTCGGCTACAGCCCCGAGCGGATCAATCCGGGCGACCGCGAGCACATGCTCACCAACGTCGTCAAGGTCGTCGCCGGCGACAGCGCCGACACGCTCGATAAGGTGGCACGCCTCTACGAGCGCGTCGTCGCGCCGGGCGTGCATCGCTGCTCGAGCATCAAGGCAGCCGAGGCGTGCAAGGTGATCGAGAACACCCAGCGCGACCTCAACATCGCCCTCATGAACGAACTGGCGATCATTTTCGACAAGGTCGGCATCGACACTTCCGAGGTGCTCGAGGCGGCCGGGACGAAATGGAACTTCCTTCGCTTCAAGCCGGGCCTCGTCGGCGGACACTGCATCGGTGTCGATCCGTACTACCTGACGCACAAGGCCGAGATGCTCGGCTACCACCCGCAGGTGATCCTCGCCGGCCGGCGCATCAACGACGGCATGGGCAAGTACGTCGCCGAGCAGACCGTCAAGCAGATGATCGCTGCCGGTCAGCAGATCCGCGGCGCCAAGGTCACTGTCCTCGGACTGACCTTCAAGGAAGACTGCGCCGACCTGCGCAACAGCAAGGTGGTCGACATCGTCGAGGAGCTGAAGAGCTACGGCGTCGACGTCTCGGTGCACGACCCGCAGGGCGACCCGGCGGAGGCCGAGGTGGAATACGGTATTGCCCTGACGGCGTGGGACGACCTGCCGCGCGCGGGCGCGTTGATCGCCGCCGTCGCCCACGCGGAGTATCGG
The DNA here is from genome assembly GCA_038250795.1 of Burkholderiales bacterium. Taxonomy (GTDB): domain Bacteria; phylum Pseudomonadota; class Gammaproteobacteria; order Burkholderiales; family Burkholderiaceae_C; genus Schlegelella_A. The sequence goes on along the minus strand of JBBSBZ010000176.1, from coordinate 3,592 downwards.
CGCCTGAGCACCGAGCAGATATCCGCCAAACTGGTCTCGGGCGGCTGCTTCGTCGACGTCAAGGCCGGCTTCGACGCCGACGCGCTGCGCGCAGCGGGCCTGCGCGTTTGGCGCCTTTGAGCGCGGCTCGTCAGCGACGGAGGCGAGCGACGACGCGTTCGAGCTCGCCCAGCATCGACAGCGCGAGCGCGTTGCGGTCGTAGCGCTGCGCCGCGGCCAGGCAGCGCGCCCGGCAGGCCACGAGCGTGCCGGGGTCGGCGCGCAGCCGGCGCACCTGCGCGACGAGCGCCGCCGCGTTCTCCGGCTCGAACACCCAGCCAACCTGCTCGCGCTCGACGATCCCAGCCGATTCACCGGCGACCCCGTGCAGCACCGGCAGGCCCATCCCCATGCATTCGAAAAGCTTCGACGGGATCACGGTCTCGAACAGCGGCGTACGTTTGAGGTGGATGATCGCCACGTCGAGCAGCGACCAGTAGCGCGCGACCTCGCCCTTGGACACTGAGTCGACGAAGACGACGTTGTCGAGACCGAGCTTGCGTGCGCTGTCCACCAGCGCCTGTTTTCTCGCGCCGTCCCCGAGCAGGAGGATGCGCACGCCGGGGTCGTCGCGCAGCGCGTGCGCGGCTTCCAGCAGCGTCTCGAGGCCGTGCGCCATGCCGTGCGTGCCAACGTAGCCGGCGATGAACTGGCCTTCCAGGCCGAGCTGGTGAACGAGTTCCTCGTCCTTGGGGCGCGGCGAGAACCTGGTGATGTCGACGCCGTTCGTGATGACTGCGATCTTGCCCGGGTCGATGCCGCGAGCGCCGAGGTTGTCACGAAACGAGTGGGTCACCGAGACGATCCGCGCCGCGCGACGATAGAGGAACAGCTCGAGCCGCTCGAGCGCGCGCAGCAGGCGTGAATCCTTCATCGCGCCGACCGCCTTGATCGATTCGGGCCAGAGGTCTCGCAGCTCGAACACCCAGGGCCGGCGCTTGACCGCGCCGACGAAGCATGCCGCGCACGCGGTGAAGAACTGCGGCGACGTGCCGACGATGACGTCGACGCGCCGGACGAAAAGCGCAGCGAGCGATGCCGAGACCATGAAGCTCAGGTAGTCGAGCACGCGGCGCGCGAAGCCTTCGTTGGCGGTGATGTACGACCAGACGCGGACGACCCGGATGCCGTCGATCCGCTCCTCCTGCCACGCTGCGTTTCGGTAGCCGGCGAAGACGGCACCCTTCGGGAAGTTCGGGGCGCAGGTCACGACGGTGACCTCGTGACCCGCCCCCACCCACGCCTTGCAGTGTTCGTGCGTCCGGCTTGCGGGTGCGTTGACCTCGGGCGGGAAGTTGTCGCTGAGAAAGAGGATGTGCATGAGGTCAGCGCGCCCACGTCCAGCGCGTCGCCGCGCCGCCACGCGCTAGGCCGATCGCAAGGCACGTGGTCGGCTCGACGACGCCGAAGCGCGGAGCGTGGAACGAGGCCTCGACGCGGGCGTCGGCGCCGCCGGTGTCGACCTCGGCGACGAGCGCGCCGCCGCGGCTGATCCGCCATCGCCCGCCGCCGGCGGCGGCGATCGCCAGCCCGGGGGCGAGGTGGAAGCGCGCCACGGCCACAGCGTCGGTATCGCTCAGGGCGTCTTCGACGACGAGGCCGGCGGCGTCGAAGCGCCACGAGCGCCGATGCACCGGCGCGCCGGCGAGGTGCGCGTAGCCGTCGTGCGAGCCCTCGACGCGGATCGATGCCTCGCTCCGCTCGATGCGCGGTGCGGACACCCGGGCGCGCCGGCCGACCCGAAAGCCGGCCCAGACCTCCGAAGAGTCGGCGCCTTCGACCTCGACCGTGCTGTGCGCCGCCGTGGCGCGCTCGCGCCGGCGCTGCGGCCCGTCGCCATAGCACGACGTGCCGCCGTTGACGACGAGCCGGCGGCCGGACAGAGAGAGCTCGAACGAGAGCGTGTCGGCGTGCGCGTGGCCGGGAAGGTAGTCGGGGCCGATAGGCGCGACATCGAGCAGAGCGACGACCGGACCGCTTTCGACGCGCACGTAGCCGCTCTCGGGGAGGACGAGCACGCCTCCGTCGGCGTCATCGCGCGCGGCGTCGAAGCCGAGCGCGGCGGCGAGGCCGAACAGCTCGTCATTCGGCGGTGCGATACCGTCGGCGCAGTCGTTGAAGCGGCCGAGCGTGCCGTCGGGATGGGTCATCGCGCGCAGCCAGCGCAGCATCGACGGCACCCGCGCCGCGAGGGCACTGCGCAGCGCCGCGACTTGCGCGTCGCCGCTCGGCCAGGCCGCGATCGCATCGAGGAGGTCGAGGACGTCCTCGAGGGCGAGCGCGTGGTACATCGGGCTGCGCTCGAACTGCCCGCCGTCGTGGAGGATCTGCTCGGGGAGCTCGCGGGCGAGCAGCCGCGTGCCGATGCGCCGCCAGGAGTCGGCCTCCGCGTTGGCGAAATAGAGGCCTGCGAAGACGAGCGCCTTCGCGTTGGCGAACAAATGATTGCCGAGAAGATGCGTCTCCAGGCGACGCGTCAGCCAGCGCGCCTGCACGGCGAGGCTGTCGATCATCGCCGCCGAGCCTTCATTGCCAGCGGCGAGCCACTTGATCCAGTTGACGATGCGCAGCGAGAGCGGATACGGCTCCCAGCCGGCGCCGCTGCCGGGCGGGTTGGCCGCGAGCCACTGCGTGATCAGCGCGCCGTGGAGCGCGCGCCGCTCGGACGCGCCCTCGGCGTTGAGGTCGTCGAAGTAATGCTGGTGATAGCGCCAGAGCCGCTCGACGCCCGGCCCGTTCCAGCCGACCTCCGCGAGCGCGTGCCGCGCGCCGAGGAGATCGAAGGTCATCGAGGCGTCGAGGCTCGGCGCGCGGTGGGCGGGAATCTGCCATGCCGTGCCTCGATCGCGCTTCGGCGGTGCCGGCCGGAGGTCGATGCGCGGCCGTCGCAGCCTGAACGCGACGCGGTCGACGATCTGCGCCGGCTTGAGGTGGCGGAGCGTGCGCCAGTAGGTGCCGAGACCGGTCACGAGCGCGCGCCCGGGGCGAGGAGACGCTCGAGCACGGCGACGATCCGTGTCCCGGTCTGCCCGTCCCAGAGCGGCGGGATGCCACCCTTCTTCCACCCGCCGGCGAACAGCCGGTCGAGCGCAGGCGCCAGGTGCGCCGGGTCGGTGCCGATCAGCTCGTTCGTGCCGATCGTCACCGTTTCCGGACGCTCGGTGCTGTCGCGCAGCGTGATGCACGGAACGCCGAGGACCGTCGTTTCCTCGGTGACGCCGCCCGAGTCGGTGATCACCGCCTTGGCATGCTGCACGAGATAGTTGAACTCGAGGTAGGGCTGCGCCTCGACGACGATCAGGTTCGCCGCACGCTCGCCGATCTGCGCCAGTGTCTTGGCGGTGCGCGGGTGCGCGGGGAAGATCACCGGCAGGCCGCGCGTCGCCGCGGCAATGGCGTCGAGCAGCGCCGCGAACGATGCCGGCGAATCGACGTTCGCCGGCCGGTGCAGCGTCATCACGAAGTAGCCACCCGGGGCGAGCCGCGCCGACTGCCAGACCGGCGGCGGCCGCAGCCGGTGCATCTGCGCGAGCAGGGTGTCGATCATCGTGTT
>JBBSBZ010000175.1:0-7195 GCA_038250795.1 Burkholderiales bacterium | reverse complement strand
GGACGGCGCGCTCTGGCTGCGCACCACCGACTACGGCGACGACAAGGACCGCGTCATGCGCAAGTCCGACGGCACGTTCACCTATTTCGTGCCCGACGTCGCGTACCACCTGGCCAAGTTCGAGCGCGGCTTCACGAAGGCGATCAACATCCAGGGCACCGATCATCACGGCACGATCGCACGCGTTCGCGCCGGCCTGCAGGCGGCCGCAGCAGGCGTCCCGGCGCGCTATCCGGAGTACGTGCTCAACACGATGGTGCGGGTCGAGCGCGCCGGCCAGGAGGTGAAGATCTCCAAGCGCGCCGGCCAGTACGTGACGCTGCGCGACCTGATCGACTGGACCAGCCGCGACGCCGTCCGCTTCTTCATGCTGAGCAGGAAGGCCGACACCGAGTTCACCTTCGACGTCGACCTCGCGCTCAAGCAGAACGACGAGAACCCGGTCTTCTACGTCCAGTACGCCCACGCGCGGATCTGCTCGGTGCTCGAGCAGTACGCGGCGCAGGGCGGCGACGCGGCCGGCCTGGCCGGCGCCGACCTGTCGCGGCTCGAGGCGACGAGCGAGGTCGCGCTGATGCGAAAGCTCGCCGACTACGGCCCGATGCTCGCGTCCGCCGCCGCCGGGCTGGCGCCGCACGAAGTCGCCTTCTACCTGCGCGAGCTCGCCGCCGCGTTCCACAGCTACTACGGCGCCGAGCGATTCCTCGTCGACGACGCCGCCCTCGCACGGGCCCGGCTCGCGCTGCTTGCGGCGACCCGCCAGGTCATTCGCAACGCGCTCGCCACGCTCGGCGTGAGCGCACCGGAAAAAATGAACAGGGAGACCGCTCCAGAATGAAACCCCTTCGATCGGCCGCCCGCCAGCGCGGCGGCTTCTTCATCGGCCTGGTGGTCGGCCTGCTGATCGGCCTGGCGGGTGCGCTCGGCGTCGCTCTCTACGTGACGAAGGCGCCCATTCCCTTCATCAACAAGGTGCCTTCGCGCACGCAGGCGCAGGATGCGGCCGAGACCGAGCGCAATCGCAACTGGGACCCGAACAGCGCCCTGGCCGGCCGCAACCCAGCCGGCGCCGCGTCCGCGGCCGGCGCCGAGGCGAGCACGCCGTCGCCGAGTCGCCCGACGCTCGTCGCCCCGACCGTGATCGATCCCTCGCTGCCGGCCCCGCCCGAGGCGACGCGCCCGTCCCGGGCCGCGGCCAGCGCGCCGGCGCCCCAGACGGCGGGCGTCCGACCCGCGCCTGCCACGACGCTCTCCAGCTCGCCATTCATGTATTTCGTGCAAGCCGGCGCTTACTCTCGTACCGAAGATGCCGAGCAGCAGCGCGCGAAGCTGGCAATGCTCGGAGTCCAGAGCAGGCTGAGCGAGCGCGAGCAAGGCGGCCGGATGGTCTATCGGGTGCGGGTCGGCCCGTTCGATCGGCGCGAGGACGCCGAGGGCGCCAAGGAAAAGCTCGGCGCTTCCGGCGTGGACACGGCCCTGGTCGCGGTGCAGAAGTGACTCACGTCCTGGCTGCTCCCGTTTCCGACACCCGCCCCCTGGACGGTGCTCAACCCTACAGTTCCGGCCATGAATCGCGGCAGACGTGAACTGACCCTGGGCGTCGCTGCGTCCGCGCTGGCGGGCGCGCTCCTGCCGGGCCTTTCGTCCGCGCAGCTTGCCGTGGTCGAGGGAACGCACTACCTGCGCCTGGCGACGCCGGTGCCGACGGCGGCACCGCGCGGCAAGATCGAGGTGATCGAGTTCTTCTGGTACGAGTGCCCGCACTGCAACGCCTTCGAGCCGGCGCTCGAGGCCTGGGTCCTGCGCCTTCCCGACGACGTCGCCTTCCGGCGTGTGCCCGTGTGGTTTCGCGAGGAGCCCTTCGGCCCGCAGCAGCGTCTTTTCTACACGCTCGAGGCCCTCGGACTGACGGCGCAACTGCACCGCAAGGTCTTCCACCTGATCCACGATCGGCAGGTCCGCCTGCGCACGCCGGAAGACATCGCTTCCTTCGCCCTCACGAACGACCTCGACCCGGTGAAGTTCATGACTGTCTACAACTCGGCCGCGGTACGCACCAAGGGCGGGCAGGCCCGTCGGATCGCCGAAGGCTACGGCGTCGACGGTGTCCCGTCGATGGGCGTGCAGGGCCGCTATTTCACCAACGGCACGCTGGCCAACGGCGGCGTCGCTGGCGGCGCCAACGAGCGCATGCTCGCAGTCGTCGATGCCCTGCTGATCAAGGTGCGACAAGCTCCTCGCAGCTGAGCGCCGCGGCCGCCAGCGGCGGCAGGATCCGGCACTAGGACACACCCCGCGCGGGAACGCTCGCATAGAATTCATGCAAGTTTCATGCCGCTAGGCTGAAGCCTCTCCGCCTCACTCCCGACCCTCGTCGTGCCCCGCCCACCGACCCGAACCCTGCCCCTGATCCTCGCGACGCTGCTCCTGGCTGGTGCGGCGCCCGGCGCTCACGCGGAAAAATCCGATCGCTTCAAGCCGCTCAACGTCGAGGCCGACCTGCCCGGCAAGATCGACCTGCTGAAGCAATTCGTCGTCTTCAACGGCAACGTCGTGGTCACCAAGGGGTCGATGGTGATCCGCGCCGCCCGGATCGAGGTCCGCGAACTGCCCGACGGCTACTACTCGGCGGTCGCCTACGGCTCGCCCGGCCAGCACGCCACCTTTCGCCAGAAGCGCGACGCGCCCGACGAATACATCGCCGGCGACGCGGAGCGTCTGGAATACGACGGCAAGTCGGATGTCATCCGCTTCGTGAACAACGCCTCGGTCAAGAGACTGCGCGGCGGCGAGGTCACCGACGAGATCTCGGGCAACCTCGTCACCTACGACAGCGACACCGAGGTCTTCAACGTCAGCGGCGGCGCGACGCCTTCGCCGACCAATCCGGGCGGGCGGGTGCGCGCCGTCCTCACGCCCAAGGAAGGCAGCGCGGCGGCAGCGGAGGCCGCCCGGGCCGCCAGCGCGGCGGGTGCGCCGACCCTGCGCACCGCGCCGTCGCTCGGGGACGGCAAATGACGACGATCGCCGGGGATCCCTCGGCGCATCGGCTCGAAGCGCGCGGCCTGCGCAAGTCGTACGGCTCGCGACTCGTCGTCGACGGCGTCCGGCTCAGCGTGAAGAGCGGCGAGGTCGTCGGCCTGCTGGGTCCGAACGGCGCCGGCAAGACGACGAGCTTCTACATGATCGTCGGCCTCGTCCGCGCCGATGGCGGCCAGATCACGATCGAGGGCCGGCGGGTCGAGCGCATGCCGATTCACCAGCGCTCGCGCCTGGGCCTGTCGTACCTGCCGCAGGAGCCGTCGATCTTTCGCAAGCTCAACGTCGAGGACAACGTGCGCGCGGTCCTCGAGTTGCAGGTCGGCGCCGACGGCAAGCCGCTCAGGAAGGCGGCGATCGACGAGCTGCTCGACGGCCTGCTGCACGATCTCTCGATCGACAAGCTGCGCGCTTCGCCGGCGCCGGCGCTCTCGGGCGGCGAGCGAAGGCGGGTCGAGATCGCGCGCGCGCTGGCGACCCAGCCCCGCTTCATCCTGCTCGACGAGCCCTTCGCCGGCATCGACCCGATCGCCGTGATCGAGATCCAGCGGATCATCGGCTTTCTCAAGGCGCGCGGCATCGGCGTGCTCATCACCGACCACAACGTGCGCGAGACGCTCGGCATCTGCGACCGCGCCTACATCATCAGCGAGGGACGGGTGCTCGCCGAAGGCACGCCCGCCGAGATCGTCGCCAACGCCGACGTCCGCAAGGTCTATCTCGGCGAGCACTTCCGGATGTAGTCGGGATGAAGCAGACACTTCAGGTCCGGCTCTCGCAGCATCTGGCGCTCACGCCCCAGCTGCAGCAGTCGATCCGCCTGCTCCAGCTGTCGACGCTCGAGCTGCACCAGGAAGTCGAGCAGATGCTCGAGCAGAACCCGTTCCTCGAGACCGAGGAAGACTCGACGCCGACGTTCGAGCCGATGGTCGAGCGGCTGTCGAGCGCCGAGCGCGCGGGCGAGCGCGAGTCGGAGCGCGCCGCCGAATCGAGTGGCGACAGCCTCGAGGCGGCCGAGCCGGCGGCGATCGACGGTGCCGAGTTCGGCGCTGCCGAGCGCGACGACTGGGAGAACGGCACCGAGCGCGAGGACTTCGACGGCATCCGCGAGACGCCCGGCAAGACCCGCACCAACAACGACTTCGACGATCCCGACGACAGCGACCGCGACACCGCCGCGCAGAGCCTGCAGGATCATCTCCGCGACCAGCTCGCCGGCATGCGCCTCGCGCCGGCCGATGCCGCCGCCGTGCTCGTCCTCATCGACTCGCTCGACGACGACGGCTACCTGCCCGACCCGCTCGAGGAGATCGCAGCGCGGCTGGCCGAAGGCGGCCTCGCGATCGACGACGAGCCCGACAGCGACGACGACGTCGCGCCGCTGCTGGCCCACCTGCGCTGCGCCCTGCGCTACCTGCAGAGCATGGAGCCGACCGGCGTCGGCGCCCGCGACCTCGCCGAATGCCTGATCCTGCAGCTGCGCGCCGGCGAACGCTCGGAGGCGCAGGCGATCGCGGTCATCGTCTGCCGCAGCCACCTGCCGCTGCTCGCGCGGCGCGACCTGAAGAAGCTGATGGCCGTCACCGGCGCCGACGAGACGCTGCTGCGCGAGGCACAGGCGCTCATCGTCGCCCTCGAGCCGAAGCCGGCGCGGCCGTTCGCTCGCGCCGAGGCGAACATCGTCATCCCCGACGTGATCGTGCTGAAGTCGGGGCGCGGCTGGAAGGTGCATCTCAATCCCGACGTGATGCCCAAGCTGCGCATCAACGACCTCTATGCGAGCGCCATCCGCCAGCACCGCGGCACCGGCGCCCTCAACGGCGCCGGCCCCGGCCTCAACTCGCGCCTGCAGGAAGCGCGCTGGTTCGTGAAGAACATCCTGCAGCGCTTCGACACCATCCAGCGCGTCTCGCAGGCGATCGTCGAGCGGCAGAAGAGCTTCTTCACGCACGGCGCGATCGCGATGAAGCCGCTCGTGCTGCGCGAGATCGCCGACGAGCTCGGTCTGCACGAGTCGACGATCTCGCGCGTGACGACCGCCAAGTACATGTCGACGCCGTTCGGCACCTTCGAGCTCAAGTATTTCTTCGGCTCGTCGCTCGGCACCGATGCCGGAGGCGCGGCCTCGAGCACGGCGGTGCGGGCACTGATCCGGCAGATCGTCTCCGCTGAGGATGTGGCGAAGCCGCTCTCCGACAGCCAGATCTCGCAGATGCTCGAGGAGCAGGGCATCCACGTCGCGCGCCGCACCGTCGCGAAATACCGCGAGGCGCTGAAGATCGCGCCGACGCAGCTGCGCAAGGCGATGTAGCCGCTTCGCCCCCGCGAAGTTGCTCGCCCCTTCGTCATCCCCGATGCCGTTGCCGCTGTTCCTGCCCTGTGCCGCCGGCGTCGAAGGTCTTCTCGAGGCCGAGCTTCGTGCGCTGCTGCCCGACACGGCCCTGCGCGCGGTGCGCGGCGGCGTCGCGCTGGCCGGCGAGCCGCGCGAAGTGATGCTGCTCAACCTCGAGAGCCGGCTCGCGCAGCGCGTGCTGATCGAGGTCGCCGAAGGCCCGTACCGCGACGAAGCCGATCTCTACGCGCTCGCCCACGCCGTCGCCTGGTCCGACTGGATCACGCCGCGTCAGACGATCCGGGTCGACACGACGGCGCAGAAGAGCCCGCTCAGGAGCCTCAACTTCGCCGCCCTGCGGGTCAAGGACGCGGTCTGCGACCGGATGCGCGACGAGCACGGCGAGCGGCCGAGCGTCGACACGTCCCGACCCGATCTGCAGATCGTCCTTCACGTCGGACCGGAGCGCGCCGCGATCTACGTCGACAGCTCGGGCGAGTCGCTCTTCAAGCGCGGCTGGCGCGAGGACAAGGGCGATGCGCCGCTCAAGGAGACGCTCGCCGCGGCGATGCTGGCGGCCGCGGGGTGGCACGGCACGCTCGAGAGCGGCGGCGCGCTGCACGACCCGTGCTGCGGCTCGGGCACGATCGCGATCGAGGCGGCGCAGATCGCCATGGGCCTGGCTCCGGGCCGGCTGCGTCGCTTCGCGTTCGAGCGCTGGCTGCCTTTCGCCAACGCGGAGCGGCGCGCCGACCTGCAGCGCCTCAAGTCGAAGGCCGCCGCGCGCGTGCATCCGGCGGCGGTGCCGATCTTCGCGAGCGACGTCTCGTTCCGGATGGTCGACTTCGCCCGCCGCAACGCCGAGCGCGCCGGCGTCGCGGGCGCGATCGTCTTCAACGGCGGCGATGCGCTCGAGCGGCCGGCGCCGTCGTTGCCCGACACGATGCCCGGCACGCTGATGGTCAACCCGCCCTACGGCGAACGCATCGAGATCGCCGGCAAGGCCGGCGTTCAGCGCGAGGGCGGCGACCCGCGCGCGATCGAGCGCCACGCACCCATGAGCGACCGCGACGCGCCGGCCGACTTCTTCTCGCGCCTGGCGTCGCACTGGAAGCACGCGTACACCGGCCACCCCGCCGGCTGGACGGCCTGGATCCTGAGCCCCGACATGAAGCTGCCAACGGCCATGCGTCTGAAGGAAAGCCGACGCGTGCCGATGTGGAACGGGCCGATCGAGTGCCGCCTGTTCCGCTTCGACCTCGTCGCCGGCTCGGCGCGGAGCGCCAGGCCGGTCGCGTCCTGACCGGGGTGTCAGGCGCGGTCCACGCCTGACGAACCGGGCGCACCCGCTGTCGCGGCAGCGTCCCGGCGGGTCGTCGCCTCGATGCCGAGCCAGGCGAGCAGCGCAAGCGGCGCCGTGTCGGCGCGCAGGACACGCGGACCGAGCCCGACGCGGCGAAAGCCACGCGCCGCCGCCGCGCTTTCCTCGCTCTCGCTCAAGCCGCCTTCCGGACCGCTCAGCACCAGCATCGCTCCATTCGCGTCGCTCGGCACCGACGCAGGACCGGCGGCCGACGGATCGAGGCTCAGCACGATCCGTATGCCGCTCGCGGCGGCGGCACTCGCGAGCCACGCGGAGAACGAGCGCACGGCAAGCACTTCCGTCACGCGGGTGCGGCCGCACTGCTCGCTCGCCGACGCGGCGACCGCGCTCCAGTGACGCTGCTTCGCCTCGGCGCGCTCCGCCGAGAGGCGCAGCACCGAGCGCTCGCAGACGAGCGGCTGGATGGCAGCCGCGCCGAGCTCCCCGGCCTTTTCGACGAG
>JBBSBZ010000174.1:0-7200 GCA_038250795.1 Burkholderiales bacterium | reverse complement strand
CGACCCTTCGGCGACGTTCGTCCCTCGGAACTGCTTGCCTCAAAGCTGACTGTCGCGGCCTGCATCGGCTGCAGCCCCTGGCTCGCCGACGCCGGTCGCCGCACACGGGCCGAATGTGGGTCCACTCGTTCCGCCTTGGCGACGATGCGGGTGTCTGGTGCTACCGGCCCGGTGGAGCATGGATCGGCGACGCCCAGAGCGGTGTGCGAGCGCTGTACGGCGCCCCGCCCTTCTTTCCGAGCGCGCTGATCCTTCGGGTGTTGGAAAGCTCGGGCGGTCTATCGGCGCCAGGGCGCTGCCGACTGGTTGCCCTTGCGCGCCCGCCTGACGGTGATCGCCGTCATCGGCTGCTTGCTGGGTTCGCGGGGCGTGCTGCAGACGGGATGAGAGATTCGGACGGGCATAGCATGGGCTCGGCGCGGCTGCGGTGATCTGGTCCTGAACGGATCGGTCGGTCGATGTCATGCGGACCCACCACCGGGCCCCGGCGACGCCGCACTGCCTCATCTCGATCCGGCACTCGCCCTTCTTCGAGCATTGCGCCAGGCAGTAGCTCCCGCCGACGCCGCAGACCTTCCCGCCCGACCTGCAGCCGTTGCCGCTGTTGACGTAGAAGGTGGCGTTCGGGCTGCTGCGCCAGCTGGCGACGTAGCCATAGGTGCCCTTGCCGTCGCAGGTCTGGCCGCTGCTGCGCAGGCCCAGGTCGACCTTGGCAGCGGTCGCGGGCGGCGCGAAGGCGACGAGGCAGGCGACGATTGCGGCGAGGAATGTGTGATGGATGTTCATTGCTGGCGAAACTCCTTTTTCCACATTTTTTCCATGGCCGCCGCCAACGCCGGCGATGGGCTGCCGACCGGTGCGTGCCGGCCCTTGGCGTGCAGCACGCCGGTGACATCGCCGCTGGTTCGCGAATAGAGCAGCAGCAAGTTGTTCTCGGCGCAGTCGTGCGGCTTGCACGGCGTCGCCTGCAGCCACGTTTCGCCGTCCGCGCGTACCTCGATCACCGGGCCGCTGTTGGAAAGCGCGGCGATCCAGCGCTCCTTGGCGCTGGCGCCGAGCGCGGCGGCGAAGCCGGCGCGGAAGCGCGCGTCCTTCAGCAACACGTCGGTGCCCATCATCTCCTGCGCCCTGCCCGGGCCCGCGAACAGTGCCGAGACCACGGCAGCGGCGGCCGCCACGCTGATGCGTCGTCGTCTTCGATTCATGCGGATCTCCTTGCCGAGGGGAAGTCCCACGGTAGGCGCCCCTACGTGACCGCGCCGTTACCGGCCCGGGCCGCGATCGGCAGCGGCGAGCAAGGCGCGGTTGGTCGGGTTGCGGTCGAGGAAGCTCTCCCGGAAGGGCTCGGGAACGTTCGGCAAGGCCACCCGGCGTACCCACTGCGCGCCCTGGCCGAGGGCCATCAGCGAGCGGTCGCCGTCGCCATTGGCCTCGAACACGCGGCTGGCGAGCCACCAGGCGTGGCCGAAGTAGAGGTCGGCGGGCTGCAGCTCGGGCAGCTGCGCGACGAGCCCGCGCATCGCCTCGGCCGCGGCCTCGGTGTCGCCGGCACGGCTCAGCGCGTGCGCGCGCAGCAGCCGCGCCTTCATCGCAACGCCGGCAAACTCGAGCGAGGTGGCCATGCGGACGACGTCGTCGCAGCGCTGCACGGCGATCGCCGGGTCGTCGTGGACGCCAGCCTCGAGGATGACGTGCATGCGCACGTGCGGATCGGCGCCGCTCGACAACAGCGCCACGGCGTGGTCGATGTGCGTGCGGCCGCTCTTGCCGAGGGCACGCTCGATGCGCGCGGCGATGGTGGCGCCGCGCGCCCGCACGTGATCGATGGTCGCTGGCTGCTCGTAGCCCAGCGCCTGCTGCGCGCGTGCGAACTGACCGAGGTCGATGAGCAGCTGGGCCTTGTGATGGGAAGCGACGGCGATCCACAGCACCTGGCCATCGCGCTCGAAGCAGTCGATCGCCGCGTCCAGTCGTTGCAGCGCTTCGGCGTAGCGGCCGACCATGCCGAGGTACAGGCCGACGTAGGTTTCGACGACGGCGCCCTCGGGGCCGTGCGTGCCGCCCAGCTGCGCCTGCAGCGCGAGGGAGCGCTCGGCAAGCGCCAGCGCCTGAGGCACGCGGCCGAGGTTGGCTTCAACCGTCGCCAGGTTCGACGTCAGCGTCGCCAGCTCGGCGATGTCGCCGCGCGCCTGCGCATGGACGGTGGCCTGCTGCAGCGCGAACGCGGTATCGCGCAGGCGCCGCGCCGCGTTGAGCACGTAGGCGTAGTCGGCCCAGAAGCCGCCGCTGTGCTCGGCCGAAGCGCCGCCTTCGATCAGCCGCCGGCACGGCTCGATCACCGCCAGCGCCTCGGCGGCGCGGCCGGCCTGCGCCAGGCCGACCGCCTGCAGGCGCGCCGCCGCAAAGCCCGGCCAGGGCGTCGCGAAACCGCGCGCCAGCGCCGCCGCCCGTTCAGCGGCAGCGATGCCGGTCGGATGGTCGGCGGCCATCAGCGCCGCGGTCGCCTTGGCGGTCCACGCTGCGGCGCGCTGCGCGTCGGTCGCCGCGGCGTCGATCAGTGCATCAATGACGGCATGCGCGCGTGAGACGCCCTGCACGACGATCAGCGCCGGCACACTCTCGCAGCGGGCGTCGAAGGCAGGGTCGGCGAGCCCGGCGAGGTCGAACGCCTCGGCGGCCTGCCCCCAGCACGCGATCTCGTGGCCGCGCTGCGATGCCGCCTGGGCGCGCCGCGCGGCGGCCGCGAACGCCTCGCCGGCGCGCGCCCATTCACCGGCGCCGGCCCAGTGCGGCGCGATGCGGTCGGGCAACGCCGCATGCGCCAGCAGGTGCGCGGCGATGCGGCCGTGCAGCAGGCGGGCGATCGGCGCCGGCACCGAATCGCGCGTCGCCTCGAAGACCAGATCGTGCGCGAAGGCGCTGTCGCGCAACACCTGCGCCGCCTCGAGCTCGCGCCACGGCTCGGCGATGTCGAGCGGGTGCGCCTCGAGCACCGCCACGGCCAGCTCGGCGCTGAAGTCGGGCCCGGCGAGCGCTGCGGCCCGCGCCAGACGCAGGGCCTCGGTCGAGAGCCGGCCGAGCCTGCGCTCGACGAGTGCGCCGACGCTCGCCGGCTTGGGCAGCCGGCCGCCGCGCGACGCGCCCGCGGCATCGCCGGAGAGCACCAGGTCCTTCAGCGTCTCGAGCGCGAACAGCGGGTTGCCGTCGCTGTGGCGGAGCAGCGCGGGCGCGAGCTTCGGCGCGTCGAGCTCGGGCAGCCCGAGCGAGCCGACCAGCGCCGTCATCTGCGCGAGGTCGAGCGGCTGCAGTGCCAGCGGCTCGAGCCGGCCGGCGTCCTCGAGCTCGGCGCGCAGCCGCGTGGCCCCGGCGCCTGCCTCGGCCGGCCGCTGCGCGAAGCCCCAGCGCAGCGCCGCCAGCGCGTCGGCCTGCAGCAAGGCGTGCACGAACTCCAGGCTGCCTGCGTCGGCGAACTGCAGGTCGTCGACCAACAGCGCGCGCAGCGCGCCGGCCGTGGCGTCGACGAGAACGCGCTCGACGGCACGCTGCAGCAGCAGCCGCTGCGCTGGCCCCGACAGCACGACAGCCGCCCCGAGCTCGGGCAGCACGAGCGCCAGTTCGCGCCGGCGGCCGTCGTCGAGCGCCACGGGGTGAGCAGCGAGCACGGCACGCAGCAGACGCGCCAGCAGCGCGTAGTTGATGCCGCCGTCGCCCGGCCGCGCAGCCACGCCGACCACGCCCTCGCGTGCGGCGGCGAAATCGTGCAGCAGCCGGCTCTTGCCGATGCCCGCCTCGCCCGAGAGCAGGAAGGCGCGCCCGCCCGCCCAGGCGCGATCGAGCGACCCGAGCTCGCGCTCGCGGCCGACCAGGAGCGGCGGCCGCAGCAGGCTCGCCGGTGGCGCCAGCCGCCGCACGGGCAGCGCCGAGCCGCCGTGCTCGAGTGTGGCCAGCAGCTCGATCGTTTCCGCCGATGGGCGGGCGCCAAGCTCGTCTTTCAGGCGCCGCTCGAACATCTCGAAGGCAGCGATCGCCGAGGCGCGGTCGCCGCGTAGGTAGTGCAGCCGCATCGTGCGGCGCTGCGCGTGCTCGGCCAGCGGGTCGCTCTCGGTGAGGCGCCGGGCGTAGGCAAGCGCGCGCTCGAGCGCACCTTCGGCTTCGCAGCGCGTGGCGGCGGCGGCGAACGCTGCGTCGCGCTGCTCGCGCCAGTGGCGGCGGCGCTCGCCCACCCAGGCGGCGAGCTCGGGCAGGTCGTCGAAGCGAAAGTCGCCGAGCAGTTCGTCAGCAGCGGCATCGGGGTCGGCGTCGATGCGCTCGAGGCTGGCCTCGAGATCGGTGCGCGCCTCGGCCGCGAGCTCGAGCACACCGCCGACGTGGCTTGCCGGCAGCCCGCCCTGCCTGCGCAGCCGGTACAGGCGCTGGCGCAGGCTGGCATCGGCCTGCTTCGCCGAGGCCGCCGGCCACAGCAGGCCGGCGACGCGCTCGGCGCGGATCGGCCCGCCCAGCGCCACCAGCGCGAGCAAGGCCGCGTCTTTCGGCGACAGCGCCAGGCGCCGCGTGCCGAGCCGCACGCATGGCGAGCCGAGCAGTTGCAGCGTGAGCGTCGGCGGGGGGTCGGAAGCGGTGCGGGCCATGCGGACGAAGTGTCGTATGCGCGCCCGAAGGGGGCAACACCTGCCAAGGTACAGGTGCCGCGGTGACCGCCCGGTGACTGCGTCGGCACACCGGTCGCACGGCCGCGAATGGCGGTAACGGTCTGGTCACGGCGTCGCTTCGAAGATCGCCTTGCCGACCCGGCCCCCGGAACGAGGAGGAAGCGATGAAGTCGATGCCCGCCACGACGACCTGCCTGTTGCTCGCCAGCGCCGCGGCGCTGAACGGCTGCGACAAGGGTGCGCCGCCCGGCGCGCCGAAGTCGCCGGCCACGGCCACGGCGAAGCCGGGCACCGCGACCGGCGGCGGTGACGCATCGGCGGCCGAGGTGGCCCGCGCGGCGCGCGGCGCGCTGACCTGCCCGGCCCGATCGAGCCTGCCGCCGCGCGCCGCCACCGCACCCGCCGACGACGCGCTTGGCGTGCGCCCCGGCATGACCTACGAGGAAGCGATGGCCGCGGTGCTGTGCACCAACCCGATGCTCGTCGCCACGCCGGAGCGCGCGCGCGGCTTCCAGATGAAGACCTTCGGCCAGACGATCCGCCAGGGCTTCAACGCCCGTTACGCCGAGGCGCGCGTCGAGAAGAGCGGCAAACAGATCGTGCAGGAGATGCAGCGCGAAGCGACGGCGCGCAGCCTCAACACCTTGCGCGAGGACCTGCAGCCGGGCGAGCAGAGGTGGTTCGTGGCGACGATGGGCGTGCCCGGGCAGGAGCGCGCCATCAGCGTCGGCCGGGTCGAGCGCTACCCTGCCGAGCAGAGCCCGACCGTCGAGGCGGCGCGCGACGCCCTGGTCCGCAAGTACGGCGCGCCGACCGATGAGCGCCGCGCCAGCCCGTCCCAGTTGCCGACGCTGCGCTGGGCGCACGACCCGGCGGGCCGGCCGGTGACGGCAGGCTCGCCGCTGTTCAGCCGCTGCGTCAGCCACCCCGACCCGGACATCGGCGTCCACCTCACTCCCGAGTGCGGCCTCGTCGTCGAAGCGCTGCTGCAGCCGCAGAAGACGAACCCCGACCTGGTCGACCGCCTCAAGCTCACCATCGTCGATCAGGGCGGCGGCTACCGCGCCATCGCCGCCACCGAACTGGCGCTGTCGCAAGGCGACGCCCAGCGTCGTGCGCGGGAGGTCCAGCAGTCGGCCAAGACCGGCAAGACGCCGTCGCTTTGAACCCGCATCGACGCCACGCACGAAAGGGACCCGAACATGAAAGCATCCGAAATCCGCCGGCCGCGTCCGGCGCTCAGCCTCGTCCCGCTGCTGGCAATCTGGCTCACCCTCGGCCTGGCTGGCTGCGGCAATGGCCTTTCCGGCACCTACGGCAAGAAGGGCGAAGTCAGCTTCCAGTTTCAGTCCAATGGCAAGGTCGAGCTCGACGTCATCGGCCCGGTCCAGGAAGCGACCTATGTCGTCGAGGGCGACAAAGTCAAGATCAGCAGCGCGACGATCGGCACGATGGTGCTGCGCATCGACAAGGAAGGCTGCCTCGACGGCGGCGCGATGATGGGCAAGCTCTGCAAGCAGTGACAGTGACGGCGTGCGGCCGAGGCGTGTTTTAGCGTCGAGCGCACCGAACCAGGACCAGCGCTTCGTGATCGGCAAGGCGACCGTCGACATCGTCGCGTACGGATCTCGATCTCGATGAGCCCGGCGGACGGCCTGGTGTCGAGTGCGGACGCGGTACTTGGCTGGGGCTCGTTTGCCGGGCGCATCCTCCCGTTCGACAGCGCAGCCGTAGCGGCCTACGTCGACATCGTCAGCGCCCGCCGAGCCGCTGGCCGACCCAACTCACAGTGTCGATGCCCAGATCGCAGCCATCGCACTTCACGCCGGCGCCAAGTTGGCGACCCGCAACGTCAACGACTTCGAGAACTGCGGCGTCACTGTGGTCAACCCATGGACGGTGGCAGCCGGCTGAAGCGGTGATCGGCCGTGGCGTGCCTGCTCTACAACGCCGGCTTCCAGATCATGATGTCGTTCATGCCGTCGTTCTTCGTCGACAACGGCTTCGAGTTGGCGCGCGCAACCAGCCTCTCGGCCGTGAGTGCCATCGGCTTAGTCGTCGGCGTGCAAGCGGGCGGGCTGCTGTTGAAGCGCTCCGCACACCCGGACCTGATCTGCCGTGCGGCCCTCGCGGGTTGGTGCGTGGCGTTGCTCGCGCTGTCCACTGGGACTGCCCCGCTACTGTGGGTCGTGCTCGGCGGCCTCCTCGGTGGTCTTCCGGCGGCCGCATTGGTCTCGCTGCCGGCCGAGGTGTTGCGGCCCGAGAGCCGCAGCGCCGGAATGGTCGTCTTCTTCACCGTCTACTACTTCGGATGCGCCATCCTGCCGACCGGCGGCGGCTACCGCCGCAGCGCGAGCCGCGCACGGAGCCCCGAGCTTGTGAGCTTGCACGGTCTCAAGCCCCTCAACGCATCGTCATTGCACTCTCGGTCCCCTGCCTGTTGCGCCTACCTTCGTCTGACCACCTTCTGGTGGCGGCCCCTTGTCGCCTGAGGCGCTGAACCGAGGGGATGCCGGGAAGCCGCCCGTGGCCAGCGACTGGAAGTGGCCGG
>JBBSBZ010000173.1:0-7373 GCA_038250795.1 Burkholderiales bacterium | reverse complement strand
GGTCGCAGCGCGAAATGGAAGGTGTTCAGGACGTCCGCCTGCGTCTCTCGGTCGAGGTAGATCAGAAGATTGCGGCAGCTGACGAGATCCAGCCGGGAGAACGGCGGATCGCGCAGCAGGTTGTGGACGGCGAAGAGCACGCGCTTGCGCACGACGTCGCTGACCTGGTAGCCGCCTGCCGAGACGTTGAAGAAGTCGCGCAGAAGCGCCGGCGGCACGTCCGTCACGATCGGCTCGGGGTACCTGCCCAGGCGCGCCGAGGCGAGCGCCTGCCCGTCGATGTCGGTGCCGAAGACCTGGAGCTGATACGTCTGCCTGGCGCGGGCCAGGGCATCGCTCAGCAGGATGGCCAACGAATAGGCTTCCTCGCCGGTCGAGCAGCCCGCGACCCAGGCGCGGATCTGCTCGTCGGCCGCCGCGCCTTGCAGGAGCGAGGGCACGACCTCGCGCTCGAGCGCCTCGAAGGATTCGCGGTCGCGAAAGAAGTTGGTCACGCCGATCAGCATGTCGGCGAGCAGCGCACGCGCCTCCTCTGCGTTGGCCTCGATGAACGCGCGATAGTCGGGAAGCGTCTTGATCGCGTTCACCTGAAGCCGCCGTTCGATCCGGCGCAGCACCGTTCCCCGCTTGTAGTGCTTGAAGTCGTGCCCGGTCCTGTGCTGCAGGATGGCGAGCACCCCGCGCAGGGCTTCCTCGGCGGCCTGCGGCGAAGCGGGGGGCAGGACATCGAGCCCGGTGGAATCGTCGGCCGGCAACTCGATCCGGCGCGAGCTCTCCCACAGGTCGACCAGCTTTTGCGCGATGTCGGCCACCGGCAGGACGAAGTCGACCTTGCCGGTGGCGATCGCGTTTTCCGGCATGCCTGCGTACTCCGCTTCCTCCGGGTTCTGGGCGATGACGATGCCGCCTTGCTCCTTGATCCGGGCCAGTCCGACGGCGCCGTCGCTGCCGGTTCCCGACAGCACGACCCCGACCGACCGCTCGCGATGCGCGTCGGCCAGCGTCCGGAAGAACAGGTCGATGGCGACGTGACGGCCCCTCTCCTTCTCCGCCACGCTGAGGCCGAGATGGCCGTCATACATGGACAGGCTGTGCGTCGGCGGAATGACGTAGACGTGGTTGCGCTCGATCGGCGTGGTCGACGTCACCTGGCGGACCGGCATTCGCGTGGCCCGCTGCAGGATCGCCGCCGCGTTGCTCTCGTGCGAAGCCGAGAGATGCAGGATGACCACGAACGCCATGTCCGGGTCGGCCGGCAGGCTTTCGAGGCACTGGATGAGCGCCTGCAGGCCGCCCGCGGAGGCACCGAGCCCGACCACCGGGAACGAGAGGCCGCTCGGCGACCCGTTGCTGCTCGATGACGAGTTCAAGGAATCCTTGGAAGGGGCATAGGCGCGTGCATGGCAATGGCCGGTCGTCGTCCGGGTGCTGCAGCCCGCATGCAACCCAAGCGACCGGAACGCCGAGTGTGTCACTTCAGCATTCGTCTGCGCCGCGCCGGCGCAAACCCCACTTTCCCGCTGCGGCCGGCACCGGCGCCATGACGTCCAGCGCGCCGCTAGACGTTCTCCCGCCCGGCAATGTCCTCGTTCCAGAGGGCCGGCTGCTCGCGGATGAATCGCTCCATCAGCGCCACGCAGCCCGCGTCGTTTGCCAGCACGACCTCGACGCCGTGCTCGCGCAGGAAGCCGATGTTGCCGGGGAACGATCGATCCTCGCCGACGACGACGCGGCCGATCCCGAACTGCACCACGGTGCCCGCGCACATCATGCAGGGGCTCAGCGTGGTGTAGAGCGTGACGCCACGGTAGTGGGCACGCCGGCCGACACGGCGAAAGCAGTCCATCTCGCCGTGCGCGGTCGGGTCGCCGTCCTGCACGCGCCGGTTATGGCCGACGCCGATCAGCGCGCCGTTCTCGACCATCGCCGCGCCGATCGGCAGACCGCCCTCGTCATACGACTTCTGCGCCTGCTCGAGGGCCTGCGCCAGGAAGGCGCTGTCGATCGCGGTCAGGGCCATGGCGGTCGATTGCCCCGACGATCGATCGTCAATTCCCGGCGACCTCAGTTCATGAAGACCGTGTCGGTCGGGCCCTGCGGCGGGATCTTGATGGCGATCGCCTTGACCGGCCCGCTCGTGACGATGGTGCCGCCGTGCGCCGTGCCCTTCGGGATGACGATCAGCGTGCCCGGCTTGAACTCCTTGCGCTCGTTGCCGAGCCACATCGCGCCGCTGCCTTCGATGATGTACTGGATCTCGTCGGTCTTCGGATGGTTGTGCTTGGCGACGTTGCCGGACTGGAGGCCGATCGTGGCGTTGTCGGTGATCACGATCGCCTTGGCGTTCATCTCGGGGTTCGAGGTTGTCGGCAGGTCGGCGTGCTTCATGCCGGCGAGGTCGTACATCGCCGGCGCCAGCGGCGCCGACTCGGCATGCGCGTCGCCCAGGGCGTGCTGCGCCATCGGCGCGGCAACGACGCCGACGACGAATGCGGTGACGGTGGCCAGACTCAGGGTCGTCGAGCTGTAGCGCATGGGACCGTCCTTGTGTCGTTGCGGTGAAATCCGCCTGAAAGTATGAGGCGGCTGGTGTGCCAGGGGATCAGGGTCTGCCTTGAGGCGCCGGCATTCGACAACGCCGCCGTTTGCCCTTACTGTCGGGGACGGCCGGCGCCTGCTGCAGCCGCAGTTGCAACTTTCTGGAGCCCCCATGACCCGCATCGTCGCCATCGCCTCGTCGCTCGTGCTGCTGTTGGCGTGCGCGCCGGCCAGCGCCATGACCTTCGTCTACAACGTCACCCTGTCGGGCCTGCAGTCGGTGCCGGCGAACGCGTCGACCGCCTTCGGCAGCGCCACGGTCACGCTCGACGACGTCGCCAGCACCGTCGCCGTCAACCTGTCGTTCACCGACCTGATCGGCGGCAACGCGGTTGCCGCCCATATCCATTGCTGCGTGGCCACCAACGGCAACGCGCCGGTGATCATCCCGTTCACGAACTTCCCCGTGGCGACGAGCGGCTCCTACTCCCAGACCTTCTCCGGCATCAGCGCGATCAACATCGCCGGCATCAAGGCCGGACTCGCGTACATCAATATCCACGACGCCACCTATCCGGCGGGCGAGATCCGCGGCGACATCCTCGCCGTCTCGCCGGTGCCCGAGCCCGAGTCGGCGGCATTGATGCTGGCCGGCCTCGCCCTGCTCGGCGTCGCCGGGCGGCGGCGCGCCCGCGCGGTCGCGCGCTGACGGGCGCTCGCCTCAGCGCTTGCGCGCCAGCGTAGGCCGCCGCAGAGGGGAGGAGCGACACGTCGGTGCGCGCGCCGTCGAAGAGCTTGTTGCCCCCCGCAGCATCCGCAGGCAACGCTCGTCGCAGTCGTCGCAGCCGGTCTTGTCGACGTCGAGCCTGCGGCGGGACATGGCGTCAGTGTGCGGCCCGCCTGGAGCGGGCCGCACGGCCCCGGCATCTCATTTGATCGGCGGGCTCAGAACCTTCTTCAGCAGCGCGTTCTGCTCTTCGAGCCGGGTGAGCAGCTTGTCGCAACAGTCGCGCTGCGGCGGCGGCCCGCCGTCGCCCGGCCGGCCATGTCCCGGCCGGCCGTTGCCGGGATTGCCGGGATCGGCACGCCCGCGTTCCAGCACCGGCTTGTCGCGGACCGCTTCACGCGCGACCTGCTGGCCGTCACGGTTCGTCCCCACGGCGCGAAACTTGAAGTGGTAGATGCCCGGCGAAAAAGTCTGCGTGAAGGCTTTCGCATACTCGCCGTCGTCGGCCGCGCCGTCGCTGTGGAGGCCGTCGTCGAAGAGCTTGAACGACGTCGTCGCACCGCCGGGCCCGGTCGCCTCCACGGTCACGGTGCTGCCGGCGACGGGCAGGCCTGCCTCCGAGAGCAGCGCGGTGAGCAAGATCGGATCACCGGTGTAGACCGGTGCCGGCGTCACGAACGGGAACATTCGAAAGTCGCTGCCGACGCCGATCGCGATGCCGTAGAGCACCGGCGTCTTCACGTTCGTCCTGCAGTCGCGCGGCAGGAATCCCGGCTCTTTCGTGTGCAGGTTCGGCGAGCCCTGGCACACCTTGCCCTCGTGGACGACGACGACCTTCCATGTACCGGCGTAGCGCCCGGGCTCCTTCAGCGGCATCTTGAACTGCACCACGCGTGCCTGGCTCGTGAACGCCGCCCGCAACTGGTAGCCCGGAGGAATGAGCACGGGATCGAGGATCTCGCCGCTCGGCGAGACGCAGAAGAACGGCAGGCGCTGGCCCTTGTAGTCGTAGATCACCACCATCGCCTCGACATCGCCGCGCAGCACCTCGAACTCGATTTCCTGCTTTTCGCCGGGCGAGATCCAGTACATCGGATCGAGCACGGGTTGCGTGCCGACGATGTTCATGAAGATCTGCGTGTAGTACTTCTCGAGCTGGAAGTAGAGCTTGCCGGTGAGGTCCTGATCGACGTACATCACCTGGTTCGCATCGCCGGTGAGCGCATTGAGCTGGTTCGGGCTCGTCTCGCCCGGCTTGCCAATGGCGACGGCATAGCGGGCGATGCCCGCCGGCCACGTCACCGCGGCCGTGGCGACGGTGTCTGCGGTGGTCACGGCAGTGGGCGTGTACATCGTGCCCCCGAGGATGCTGAGCCAGTTGCCGGGGGGTTCCTCGAAGGCCGTGTTCTCGATGCCGTCGGTGAGCACGACGACGGCCCGGTTGAGCGGCGACGGATTGCCGGGATGAGGCTTTTCGACTTCGTGGATGCCGAGCATCGTTCCCCCGGCGATCGCCGTCAGGCCGGTGGCCGGTTTGATGTCGGTGTCGACCTTCTGCCGGATCTCGCTTTGCGTCGGGCTCGCCGTCGTCGAGACGGCCGTCATCGGCACGATGACGTTGCGGTCGTTGTTGAAGCGCGCAAGCGCGACGCGATCGTCCAGGTCGGGGCGCAACAGTTCGACGAAAAGCTGGCTCGCCGAGATTGCGGCGTCGATCTTCACGCGCGAGCCGAGCGCCGCGTTCATGCTGTCGGAGCGGTCGACGACGAGCGCGACGTCGAGCGCCACCGGCGGCGTGATCTCCGCGCCGAGCGGGAACACCCAGGTCTTCGCAGCCGGGAAGTTGGTCGCGTTGTGGTTGCTGAGCGTGAGCGTGGCGCTCGTCACCTTGGGGGCGACGCCGGCGAAAAACGCGACGGCGACGACTGTCTCGCCCGTGCCCACGGTGAGGTTGCCGCAGGGACTCACTGGATCGATGGCGTAGTCCCGCGCGGCCGGAGGCGCGATCACCGAGCCGGCCGGATCGGGCAAGCCGAACAGCGCGGCGTCGGCGCCCCCGATCGCCGCGTGGAAGGTCAGTGGCCCATCGGCCGGATTGGCCACGGTGATGAAGCGCACCGTCCGATAGCCCTGCTGCACTTGACCGAAGTCGATCGGCGCCGTCGCCGGCACGGTGATCTCGGCGTTGGCGACGCAGCCCGCGCCCTTGAGCGTGATCGTTGTCGGGTTGCCGGCCGCGCTGTGAGTGACGGAGAAGGTCGCCCCGTGCGCCCCCTCGGAGGCCGGCTTGAACCCCAGCGGAACCGGCAACGTCTGCCCGCAGGTGAGGCTGGCGCTGAACGACGCCACCGTGAAGCCATCGGCCACGACGCCGGCCGAGCTCACCGACATCGGCTTCGTGCCGGTGTTGGTGATCGTGAGCAGGAGATTCTGGTTCGAGCCGACCGGCTTCTTGCCGAAGTCGATCGTCGTCGCGCTGAAGCCGATCTTGAACGCGGCGGGAACGGCCTTGCCGATGCAGACGAGCTGGTGGTCGCCGTTGACCGGCGTCGTCGAAACCGGGATGTTCTGCGGATTCCAGGCGCCGGTCGCCGCAGGGTTGAACGCGACTGTCACGTCGACCACTTCGTTCGGCGACAACGAGACCGGAAGCGCCTTCGAGGTCGACTGGATGGCGAACGGCGCGACGCCCGCGATCGGGTTCACGGTGAGGCAGTCGGTGCCGCTGTTCCTGATCGTGAAGACCTTGGTCGGCGGTGTCACCGCGCAACCGCCGATCGCGACGTCGGCGAAGGTCTGCGACGCGGGCGTGATCGTGCACTTGCCGAGCGGACGCGGGCACTGCTTGGTCTGGCTGCCGCCGCCCGACGTGTAGTGAATGATGACGTTGGCTGCCGTCGCCTCGCCCTTGGTCTCGCCCGTGGCTGCGAACGAGAAGCCGAGCGAGCACAGCACGGCGCCGTTGTCGCTGCGATAGATGGCCGTGTTCGTCAGCTGCGTGCCGTCCTGCCCGAACGCCAGAAACACCGAGCCGCTGCCCTGGCTGGCATTGACGACGGGCAAGGGCACGGCGTTGGAGCTTGCCAACACGGTGAACAGCGGTACCTCGGTCATGGTGTCGAAGTTGACCAGCGAGACCCTGCGAGTGCTGGTGCCTCCGCCACCTTCGACGTCGAGGATCACCAGGTACTTGTTGCCGAGGACGCCGTAGGAGAGCGTGCGGTTGGCGAGCAGCGAATGAAAGGGAATGCTCAGCATGCCCTTCTGGACCGAGATGCCGGGATTGGGGCCCGAAGTCGCATTCGTCACCGTCTTGCCGTCGAAGCTCTTCGACGGTGTCGTCTCCCATGGATTGGTCGTGAAGAAGAGACCGAGGTCGATGTTGAGAGGTGTGCAGGCCATGGAAGACTCCCTGGGATTCGCGTGCGAAGGCGAGCGAGCACCTTAGTCCTCGGGTCGTCTCCTCGCGTCCCCAAAGTGATGGATCACAGTCAGAGCTCCCGGTCGCCGGCGATGCCAGGGGGCGCTTCGCAGCTGCCCGCGTTCGACGCCTTGTCGTGCGCGTCGACGACCTGATCGCCGGGCATTCGGCTGGCCAGGGCGATGTCGAAAAAGACGAGCGCGCGGTCCTACGGGCAGAACTCGATGGCGCCGAGCGGCGTCACCACCGCGGCGATCCCGATCGAGTGATTCACGGCGTACCGTCCATGGGCTTGGTCAGGTAGACGCCCTCCCGCCCGACGATCGCCTGGCGCGCCGGCATGAAGATCGTGCAGTCGTCGCACGGCGCGCGGATCTCGAGGGCGCCATCGGTCGCGATCAGCTCGCCCTCGGCGAAGGTCTCGAAGCCGATCACCGGCCGGGCGAAGGCGAAGCTCTCGTTCTGGATGACGTGCGTGCGCAGCAGCTCGAAGCGGCGCGGCGACGCCGCGACTTGCGGCGCCGGCTGATCGACGAGGCCGAAGTGGGCGAGGAAGTTCGTCGCGACGTCGATGGCGACGTCGGCGGTCGCCTGCCTGAAATGCTGGCCGCATTCGACGACGAGGGCAGCGCCGGCACCGTCCTTCTGCCCATGCGCGCCGTGCTGGATGAGCGGCGTTCCCGAGCC
>JBBSBZ010000172.1:0-7375 GCA_038250795.1 Burkholderiales bacterium | reverse complement strand
GGCCTCGATGAAGTTGTTGAACTCGAGGAAGTAGCCGCCGCCCTCCGGCGCGAAGAAGAGCACCGCGCTGAAGATGAACAGGAACACGCTCACCGCGTAGAGGTCATGCACCGAGTAGTAGGGGTGGAAGGGGATGCCGTCAAGCGGATGGCCCTTCGCGTCCTTGGTGGCCTTGATCTCGACGCCATCGGGGTTGTTCGAGCCGACCTCGTGGAGGGCGATGATGTGCGCGGCGACGAGGCCGAGCAGTACCAGCGGCACGGCGATGACGTGGAAGCTGAAGAAGCGGTTGAGCGTCGCGTCGCCGACGACGTAGTCACCACGGATCAGCAGCGCCAGGTCGGGGCCGATGAAGGGCACGGCGGAGAACAGGTTGACGATCACCTGGGCGCCCCAGTAGCTCATCTGGCCCCAGGGCAGCAGGTAGCCCATGAACGCCTCGGCCATCAGGCACAGGAAGATGCCGCAGCCGAACAGCCAGATCAGCTCGCGCGGCTTCTTGTAGGAGCCGTAGATCAGGCCGCGGAACATGTGCAGGTAGACGACGATGAAAAACGCCGACGCGCCCGTGGAATGCATGTAGCGCACGAACCAGCCCCACGGCACGTCGCGCATGATGTATTCGACCGACTCGAACGCCTTCGCCGCGTCGGGCTTGTAGTTCATCGTCAGGAAGATGCCGGTGAGGATCTGCATCACCAGCACGAGCAGCGAGAGCGACCCGAAGACGTACCAGATGTTGAAGTTCTTCGGCGCGTAGTACTCGCCCAGGTGCTCGTTGTAGAGCTTCGACAGGGGGAACCGGTTGTCGACCCAGGTCAGCAGCCGCTGCCCGGCGCCTGCGCCAGGGGGCGCGGTTTGCATTTCAGCCATGGATCGAGCTCCGGGAGATCGGGGGATGCAGCTCAGGCACGCTTGTCCTCGCCGATGAGGATCCTGCTGTCCGACAGGTACATGTAGGGTGGCACCCGCAGATTGTCGGGCGCCGGCTTGTCCTTGTAGACACGCCCTGACAGGTCGAACGTCGAGCCGTGGCAGGGACACAGAAATCCGCCGGCCCAGTCGTCGGGCAGCGACGGTTGCGGCCCGGGCGTGAACTTGTCGATCGGAGAGCAGCCGAGATGGGTGCAGATGCCGACCACCACGAGGATCTCGGGCTTGATGGACCGGTCTTCGTTGCGCGCGTACGGCGGGGTGAACTCGTCGGGATTGCGCAGCGACTTCGGATCGGCAAGTTCGTTGTCGTGCTTGGGCAGGGCGGCCAGCTGCTCGGGCGTGCGCCGGACGATCCACACCGGCTGACCGCGCCACTCGACGGTCATCTTCTCGCCCGGCTTGAGGGCGCTGATGTCGGCTTCGACCGGAGCCCCGGCGGCCCGCGCCCGCTCGGACGGCTCGAAGCCACTGACGAAGGGCACGGCCAGAAAGCCTGCCCCGACGGCGCCCGCGCAACTCGAGGCGATGATCCAGGTGCGCTTGCCACCATCGATCTTCTGGTCACTCATGCTTGTTGGTCACTCATGTCGCTGGACACATCTCGAACGAGACAGCGGAAAGTCAACCTGGAATTCTAGCGGACACGTCAAGCGCCGGGCGCTGTCGCCGGATGGCTTGACATGCGGACCCTGGCGGCAATACTCACCCGCGCCGACATCGGCCCGTGGCCCGAACTTCCAGTCCGTCCATGTTCATCCAGACCAGGAGCCACAAGATGAGTTTCTTCACCGAGTTCAAGGAGTTCGCGACCAAGGGCAACGTCATGGACCTCGCCGTCGGCGTGATCATCGGTGGCGCCTTCGGCAAGATCGTCGATTCGCTGGTGAAGGACATCATCATGCCGGTCGTCGGCCGGATCTTCGGAGGCCTGGACTTCTCGAACTACTTCATTTTGCTGGCATCCCCGCCTCCGAACTACAACGGCCCGATGACCTACGAAGCGCTCACCAAGGCCGGCGTGCCTGTGCTGGCCTACGGGAACTTCCTCACCGTGGCCCTCAACTTCGTCATCCTGGCTTTCATCATCTTTTTGATGGTCAAGCAGGTCAATCGCCTGCGCAGGCAGACCCCCGCGGTGACGCCCCCGACGCCGGAAGAGATCGTCATCCTGCGCGAGATCCGGGATTCGCTGCGCCGCTGACGCCGCCGCTCCGGCGGCCCGCCGGGGGGCCGACGACCGTGACGCAGTGCCAGGCGGCTGCCCGATCTTTGGGCTCATACTAGGAGTGCCTTCGCCCGCTTTCGAGGAAACTGCCGCCGCCATCGGCCCGACGCACCGATGAACCCGATCGACCCCCGCGCACAGGCCACGCTCGACGCAGCCCTGAATCTGATCCGCACGGCGGCCACGTCGGCGGCGACGCACGTGGCCGAAGGGTTCACCGCGCTGGCGCAGAGCTCGACCAAGATCTCCGAGCGCGACCAGATCATCTTCACGCAGCAGGAGTTGCGCAGGAATCTCGGCTCGTTCCAGAACGCCTTCTTCGAGGCGCTGCGCGAGAAGGTCACCAAGGAGATCCAGCCTCGGGTGGACAACAAGCGAAAGCTGGAGTCGGCCGACTGGCAGTCGCTCACCCTCGTCGGCGAGAAGGAGGTCGAGGAGCAGATGAACTTCGTCCGCCTCGGCCAGCTGATCTCGCACGAGTGCGAATGGCAGCTGCGCGACCTCGCGGCATACACCGGAGCGCTCCTGGACCTCGGCAGGGCCGACGACGAGCGCAATCCGATCCGGGCCGAGATCATCGGCGCGTCGCTGCATCGCGGCATCGAGGCGATCTCGGGCGAGCGTGAGAGCCGGCGCCTGCTCACGCGCGAGCTCGGGCCGGCGATGGCCCAGGCGATGCCGAAGTGCTACGAAGACATCCTGCGCATGTTCCAGGAACGCGGCGTGCGGCCGGTGAGCCTCACGGTCCGAACGGTCGAAGGGCCGGGCTTTCAGGTCGGCGGCGCCGACTCCGGCTACCAGAGCCTGCGCGACGGGCGCATCTCCTCGCGCGGTGGTGCCTACGGCGAGATCGACTCGGTCTCCGGAGCCCAGAGCGAGATGGATCTGCTCGCGGCGCATCGCCGCGCCCTCGCGACCGCGTTTCCGCCGGGACGCGCGCCGGCGATCGAGAGCGTCCGCGACGGCGAGTCGAGCTCGCGCGCCGGCGCCTCGCGGGCGCGGGTCAACGCCGCCGCCGACCAGCAGCTCATGACCCTGCTGCGTCGGCTGACCGCGATCGCCAGCCAGCCGGGCGAGCTCGACCCGCCTCGCATATCGGCCGGGCCGGCGCTGCCGGGACGCTTCGGCAGCGCGGCAGCGCAGCGGTTGCCCGCCGGCGCGGCCTCGCGCTATTCGGGCAGCACGACCGGCACCGAGAAAAGCATGCTCGGCTCGCACACCGGCAGGGGTGCGGAGTCGTCGCGCGGCGGCTCGTCGCTGATCGACGGCGTAGGCGGCAGCGGTTCCCAGCTCGGCGAAGAGCTCACGGGGCTGATGGCTGTCAACCTCATTCGCGCTCACCGCGAAGAGCTCATCCAGGCCTCGACCGGCAAGCTCGATCACATGGTGATCGACGTCGTCGGCAGCCTCTTCGACCAGATCCTGTCCGACTCGCGCGTGCCGCCGCAGATGGCGCGCGAGATCGCGCGCCTGCAGCTGCCCGTGCTGCGCGTCGCCCTCAGCGACGCCACGTTCTTCTCGACCCGGCGTCATCCGGTTCGACGCTTCATCAACCGGATCGCGTCGCTCGCCAACGCCTTCGAGGAGTTCGACAGCGGCCCCGGCGCCAAATTCCTCACACGCGTGCGGAAGCTGGTCGACGAGATCGTCGAGGGCGACTTCGACCAGATCGAGCTCTACGCGACCAAGGTCACCGAGCTCGAGCGCTTCATCGCCGAGCAGAACGAGGGCGTCGTCGAGAAGACCGGCGCGGCCTCGGTCCTCGACGCCAAGGAGTCGGAGCTGCGCGTCCAGCAGCGCTACATGCTGCAGCTGCAGGGCTCGCTCAATGCGCTCCAGCTGCCCGAATACCTGCTCACCTTCCTGTCCCAGGTCTGGAGCCAGGCGCTGGTGCTGGCGACACGCCGCGACGGCCCCGACTCCGACCGGGCCAAACGCTATCGGCGTGTCGGCACCGACCTGGTGATGAGCATCCAGCCCAAGGGTTCGCCGATGTTCAGGAAGAAGTTCCTGATGCAGCTGCCGCCGCTCATGAAGGACCTGAACGAAGGCATCCGCCTGATCGGCTGGCCCGAGCCGGCGCAAAAGGAGTTCTACGGCAAGCTCCTGCCCGCCCACGCCGAGTCGCTGAAGGGGCAGGCGCTCTCCGAGCTCGACCACAACCTGATGGTCAAGCAGCTCGAGGCCGTGTTCGCGCTGCCGGTGCCGAACACCGAGAGCTACATGCGGTCCGACGCCGTGCCCGACGTGCCGGCCGAGGTCATCGAGCGCCGCTTCACGCCGGAGGAGGCCAGGCAGGTCGGTCTCGTCAACGAAACGGCGGTGGACTGGTCGGAGAAGATCGAGAGCCACGACAAGGTCGACCTCGACCTGAGCGCCGACGTGCAACCCCCGCTGCCGGCGACGCCGTCGATCGTCGCCCAGCTCGACCCAGGGGCCGTGGCGGCGACGCTCGGTGCGCCGACCACCGCAGCCGACGAGGCGGCCGAGCCGACACGCGGACCGCAGCTCATGGACCACATCAAGGTCGGCTTCGCCTACCAGATGCACCTGAAGGACGAGTGGCAGAAGGTCCAGCTCGCGCACGTGAGCTCGGGACGCAGCTTCTTCGTCTTCACCCGGGGCGGCAAGCACCAGGAGACGATCTCCATGACCTCGCGAATGCTTGCGCGGATGTGCGAGACCGGGCGCTTGCGCGCCGTCGAGAGCGCCTACCTGATGGAGCGCGCGACGCGGCGCGCCCGCAAGCAGCTCGCCGAACTCGGCACGCCGACGCGGCACTGAGCCCGTCAGGCGCCCGCGAGCGTGCGCGCCATGCGCACGGCGGCGGCCAGACTGGCCGGATCGGCGCGGCCCGTGCCGGCGATGTCGAACGCGGTGCCGTGGTCCGGGCTGGTGCGCACGAAGGGCAGGCCGAGCGTGACGTTGACGCCGTGCTCGACGCCGAGGTACTTCACCGGAATCAGGCCGTGGTCGTGAGTCATGGCGACGACGACGTCGAACTCGCCGGCGTGGCCGGGCGCGTTGCGCGCTCGCATGAAGACGGTGTCGGGCGCGAACGGCCCACTCGCGTCGATTCCCTCGGCCCGCGCTGCTGCGACGGCCGGGCCGATGATGCGCTGCTCCTCGTCGCCGAAGAGGCCGTCCTCGCCGGCGTGCGGATTCAGCCCGGCGACGGCGATCCGCGGCGCGGCGGCGAAGCGCCGGACGGCGGCGCCGGCGATGCGGATCGTCTCGAGGACGGCATCGAAGGTCACGCCGTCGATCGCGCTGCGCAGCGACTGGTGGATCGTGACCAGGACGACACGCAGCTCGTCGTTGGCCAGCATCATGCGGACCGGTGGCGCGCGGCCGCCGTCGGCGGCCAGCGCCTGCAGCATCTCTGTGTGACCGGGGAACGCGACGCCGGCCGCGGCGAACGCCGCCTTGTGGATCGGCGCGGTGACGAGCGCCGCCGCCTCGCCGCGCCGCACGAGCGCGACCGCTGCTTCGATCGAACGGGCCGCGGCCGCGCCGGCGCGGGCGTCGACCTGGCCGATCGGCGCCTCGAGCAGGTCGGAGGCGATTCCTTCGGCCTGGAGCACCGCCAGGCAATGCGGCGGCAGCGAGCGCAGGTCGGCCGGCGACTCGATCCGCGCCACCGGCAGGAATCCACCGGCGATCGCGGCGGCCCGGCGCATGACGGCGACGTCGCCGACCACGAAGCAGCCCGCGGCGTCCGGCGTGCGGCAGAACGCGGCGACGATCTCGGGGCCGATGCCGCAGGCGTCGCCCATGGTCAGGGCGATCGGGAGCGACGCGGTGCAAGTCATGACGCCATTGTCGGCGTCGCCGCGCCGCGATAATGGCGCGCACTCATCGCCCCTCCATGCGCAAGGCCTGGCTCCTCTTCTCGCAGACGGTCACCGTCGCGGTCGCCCTTCTCTTCGTCGTGGCGACGCTCAAGCCCGGCTGGCTGAAGCACGACACGCCGGTGGCGGTCGCAAGCGCGCCTGCGGTCGCGACACTGCCGGCGCCGGTGCAGAGCATCTCGCTGATCGGTTCGGGCACGGCGATGACGAGCTACAGCGCCGCCGCCAAGAGGGCCTCGCCCGCCGTCGTCAGCATCACGGCCAGCCACAGCGCCGTGCAGCGCCCGGGCGCCGACGACCCGATGTTCCGGTTCTTCTTCGGCGACCGCGGGCGCCAGATGCCGCAGGAGCGCCAGGTCGGTCTCGGCTCGGGCGTGATCGTCTCGAGCGACGGCTACCTGCTCACCAACAACCACGTGATCGAGGGCGCCGACGACGTCGAGGTGATGCTCGGCGACGGGCGCAGCGCCAAGGCGAAGATCGTCGGCACCGACCCGGAGTCCGACGTCGCGGTGCTGAAGATCGACCTCGACAAGGTGCCTGTGATCTCGTTCGGCGACGTCGACCACGTCGAGGTCGGCGACGTCGTGCTCGCCATCGGCAACCCGTTCGGCGTCGGCCAGACGGTGACCTCGGGCATCGTCAGCGCGCTCGGCCGCAACTCGCTCGGCATCAACATCTTCGAGAATTTCATCCAGACCGACGCCGCGATCAACCCCGGCAACTCGGGCGGCGCGCTGGTCGACGTGGCCGGCAACCTTCTCGGCATCAACACCGCGATCTATTCGCGGAGCGGCGGCAGCCTGGGCATCGGCTTCGCGATTCCGGTGAGCACCGCGCGCCAGGTGATGGAAAGCCTCATCAAGGATGGCCGCGTCGTGCGTGGCTGGATCGGCGTCGAGCCGCGCGACCTCACGCCCGAGATCGCCAAGACGCTCGATCTCTCCGTCACGCAGGGCGTGCTCATCACCGGCGTCGTGCAGAGCGGCCCGGCGAGCGAGGGCGGCATGCGCCCGGGCGACGTCGTCCTGAAGATTGCGGGGGCGCCGATCGCCAACACGCCGCAGTTGCTCAACGCCGTCGCCGCCCTGAAGCCGAGGGAGTCGGCGACGATCACGGTGCAGCGCGGCGCGAACGCGATCGACATCCCGGTGACGGTCGGCCTGCGCCCGCCGCTTCGGCCTTCGGCTGGCGACCGCTAGGGCCGAGAAACGGGCCGGGCCGGCGCTCACGACGACGACGTCGTCGACTCCTCGGTCGCAGGCGGCTGCGTGTGGCGAATGAAGATCTGCGCCGCCCAGATGCCGACCTCGTACAGCAGCACCATCGGGATCGCGAGCGCGAGCTGCGAGACGATGTCGGG
>JBBSBZ010000171.1:0-7393 GCA_038250795.1 Burkholderiales bacterium | reverse complement strand
GGCCGACATCTCGTTCAAGGCCGCGCCGACGGTGCAGCCCTCGCTGCCGTCCGACACGCAGATCGTGCTGAGCGGCGAAGGCCGCTGGCGCGCCGCCGACGGCGCCCACGTCGTCCGCTTCACCTGCTATGTGGACCGGGAGACCTTCGAGACGGTCGGCCTCGTGATGAAGGACGCGACGCCCGCGCCGCCCCGGCCGGCGCCGGCGAAGAAGCCCGCCGAGCCCGACATCAGCCACCTCTCGATGGCCTCGTGCGAGTCGGGGGCGGTGCAGGCGCTGAAGAAGCGCTGGCCGCGCGTCAGCCAGATCACCTTCGACAGCGACACGCGCAACTTCCGCCAGGACAGCGTCGATCATGGCGTCCTTCAGGGTCGCGGCCGCGCCTTGCCGAACGCCGGCGCCCCCTCGACCTTCTTCGGCTTCGAGTGCGAGATCGACCCGCACGACGGCCGGGTGCTGCGCACGCGCGTCTCGAGCTGATCGAAGGAGCAGCCGGAGGCGAGGCCCGCGCCGCGACAATGGCGCGATGAGCGTTCGCATCCCGGCCACGGCCCTCTCGATCACCGCGTTCGCGACCCTGCTCCTGATCGCCCTCCTGATGGGCGCCAACCACGTTGCCGCGCGGATCGCGTTCGATCATGGCGTCGACGTCACCACCGCGGTCGCGGTGCGCAGCGTCGTCACCGCCTTCGTCGTCGGCTCGCTCGTCGTGCTTCAGCGGGTGCCGGTCGCCCTCACGCCGCGCCAGCGGCGCTTCCTGCCGGCCATCGGCGTGGTCGTCGCGGTGCAGAGCGTCTGCCTCTATTCCGCCGTGGCGAGGCTGCCGGTGGCGCTGGCCCTGCTGGCCTTCAACACCTATCCCCTCTGGACCGCGCTCTGGGCGCGGCTCGTCTACGCGCACCGGCCCGAGCGGCGCGTCGTCGTGGCGATGCCGGTGATGCTGGTCGGCCTGGCCCTCGCGCTCGACGTGCTCGGCGCCGCGTCCGGGATCGGCGCGACGCAGCAGTGGCAGCGCATCGGCGCCGGGGTCGCCTTCGCGCTGGCGGCCGCCGCGACCTTCGGCGTCGCGCTGGTGCTGACCCAGCACGAGGTCGGCACGCTCGACGGCCGCGTCCGCACCACCGGCACGATGGCCATGGTCGCGGTGCTCGCGCTCGCCGCCGTCGGCTGGCAGGGCGGCTTCCACTGGCCGAGCGCGAATGCCGGCTGGTGGGGCCTGGGGATGCTCACGCTCCTCTACGGCACGGGCATCACGATCCTCTTCACGGTGCTGCCGCGCCTGGGCGTCGTCGGCAACTCGGCGATCATGAACGTCGAGCCGGTGTTCGCGCTCGTGCTCGCGTGGGCGATCCTCGGTCAGTCGATCGCGCCGTCGCAGGTTGCCGGGGCGCTGCTCGTCGTCGCCACCGTCGTCTGGCTCGGCCTGCGCCCGCGGCGCACGGCGATCGACGCGGCCGGCGCAGCGCGCGCTCAGGGCGCCGGGTAGTCGAGCTTCGGGTACCAGTCGCGGCCGCGCCCGGCCGGCGTGAGGTCGAGCAGGTTCCAGAGCGGCGCCGGGTCGGGCGCACCGCGCGGGTCCTGCCCCGGGTCCTCGGTGCCCTGCAGCTCGTCGCCCCAGAAGTGGCGGACGGCGCCGTCGCGCCGCGTCCAGACGTCGGACGCGCCCCACTCGCTGCCGTCGCCGGCCAGGCCCCGGACGTCGCGCGCGAAGTCGTCGCCGACGGTCGAGAAGAACTTCAGATGGCGCCAGCCTCGCTCGCGCGCGATGGCGAGCTGGCGCGCGACCGGCGAGCGGCCGACGATGGCGACGGCCATGCGCTGGGCGATGTCGACGGCGGGAATGTCGAGTGAGCCGACGAACGACGTGCACATCGGGCAGGGGCGCTGGCGCTGGGGACCGAACATCCAGAAGTAGGTGAAAAGCGTGTCGTGGCCGCCGAAGAGATCGGCGAGGCCGACGTTCGCGCCCTCCTCGTCGAGGAAACGGTAGTCCCGCGCGACGGGGCCCGCAGGCAGCGCGCGTCGCTGCTCGGCGACCCGCTCGATCCGTCGTCGCAGCTCGATCTCCTCGGCCAGGAGGTCGGTGCGGGCGCGACCGTATTCCTCGCTCTCGCCGGGATAGGCGCCGCGGGTCGCCTTGGCCAGCTCGGCCGCAGGCCTCAATGCCTTGATCGGTTCGTTCATCGCCAGCCCTCGTGTCTTGACGGCTACGTTTATATCAACACAATCGGCCGATGTCCACGCGACCGTCACCGCCTCCGGCACAGGCCGAGCGCATCGCCGCCGCGCATCGCGTGCGCGACACGTGCATCTGCCTGCACCTGCAGCGCGCCGCGCGCGCCGTCGCGCGCCGCTTCGACGATGCGCTGCGTCCGCTCGGCCTCACCAACGGCCAGTTCTCGATCCTCGTCTCGCTCAACCGAGCCCAGGCCCCCGGCATCGTCGAGACCTCGCGCCTGCTCGGAATGGACCGGACGACGATCACGGCCGCGCTCAAGTCGCTCGAGCGCCGCAGCCTGGTCGAAGTCCGCGTCGTCGAGGGTGACCGACGCCGACGGTCGCTCCATCTCACGGCGCGCGGCCGTCGCCTCGTCGCGGCGGCGCTGCCGCTCTGGGCCGAGGCGCACGCCGACACCGAGCGCGCCCTCACGGTCGAGCCCGAGGCCCTGCGCAGGGAACTGCGCACCATCGGCTCGACGCCGCCGCCCGCAAGCCGCGCCACCCGGGCCGCGGCGCAAGCCGCGCCGCCATGAAGATGCGCGTCTTGCAACTTGTCGTCGCGATCGCCCTGGGATGCCTGGTCCCCGCGCTCGAGGCTGCCGACGAGCGCACCAATGCCTTCGGCGATCCCTTCCTTTCGGTGACGAGCGCGCTCGCGCACTGTCCGGTGCCCGAGGGGCCGCTCTACACGGCGGCTCAGGTGCGGGCGCAGACCCACGGCCGCGCCGAGCGCGGAACGACCTGCCATTACTGGGGCCGCTGCCGCCTGCCCAACGCCTACCTTTACGACAAGGAGATCATTCCGCGCGTCGCCACCTTCATCCAGCGCGACGACCGGTTCCGCGACACGAGCGTCTGGATCCTCGGCCAGCGGCGCTGGGTCTACCTGAAAGGCTGCGTCGCGACCCAGGAGCAGAGCGACCAGCTCGAGAAGGAAGTGCGGCTGATCGACGATGTCGAGGCGGTGATCAACGAGCTGATGGTCGGCACGAAGGGCCAGCCACCCTACGACGTCGACCCCAATGCGAAGTAGCGCCAGCGACCAGAATGACGCTCCGGACCCGCGGGTTCGCCGAACCTTGCCGATGACCCCGATCATTTCCGTCCACGACGTCTCCAAGACCTACGCCACCGGCTTTCGCGCGCTCGACCACGTGAGCCTCGACATCCGGCCGGGCGAGATCTTCGCGCTCCTCGGACCGAACGGCGCGGGCAAGACGACGCTGATCGGCATGATCTGCGGCCTGGTCAAGCTCGCCGAGGGTCGCGTCACCGTCGCCGGCCACGACATCGTCACCGACTACCGCGCGGTCCGCGCGCTGATCGGCCTCGTCCCGCAGGAGCTCACGACCGACGCCTTCGAGTCGGTGTGGGCGACCGTCTCGTTCAGCCGCGGCCTGTTCGGCAAGGCGCCGAACCCGGCGCACATCGAAAAGACCCTGCGCGACCTCTCTCTCTGGGACAAGAAGGACAGCAAGATCATGACGCTCTCGGGCGGCATGAAGCGGCGCGTGATGATCGCCAAGGCGCTCTCGCACGAGCCGCGCGTTCTCTTCCTCGACGAGCCGACGGCCGGCGTCGACGTGGCCTTGAGGAAGGACATGTGGCAGCTCGTGCGCGGACTGCGCGAGCAGGGCGTGACGATCGTGCTCACGACCCACTACATCGACGAGGCCGAGGACATGGCCGACCGCGTCGGCGTCATCCGCCAGGGCAAGATCATCCTCGTCGAGGACAAGGCGACGCTGATGAGAAAGCTCGGCAAGAAGCGGCTGACCCTGCGCATCGAGCCGACGCTTTCGGCGCTGCCGCCGGCAATGACGACGGCGGGCGTGACGTTGGACGCCGGCGGCTCCGAGCTCACCTATGCCTACGACCCCGGGAGCGCCGAGGACGCCGTGCCCGCCCTGCTCGATTCGCTGCGCGACGCGGGCGTGCGGGTGAAGGACGTCGAGACGACGCAGAGCTCGCTCGAGGAGATCTTCGTCAACCTGGTGCGGGAGGAGGCATGAACACGCACGCCGTCAGCGCGATCTACCGCTTCGAGATGGCGCGCACCTGGCGCACGGTGATGCAGAGCATCATCTCGCCCGTGCTCTCGACGGCGCTCTACTTCGTCGTCTTCGGCGCGGCGATCGGATCGCGCATCGAGAGGATCGGCGACGTCAGCTACGGTGCCTTCATCGTGCCCGGCCTGATCATGCTGTCGGTGCTGACCCAGAGCATCTCGAACGCCTCGTTCGGCATCTACTTCCCGAAGTTCACCGGCACCATCTACGAGCTGCTCTCGGCGCCGATCTCCAACCTCGAGATCGTCGTCAGCTACGTCGGCGCGGCGGCGACCAAGTCGGTCCTCGTCGGGCTGATCATCCTGGCGACGGCAGCCTTCTTCGTGCCGCTGCACATCGCCCATCCGTTCTGGATGCTGGCCTTCCTGGTGCTCACCGCGGTCACCTTCAGCCTGTTCGGCTTCATCATCGGCATCTGGGCCGACGGCTTCGAGAAGCTGCAGCTGATCCCGCTACTGGTCGTGATGCCGCTCACCTTCCTGGGCGGCCCGTTCTACTCGATCGACATGCTGCCGCCGATCTGGCAGAAGCTCTCTTTGCTGAATCCGTCGGTCTATCTCATCAGCGGCTTTCGCTGGAGCTTCTTCGACCGCTCGGAGGTGCACATCGGCTTGAGCTTCGCCATGACCTCGGTGTTCTTCCTTGCCGCGCTCGCATTCGCGACGTGGATCATGCGCACGGGATGGCGCCTGAAGGCATGAGCAAGCGGGCGCGCACCCCCGGCGGTTCCGCTGCCGTTTGCGCCGCGGCGAGGCTCTGCGCCGCCCTGGTCATCGGCCTGGCGGCGGGTCCGGGCGCCACGGCCGCCAAGATCCATCAATGCGTCGACCCGAAGACCCGTGCGGTCACGCTGTCCCAGCTGGAATGTCCAGGTGATCACCTGCCTTCGCCGGCCGAGCTCGCGGCGAGCGCGGCCGCCGAGCGCACTCGGTCCACTGAGGCCGATGCCGACGCGACCCGGAGGCGCGCCGACCAGCAGCTGCTGGTGCGCTTTCCCGATCGGGCCGCCCACCGCAACGCGGAGCGCGAGGAACTCGAGCCGGTCGCTCGACATGTGCGATCGACGATACCCCGCCTCGACGAGCTCCTCGCCAAGCGCAAGCGCCTTGAGGAAGAAGCGGAATTCCACCGTGGCAAGCCGTTGCCCGCGCCCTTGCAGCGACAGTTCGACGCGAGCGACGGCTCGCTCGCCGGACTTGCCGAGACCTTTCGCGCCGACGAAGCGAGCGTGCGCGAGATCGTCGCTCGCTACGAAGCCGAGCGGGTCCATCTCGAACGACTGTGGGCCGACAACGCCCACCCCGACTTTCCCCGAAAAGGGCTTCCTTGAACCCGACGCCATCCTGCTGATTCCCTCCCGCAAGGGCGACGGCGCGTTCACCCTCCGAACCTGTCACCGTTGCACGCCCGTGGAGAGGGCGGCGAGTGCGACGAGGGCGGCGCACGGCGCGACAAGGACTGCTGGCTTGCGCCTCTTCAACGCCCGTCGACGAGGCGCTCGAATCCGGCCGAGCGAAAGCGTTCGACGACGTCACCGAAGGCATCGTCCCCGGCTCCGGCCACTGGATCATGGAAGAGAACCCGGGCGCGACGATCGACCTCGTGCGCGGCTTCCTGGCGCGCTGACCGCGCAGGCCGGCCAGGGCTCAGCGGGTCCGACGCACCGCGACGTCGGCAAGCCCGCCGGCGACCGGCCGGTACCAGGCCGCGACGAGATCGGTGGCGCTGAAGAAGCCGAGGTCGGGCGCGACGCCGACCGGATCGACCTGCGATGCCGCCTGCCACGTGCCGGCCGCATCGGTGACCGCGAGTTGCAGGCCGCCCGCGCCTTGCGACACCGACCAGGCCGCGGCGGCACGTCGCTGGCCGTCGCTGCGCAGCGCCAGGCCGACCGGCAGGCCGATCGCGACCGCGCCGACCAGCGACGGCGCCTTCCAGGCGGAAGCCGCGTTCTCGAACGCGGCGACGCGGACGTTGCCCGATCCACCGCCGGCCCCGACGCCGACCCAGCCGGCGTCGACGCGATGGTTGCGCGGGGCGAGGACGAGTTCGCTCAGGCTCGCGTCGGCCCCCTGATCGATGCGGTCGCTCGTCGCCGCCCATGCCCCCGCGGCGAACCGCTTGCCGACCACGGCCGTGCGTGCGCTGGCATCGCCGGCGAGCCAGACGGCGACCCAGCCGGCGGTGTCGGTCGAGCCGATGGCCGGCGTGAAGTAGGCCGCGCCGGCGTCGACGGCCAGCGGGGCGCCCCAGGTCGACGAGGTCTCGTCGTAGAGCGACGAGAGCAGGGTCTGCGGCGACGCCGGGTCGGCATCGGGCGCCTCCGACCAGAGCGCCATCAGCCCGCCGCTGCCATCGGTCGACTGGCTCGACCGGAGCAGCACCGCGCCCGCATCGCCGGTGCGGATCAGCGCTGGCTGCGCCCAGAGCGCATTCGCCGAGCGCCGTGCGGCGACGAGCTGGAAGGTGCCGGAGCCGTCGAGCCGCGTCCATTCGAGCGAGAGCTCGCTGCCCGGCAGCGGCAGCGCCCGCACGTCGCCTTGCGCCGAGGCCGGCGACGAGAATTCGCCGAACCACGCGAAGCCCTGGAACGAGGCGGCGGCGACGCTCACGCTGCCGGTCGCCGCGTACTGGCGCCAGGTGAGGACCGGCACGATGCCGACCATGGTGATCTGGACGTCGCGCAACGCCCCGGCGAAGTTCGACGTCACCGGCAGCGTCGTGACGACGCCGACGCTGTTGACGCGCGCGCCGATCAGCGTCTGGCGGGTGCTGTCGCCCTCCACCCAGGCAAGCCACGTGTCGCCGTCGGCGGAGGCGGCGACGCGCGGCGAGAGCACGAGCGGCACCGAAGCGGACACCACGCCCTGGAAGCCGTTCGGCGCGGCGGGGGTGTCGCCACCGCCGCCGCACCCGGCGACGAGCGTCGCAGCCGACAGAGCCGCGGCGCGAAGGAAGCGGGAAGCAGGGTCCGTCATCATGGACTTCCGGTCCGGTGAGCGGCAGCCGTCAGGTGCCGCAGAAGGTCTGGTACTGCGCCGTGACTTCGGCCGGCGCCGGCTCGGCATAGCGCGCGTTTCCGGCGGTCTCGTCGAAGGGACGG
>JBBSBZ010000170.1:0-7416 GCA_038250795.1 Burkholderiales bacterium | reverse complement strand
ATCTACGTCAAGGGCGGCATCGTCACCTGGGAGACCCAGCAGACCGACTACCCGCGCACCCGTTGGGACATGCCCAACCACGAGCCGCGCGGCTGCTCGCGCGGCGCGAGCTACAGCTGGTATCTCTACAGCGCCAACCGGGTCAAGTACCCGATGGTGCGCGGGCGCCTGCTGCGTCGCTGGCGCGCGGCGCGCGCGGCGCACGGGCCGGTCGAGGCCTGGGCGGCGATCGTCGGCGACGACGCCGCGCGGCGCGACTACCAGGGCGTGCGCGGCCTCGGTGGCTTCGTCCGCTCGAGCTGGGACGAGGTCAACGAGATCGTCGCCGCCGCCAACGTCCACACGATCAAGAAGCATGGCGCCGATCGCGTGGTCGGCTTCTCGCCGATCCCGGCGATGTCGATGATCAGCTACGCGTCCGGATCACGCTATCTTTCGCTGATCGGCGGCGTCAACCTGAGCTTCTACGACTGGTACTGCGACCTGCCGCCGTCGAGCCCGCAGGTCTGGGGCGAGCAGACCGACGTGCCGGAGTCGGCCGACTGGTTCAACTCGGGCTACATCATCGCCTGGGGCTCGAACGTGCCGCAGACGCGGACGCCCGACGCCCACTTCTTCACCGAGGTCCGCTACAAGGGCACCAAGACGGTCGCGATCACGCCCGACTACTCCGAAGTCGCCAAGCTCTCGGACCTGTGGCTGCATCCGAAGCAGGGCACCGATGCAGCCCTCGCGATGGCGATGGGCCACGTCATCCTCAAGGACTTCTATTTCGGCGGCGACGGCCGAGACCGTCCCGCCTACTTCGACGACTACGCGCGCCGCTATACCGATCTGCCGATGCTGGTTCTGCTGAAGGAGCACCGGCTTGCAAGCGGCGACACCGTCATGGTGCCCGACCGCTATCTGCGCGCGTCCGACTTCGCCGACAAGCTGGCGCAGGAGAACAATGCCGACTGGAAGACGGTGGCGTTCGACGCGAGCGGACGGGTCGTGGTGCCGCATGGCGCGATCGGCTTTCGCTGGGGCCCGGACGGACGGGCCGACGCCGGCCAGTGGAACCTCGAGTCCAAGGACGCGCACGGCGCGGGCGAGGTCAAACTCAGGCTTTCGCTGCTCGAAGGCGACCTGGCACAGACCGAGACGGCGAACGTCGGCTTCCCGTATTTCGGCGGCGTGGTCAACGAGCACTTCACCGCCAATCCGCAATCCGACGTGCTCGTTCGTGCGGTGCCGGCGCAGCGGCTTTCGCTCGGCGGCACAGGAGCGGCCCGCGAGCAGATGGTGGCCACGGTGTTCGACCTGCAGGCCGCGCAGTACGGCGTGGCCCGGGGACTCCCGGGAGAACAGGCCGCCGCGAGCTTCGACGACAACACGCCCTACACGCCGGCCTGGCAGGAGCAGATCACGGGCGTGCCGCGCGAGCACGTGATCACGGTGGCGCGCCAGTTCGCCGAGAACGCCGCGAAGACCGAAGGCCGATCGATGGTGATCATCGGCGCCGGCATGAACCACTGGTACCACAGCGACATGAACTACCGCGGCGTCATCAACATGCTGATGATGTGCGGCTGCATCGGCAAGAGCGGCGGCGGCTGGGCGCACTACGTCGGCCAGGAGAAGCTGCGGCCGCAGACCGGCTGGACCGCGCTCGCGTTCGCGCTCGACTGGATCCGGCCGCCGCGCCAGATGAACTCGACCAGCTTCTTCTATGCCCACACCGACCAGTGGCGCTACGAGAAGATCGGCGTCGACGAGGTCCTCTCGCCGCTGGCCGACCGATCGGTCTACGGCGGCAGCATGATCGACTACAACGTGCGCGCCGAGCGCATGGGCTGGCTGCCCTCGGCGCCGCAACTGCAGACCCACCCGATGCAGGTGGTCCGCGATGCCGAGGCGGCAGGCATGGATGCGAAGGACTACGTCGTCAGGTCGCTGCAGGACGGCACGCTGCGAATGAGCTGCGAGGACCCCGACCATCCCGACAACTGGCCGCGCAACATGTTCGTCTGGCGCTCGAACATCATCGGCTCGTCCGGCAAGGGCCACGAGTACTTCCTCAAGCACCTGCTCGGCACGACCAACGGCGTGCAGGGCAAGGACCTCGGGCCGGAGGAGGGAAAGCCGCAGGAGGTGGTCTGGCACGACCGCGCTCCGGAAGGCAAGCTCGACCTCCTGGTCACGCTCGACTTTCGAATGAGCACGACCTGCCTGTTCTCCGACATCGTGCTGCCGACCGCGACCTGGTACGAGAAGAACGATCTCAACACGAGCGACATGCACCCGTTCATCCATCCGCTGTCGACCGCCGTGGACCCGGTCTGGCAATCGAGAAGCGACTGGGAGATCTACAAGGGCTTCGCGAAGACGTTCAGCGAAGTGTGCGTCGGCCACCTCGGCGTCGAGCGCGAGATGGTGCTGACGCCGATGATGCACGACACGCCCGGCGAGCTGGCCCAGCCGCTCGACGTGAAGGACTGGAAGCGCGGCGAGTGCGAGCTCGTGCCGGGCAAGACCGCGCCGCAGATGCAGGTGATCGAGCGCGACTACCCGAACGTCTACAAGCGCTTCACCGCGGTCGGCCCGCTGATGGCGCGCATCGGCAACGGAGGCAAGGGCATCGCATGGAACACCGAGACGGAGGTGCGCCAGCTCGGCGAGCTCAACGGCCTGGTCAGGGAAGAGGGCGTGACCCAGGGCATGCCGAGGATCGACACCGACATCGACGCCTGCGAGGTGGTGATGCAGCTCGCGCCCGAGACCAACGGGCACGTCGCGGTGAAGGCCTGGGCGGCGCTCTCGAAGATCACCGGCCGCGAGCACACGCACCTGGCGCTGCACCGCGAAGACGAGAAGATCCGCTTTCGCGACATCCAGGCGCAGCCTCGCAAGATCATCAGCTCGCCGACCTGGAGCGGGATCGAGTCGGAGACGGTGTCGTACAACGCCGGCTACACCAACGTCCACGAGCTGATTCCCTGGCGCACCCTCACCGGACGTCAGCAGTTCTACCAGGATCACCCGTGGATGCTCGCGTTCGGCGAGGGCCTGGCGAGCTACCGGCCGCCGGTGAACCTGAAGGCCACCGCCGGCGTGCACGGCATCCGCTCCAACGGCAACGCCGAGATCCTGCTCAACTTCATCACGCCACACCAGAAGTGGGGCATCCACTCGACCTACACCGACAACCTGCTGATGCTCACGCTGAGCCGCGGCGGCCCGATCATCTGGATCAGCGAGGACGATGCGCGGGTGATCGGCGTGGAGGACAACGACTGGGTCGAGCTCTACAACGTCAACGGCGCGATCGCTGCGCGCGCGGTCGTCAGCCAGCGCATCAAGCCGGGCATGGTGATGATGTATCACGCCCAGGAAAAGATCGTCAACACGCCCGGCTCCGAGATCACCGGCCATCGCGGCGGCATCCACAACTCGGTGACGCGCATCGTGCTCAAGCCCACCCACATGATCGGCGGGTACGCGCAGCTCTCCTACGGCTTCAACTACTACGGCACGATCGGCACGAACCGGGACGAGTTCGTCGTGGTGCGAAAGATGGCCAAGGTCGACTGGCTCGACACGCCGCGCGGCGACGACCGCGCACGCGCCGTGCAACAACTCGGAGAAGCCGCGACATGAAGATCCGCGCACAGATCGGCATGGTCCTGAACCTGGACAAGTGCATCGGCTGCCACACCTGCTCGGTCACCTGCAAGAACGTCTGGACCAGCCGCCCGGGCGTCGAGTACGCATGGTTCAACAACGTCGAGACCAAGCCGGGCATCGGCTATCCCAAGGAGTGGGAGAACCAGGACAAGTGGAACGGCGGCTGGGTCCGCAAGGCCAACGGCAGGATCGAGCCGCGCCAGGGGGCGAAGTGGAAGCTCCTGATGAAGATCTTCGCCAACCCGAACATGCCGCAGATCGACGACTACTACGAACCGTTCACGTTCGACTACGCCCACCTGCAGGCGGCGCCCGAGATGCAGGCCGCTCCGACGGCACGCCCGCGCAGCCTGATCACCGGCCAGCGCATGGAGAAGATCGAATGGGGCCCGAACTGGGAGGAGATCCTCGGCGGCGAGTTCTCCAAGCGGAGCAAGGACAAGAACTTCGACGACATCCAGAAGGACATCTACGGCGAGTTCGAGAACACCTTCATGATGTACCTGCC
Organism: Burkholderiales bacterium; assembly: GCA_038250795.1. Lineage (GTDB taxonomy): Bacteria > Pseudomonadota > Gammaproteobacteria > Burkholderiales > Burkholderiaceae_C > Schlegelella_A. Next base: position 3,242 of record JBBSBZ010000170.1, on the reverse strand, counting down.
GCGCCTGTGCGAGCACTGCCTGAACCCGGCGTGCGTGGCCTCGTGCCCGTCGGGCTCGATCTACAAGCGCGAGGAAGACGGCATCGTGCTGATCGACCAGGACAAGTGCCGCGGCTGGCGCATGTGCGTCTCCGGCTGCCCGTACAAGAAGATCTACTACAACTGGAAGAGCGGCAAGGCCGAGAAGTGCACCTTCTGCTACCCGCGCATCGAGGCCGGCCAGCCGACGGTGTGCAGCGAGACCTGCGTCGGCCGCATCCGCTACCTCGGCGTGCTGCTCTACGACGCCGACCGCATCCAGGAGGCCGCGAGCGTCGAGCTCGACCGCGACCTGTACCAGGCGCAGCTCGACATCTTCCTCGACCCGAACGACCCGAAGGTGATCGCGCAGGCGCGTATCGACAACATCCCGGATGCGTGGATGGCCTCGGCGCGCAAGAGCCCGGTCTACAAGATGGCGGTCGACTGGAAGGTGGCGTTGCCGCTGCACCCCGAGTACCGCACGCTGCCGATGGTCTGGTACGTGCCGCCGCTGTCGCCCATCACTGCGGCGGCGAACGCCGGGCACGTCGGCAGCAACGGCGAGATCCCCGACGTGAACCAGCTGCGCATCCCGGTCAAGTACCTTGCCAACCTGCTCACCGCGGGCGATACCGCGCCGGTGGTGCGCGCGCTTGAACGGATGCTCGCGATGCGCGCCTACCAGCGCGAGAAGCACGTCGACGGCCGCGTCAACCTGGCCGCGCTGCAACAGGTGGGCATCAGCCAGGCCGAGGTCGAGGACATGTACCACGTGATGGCGATCGCCAACTACGAAGACCGCTTCGTGATCCCGACCAGTCATCGCGAGTACGCCGAGAACACCTTCGACGTGCGTGGCGGGTGCGGCTTCACCTTCGGCAACGGCTGCTCCGACGGCTCGACCGACGTGAGCCTGTTCGGCGGCAACCGCAAGCGCACCATCCCGATCAAGGCGGAGGTCTGACGATGGCACTCTTCAAGAACCACGAGGTCGCCACCCGGACCCTGCGGGCGCTGGCGCGGCTGCTCGGCTATCCCGACGCCGAGTTGCGTGGCCACCTCGCCGAAATGGGCGAGGCGCTGCGTGCCGAAGGCGCGCTGTCGGCGCCGCGGCTCGCCGAGCTCGACGCGCTGATGGCGACCCTCCTTCGCCGGGCCGTGCTCGACGTCGAGAGCGACTACGTCGAGCTCTTCGACCGCGGTCGCGCCACCTCGCTGCACCTCTTCGAGCATGTGCACGGCGACTCGCGCGACCGCGGGCCGGCGATGATCGACCTGGCGCAGACCTACGAGAAGGCCGGGCTCTACCTCGCCGAGGGCGAGCTTCCCGACTTCCTGCCGGTGGTGCTCGAATTCACGTCGACCCAGCCGCCACGGGAAGCGCGCGCGTTCCTGGGCGAGATGGCGCACATCTTCAACGCCATCTTCGCTGCGCTGGAGCAACGCGGCAGTGCCTACGCGAGCGTGCTCGGCGCCTTGCTCGAGCTCGCCGGCGAGCAGGCGCAGCCGGTGCATGTCGCGGCCGAGGATCCGATCGACGCGATCTGGGAAGAGCCGGTCGTCTTCGACGGCTGCTCGTCGAAGGGACAGGCGCGGCCCGATCAGCCGCAGCCTATCCGTATCGTCCGCAACGACCGCCCCGACGAGGGAGCACGAGCATGACTACGCTGCATGGCTTTCTGTTCGGCGTGTATCCCTACATCTGCCTGACGGTGTTCCTGCTCGGCAGCCTCGTCCGCTTCGACCGCGACCAGTACACGTGGAAGAGCGACTCGTCGCAGCTGCTGCGCAGCGGGCTCCTTCGCTGGGGCAGCAACCTCTTCCATGTCGGCATCCTGTTCCTGTTCTTCGGCCACCTGCTCGGCCTGCTGACCCCGCACTCCTTCTACAGCCACTTCCTGGAAGCGCCGGTCAAGCAGCAGATCGCGATCTGGTCGGGCGGCGCCTTCGGCACGCTGTGCTTCATCGGCCTGACGATGCTGATCTACCGCCGCGTCTTCGATCCACGGATCCGCTACACGAGCCACCGCACCGACATCGCGATTCTCGTGATCCTGTGGGTGCAGCTGGTCGTCGGGCTGATCACGCTGCCGTTCTCTTGGGCGCACTCCGACGGCCGCGTGATGCTGATCCTGGCCGACTGGGCTCAGCGCATCCTCACGCTACGTCCGGTCGATGCCGAAGCGCTGGCGGGGCTGCCCTGGCCTTACCTGTTCCACCTGGTGCTCGGGATGACGATCTTCCTGCTGTTCCCGTTCAGCCGCCTGGTCCACGTGTGGAGCGGCTTCGCATCGGTCGGCTACCTGTTCCGCCCGTACCAGGTGGTGCGCAGCCGGCGCCTGAACGTGCCGGTCGGCCAGAACCTGCCGCCGCGCCCGGGCGCGGGCGCCTGAAGGAGCCGCGATGCGAGTCGAGAGTGTCGATCTCAGCCAGCCGACCCGGGCCGAAGGTCCGGCGCGCGTCAACGGCGTCGTCCTTCATGAGGTGCATGGAACGCTCGCAGCCGAGGAGTTGCGCCAGCGCGCCTGCACCGAGCTGCTGCGCCAGGCCGCGCAGCGCGCCGGCCTGCTCGACCCGACCGATGCCTGCGCGGTCGATGGAACCACCAGTGAAGCCGCCACTGCGGCGATCGAGGCATTGCTCGAGCAATCGATCGCTCTGCCCGACCCCTCCGAGGCAGCGTGCAGGCGTCACTACGCCGCGCACGAGGCGGCCTATCGCACCGGCGAGCGGGTTCGCGTCCGCCACATCCTGTTCGCGGTGACGCCTGGCGTCGACGTCGTGGCACTGCGCAAACGTGCCGAGATGGCAATGCTGGACGCGCGCTGCTTCGACGGCAGCGCGTCACCGGAGTTCGCCGCGCTGGCCGGCAAGCTCTCGAACTGCCCGAGCGGTGCCACCGGCGGCGATCTGGGCTGGCTCGGCGCGGCCGACTGCGCACCGGAATTCGCCCGCGAAATCTTCGGCAACAAGGAGGTCGGCGTGCTGCCGCGCCTCGTGCACAGCCGCTTCGGCCTGCATGTGGTCGAGGTGCTGGAGCGCGAAGCCGGCATCCAGCAGCCGTTCGAGGCAGTTCGTGGCGCGGTCGAGGCCACCCTTCGCCAGCAGGCCTACGTCGCGGCGATGCGCCAGTATCTGCAGGTGCTTGCCGGCGACGCGGTGCTGGAAGGGATCGACCTCGACGCTGCATCGACTCCGCTGGTGCAGTAGCGGGGAAGGGT
>JBBSBZ010000169.1:0-7493 GCA_038250795.1 Burkholderiales bacterium | reverse complement strand
GAGGTCGAAGACGCCGTTGGTGAAGACCACCGGCTGCGCCAGCTGCGCCAGGCGCGCCGGCAATTCGGCGCGGGCGCAGAGCTTGGCGACGAACTCGGGAAGCATCGGCCGATTGTCGCCGCGACCCGCATCCGCCCGCCCGCGGCGCGCGCGGTCAGGCCGGGCGGACGACGGGCTCGGCCGGGGCGGCTGCGCCCAGCGAAGCCGAGGCCGCGGCGGCAGCGACCAACGCGGTCACTTCCTTGCGATACCGGTTCAGCTCCTGGACGCTCGCGAAGCTGCGCTCGAGCAGGAGGCCGAGGTTGTGCAGGATGCGGTCGACGACCTTGCCTTCCCAGATGCTGTCGAACTGGATCTGGCTGTCGAGCCAGCGCTCGAGCCATTCGGGGTTGGGCAGCCGGCTCTGGATCGTGTCGCGCGGGAACAGGCGCGCGTTGACGTGCAGGTTGGTCGGATGCAGCGCCTGCGCCGTGCGGCGCGCGCTCGCCATCAGCACGCCGACCTTGGCGAACGCGGCCCGTGCCTCGTCGCCGAACTTGAGCATCGCCCGCTTCATGTAGCGCAGGTAGGCGCCGCCGTGGCGGGCCTCGTCGCGCGCGAGGGTCTCGTAGATCGCCTTGATGACCGGCTCGTCGTGCCATTCGGCGGCGCGCCGGTACCAGTGGTTGAGGCGGATCTCGCCGCAGAAGTGAAGCATCAGCGTCTCGAGCGCCGGCGCCGGATCGAAGTCGAAGCGGACGGCGTGCAGCTCGGCCTCGGTCGGGACGAGCTCGGGGCGAAAGCGCCGCAGGTATTCCATGAGCACCAGCGAGTGCTTCTGCTCCTCGAAGAACCAGATGCTCATGAACGCCGAGAAATCGCTGTCGTCCCGGTTGTCGCGCAGGAACATCTCGGTTGCCGGCAACGCCGCCCACTCCGTGATGGCGTTCATCTTGATCGTCTGCGCCTGCTCGTCGGAGAGGCGCGCGGCGTCGAACTGGTCCCACGGGATGTCGACATCCATGTTCCAGCGCACGGCTTCGAGCTGCTTGAAGAGTTCGGGATACAGCATGGGATGGGGGCCTCGCAGCCGGTGGAGTTTAGTCGCTGAGGGCGCCAGCGCAGCCGCGGCGCGCAGCCCCGTCGGGCCGTGCCGGCAGCGCGCGACGGGAACGGATAAGGTCGCAGCTCGCTGCTACGTCGGGCCGGCGCCTCGGGATGCAAGCCACGCGGGCCGCCGGGTCATCCGGACGACGCCGCATGCGTACAACAGATGGTGACAGAAAAGACGAATCCCACCGCGATGCCCGATTTGCCGCCTTTCACGGAACTCGCGCGGACAAGGCGCGTCAGACGGGTTCGGTTTCTGTCGCGGAGCCGGCCGGTACTGCCGGCTGAAATCCCCGGGGGGTTCTCCTCCTCCCTCCTCCCTCCCTCGTTCCCCCGGGGGCGCTCGGCGACATTCTTCTTCCAGCGGCGGGTCCGGCCAGGCGGCCGGCCCGCCCGACCGTGCGGCCAGGCGTGCCGATGAAGCGCATTGCCGTCGTCGGCTCGGGAATCGCCGGGCTGGCTGCCGCGCGTAGCCTGTCTCGTCACGCCACGGTCACGCTGTTCGAGGCCGGCGACCATTTCGGCGGGCACTCCCACACCGTCGACGTGACCCACGACGGCATCACGCATGGCGTCGACTGCGGCTTCCTGGTCTTCAACGAACGCACCTATCCGCGCCTGATCGCCCTCTTCGCAGAGCTCGGCGTCGAGACGGCGGCGGCCGACATGACGTTCTCGGCGCAGATGCCCGACGCCGGCATCGAATGGGGCGGCGCGAACCTGAACTCGGTCTTCGCCCAGCGCGCCAACCTCGTGCGGCCGGCGTTCCTGAACATGCTCGCCGACGTGCTCCGCTTCAATCGCGTCGCCACGGCGCTTGCGACCCAGGGGGCGGCCCCGGGCGCCGCCGAGGGCGACGATTCGGTGGGCGACTTCCTTCACCGGCACCGCTTCGGTGCCGCGTTTCGTGACTGGTACTTCCTGCCGATGATCGGCTGCATCTGGTCGTGCCCGACCGAGCAGATGCTTCGTTTCCCGATCGCGACGCTGCTGCGCTTCTGCCACAACCACGGCCTGCTGCAGATCACCGACCGGCCGCAGTGGCACACGGTGCGCGGCGGGTCGCGGAACTACGTGGCGAAGATGCTCGCCTCGGTCGCCGACGCGCGGCTCGGCAGCGCGGTGCGCCGGGTCAGACGCCTGCCGGTCGGCGGCGCCGACGTCTCGACCGACCTCGGCACCGAGCGCTTCGACGCCGTCGTCCTCGCCGTCCACAGCGACCAGTCGCTCGCCCTCCTGGCCGATCCGAGCGAAGAGGAGCGTGCCGTCCTGGGCGCCATCCGGTTCCAGCCCAACCGGGCGATCCTGCACACCGACATCCGGGTCCTGCCGCAGCGCAAGGCGGCCTGGGCCGCCTGGAACTACGAGCGGGCGCGGCACGCGGACGACGCAGAGCCGGCGGTGTGCCTGCACTATCTCATCAACCGACTCCAGCCGCTGCCCTTCGAAACGCCGGTGATCGTGTCGTTGAATCCTGTGCGCGAGCCGAATGCGGCGAGCGTGCAGGGCGAGTTCCACTATTCGCATCCGGTGTTCGACCGCCGTGCGCTCGCCGCGCAGGCGCGCCTGCCCGCGCTGCAGGGCCGGGCCGACACATGGTTCTGCGGCGCCTGGACCGGCTACGGCTTCCACGAGGACGGCCTGGCGTCGGGCCTGGGCGTCGCCGCCGACGTCGCCACCCGGATCGCCGGCTTGCCAGGCGCGCCGGCAGCCGCCGGCAGCCCATGAGCGTCGCCTCGCCCCAGCCGCTTCTCGGCGTCGGCGTGGTCCGGCACGCGCGCCTTCGCCCGGTGCCGAATTCGTTCGTCTACCCGACCTACTTCGTGCTCCTGCCGATGCGGACACTGCGCCGCCAGCCGGCGGCCGCGCTCGCACGCAACCGGCCCGGCTGGCTCAGCTTCCATGACCGCGACCACGGCGACGGCGGTGCCGACAGCCTCGCCTGGGTCGAGGCCCTGCTCGCCAGGGAGGGCATCGCCGATGCCGACGGCGAGATCTGGCTGCACTGCTATCCGCGCGTCCTCGGCTTCGTCTTCAAGCCGGTGAGCTTCTGGTATTGCCATCGCGCCGACGGCTCGCTCGCCGCCGTCGTCGTCGAAGTCAACAACACCTTCGGCCAGCGCCATTGCTACCTGCTGCGCGGCGACTCGCTCGCGTTCGGGCGCGAGCAACGGGTCGCCAAGGCGTTCTACGTATCGCCCTTCTGCGCCGTCGCCGGCGAATACCGGTTCCGCTTCATGCGCACCGACCTGCATCCGGCCGGCCGGGCGTCGCGTAGTGCTCCAGCACGAACCCTCGCGCGCATCGACCACCATGACGAGAACGGCCTTCTCCTCCAGACCAGCGTTTCCGGCGCGCTGGAGCCGCTGACGCAGCGCAGCGTGGCGCGAGCCTTGCTCAGGATCCCCATGTTGACGCTCGCCATCGTCGTTCGCATCCACTGGCAGGCCGTCAGGCTCTGGTGCAAGCGCGTCCCGCTCGTCGCGCGCCCCGCACCGCCGCCTTCGTCGCCGACGCGCTGAGCGCCGCGCCTCTCCCTATTCGTTTCACCTCCGCCTGCCCATGACCGCGATCACCCGAACGACTTCCCCAGCCGCTCTTTCGCCGACCGCGCCGGCGGCGGCCCGCGCCGTGCTCGCGGCGATGGCGCGACTGCGCCACGGCTCGCTCGACGTGCGCCTGCCCGACGGCCAGTCGATGCATTTCGGCACCGCGTGCGAAGGCGAGCCGCGCGCCGCGATCGTGCTGCGCAACTGGAAGGTCTGCGCCGCGGCCGTGCGCTCGGGCGACATCGGCTTCGCCGAGACCTACATCGCCGGCGACTGGACGACGCCCGACCTTCCCTCCCTCCTGGCCCTCTTCACGACCAACCGCGACGACGTCGAGGAGATCATCTACGGCACGTGGTGGGGCTCGCTCCTCTACCGCGTGAAGCACCTGCTGCGGGGCAACTCGAAAAGCGGATCGAAGCGCAACATCCACGCCCACTACGACCTCGGCAACGATTTCTATCGCCTCTGGCTCGATCCGACGATGAGCTACAGCAGCGCCTGGTTCGAGGGCGACCGCCATGGCGACCTCGCCCTCGCCCAGCACGCCAAGACGCGACGCGCGCTCGCCGCCTGCGACGTCGGCCCGGGCGATCGCGTCCTCGAGATCGGCTGCGGCTGGGGCGCGCTCGCCGAACTCGGTGCGAAGGAACTCGGCGCCGAGATCACGGGCGTGACGCTCTCGACCGAGCAGCTCGCATGGGCACGCGAGCGTCTTGCCGGTGCCGGCCTCGACGCCGACCTGCGCCTGCAGGACTATCGCGAGATCGACGACCCGCCGTTCGACGCGGTGGTCTCGATCGAGATGTTCGAGGCCGTCGGCCGGCGCTACTGGGGCGAATTCTTCGCCAGCCTTCGCGCGCTGCTCAAGCACGGCGGCAAGGCCTGCATCCAGAGCATCACGATCCGCGACGACCTGTTCGAGCGCTACGTCCGCTCGACCGACTTCATCCAGCAGTACGTCTTTCCCGGCGGGCTGCTGCCGAGCCGCAGCGTCTTTCGTGCCGCGGCCCTCGAGGCGGGGCTGGAAGTCGTCGACGAATTCGCGTTCGGCGCCGACTATGCGGAGACCCTGCGCCGCTGGCGCGACCGCTTCCTGGCCCAGGACGGCGCCGTCCGCGCGCTCGGCTTCGACACCGCCTTCATGCGCACCTGGGAGTTCTATCTCGCCTACTGCGAGGCCGCATTCGCGACCGGCAACACCGACGTCGTCCAGTTCACCCTGCGCCGGGCCTGACCCCCGCGCGTCGGCGTCAGCGAAAGCTCACCGAGACCGGCACTGCGCCCGGCAGGCCCTCGTACCGGACGACGATCTTCTGGCCGGGCTTGGGCGGCATGAGGGGCGAGAACGAGCCGAGGCTGATCCACTGGCCCGGCTCCATCGCCAGGCCCTGCGCGGCGAGCGCGCCGGCCAGCCAGACGACGGCGTTGAGCGGGTGCCCGAGGACGTCGCTGCCCTTGCCGCGCGACAGCTCCGCGCCGGCGCCATCGGTGACCACGACGGTCATGTCGCGCAAGGCGTCGAGCATGGCGTAGCGCTCGCCGCGAAAGAGCGGCGCGATGATCGGCTGGCCGACGACACCCAGGCGTGCGCCGACGTTGATCGCGGTGATCGCGTTGCCGTCGAGCGCGCCCGGGTTGGCGACCACCAGGTCGGGAAGCTCGATGAACGGAATGATCTGGTCGATCGACTCGAGCACGTCCATCGGCGTCTTGGCGCCGTTGATCGAGGCGCTCCTCACCCGCACCAGCATGTCGGCCTCGAAGAGCGGCCGGGCGCCGAACGCGGCGTCGACGGTCGCGCCATCGGCCAGGATCATGCGCTCGTGGAGCACGCCCCAGACCGGCTTGTCGGCGCCGAAGCGCTTCTGCACGGCCGGGTTGGTGAGCCCGGCCTTGTAGCCGACGACGGGGCCGTACCGGGACGCAAGGAGGGCATCGAGCTTGGCTCGGCTGCACGCGCCGTCGGCCTCGCTCGTGATCGCGGGCAGGGTCGCCGGCGCCTTGCGCGTGTAGTGGTCGAAGAGCGCCACCGCTTCGCCATCGGTCAGGCAGGCGCCGTGTGCCGTGCTCCATGCAGCGAGCGCGAGTGCCGCCAGGGATCGATAGGCCTTCATCGCGCTCTCCTCCGATTCTTGTCGGCGGATTGTGCTACCGCAGCCACCCCTTCCTGCGGAAGTAGATGAAGGGCGCCGCGACCGACGCGATCATCAGCGCGATCGCGAAGGGGTAACCGAGTCGCCAGTCGAGTTCCGGCATGAACTTGAAGTTCATGCCGTAGATGCTGGCAATCAGCGTCGGCGGCAGCAGCCCCACGCTCGCCACCGAGAAGAGCTTGATGATCTTGTTCTGGTTGATGTTGATGAAGCCGACCGTGGCGTTCATCAGGAAGTTGATCTTGTCGAAGAGGAAGGTCGTGTGGCTGTCGAGCGAATCGATGTCGCGCAGGATCTGCCGGGCCTCGTCGAACTGCTCGGCATTGAGCATCCGGCTGCGCATCATGAAGCTCACCGCGCGGCGCGTGTCCATCACGTTTCTGCGGATGCGGCCGTTGAGGTCTTCCTCCTTGGCGATCGCCGAGAGGGCGTCGCCGGCGGCCTTGTCGTCGACGTCCTGGCGCAGGACGCGCGCGCTCACCGCCTCGAGGCTGTCGTAGATGCCCTCGAGCGCGTCAGCGGAATATTCGGCATCGGCGTCGTAGAGCTTCAGGAGCACGTCCTTCGGGTCCTCGATCAGCGCCGGGATGCGTCGTGCGCGCAGCCGCAACAGCCGGAACACCGGCAGGTCCTCGGCGTGAATCGAGAACAGGATGTTGCGAAAGAGGATGAAGGCGACGCGCACGTTCCTGGGCGTCTCGCCATCGTCGATCAGGAAGTCGGAGCGGATGTGCAGCTCGCCGTTGTCTTCCTCGTAGAAGCGGGCCGACTCCTCGAGATCGTCGTCGACCGCGTCGTTCGGGATCGTCAGGCCGAAATGCTCGGCGATCCAGCGCTTTTCCTCGTCGGACGGCGCGTCGAGATCGACCCAGACAGGACTCACGTCGGCGAGCGCCTCGTGGCTCTCGATCTCTTCCTGGAACAGCCGGCCATTGGCCAGCGAGAACACGTTCAGCATGAAGGCTCCGGCGAGCAGGACCCGGCGCGCCGGAGCGGACGGTCATCCAGGGGAGAGGATGTCCAGGGAACGAAGTCTCGAGATGCGGTGACGAAATTATCGCATCGGCCCCCGCTGCGGTCGGGCGGCACCGCGTGCGCCGGGGCACCGCCATAGACTGGCCGCGAGGGTCTGTCGGACGACCCTTTTCACGAGACAGGCTTGACCGGCTCTGCTACCGTGTCCTGCCGCACCTGCCGAAAGGATTTACATGAATCTGACGATCAGCGGTCATCATCTCGACGTGACTCCGGCGATCCGCGAATACGTGATCGCCAAGCTGGACCGGATCACGCGGCACTTCGACCAGGTGGTCGACATCACGGTGCTGCTGTCGATCGACAAGACGGCCGAGAAGGAGCGTCGGCAGAAGGCGGAGGTCACCGTGCACGTGAAGGGCAAGGACATCTTCGCCGAATGCACATCGGAGGATCTCTACGCCGCGATCGATCAGCTCATGGACAAGCTGGATCGCCAGGTCTGCCGTCACAAGGACAAGGTCCAGAACCACCACCACGCGGCCGGCAAGAGGATCGACGCGACGCTCAACTGAGCGGCCCGTCGGCGGGGCCGTGTTGCCGCCACGCCGCAGCATTGCCTCCCGGGGCCCCGCGGACGCGGGGAGCCCGGGCAGGCGGGCGACGCCCGCTCCATAATTCACCGCGCCGTCATCTTCACGGCGTCCCCGCCTCTGCCGCCTAG
>JBBSBZ010000168.1:0-7501 GCA_038250795.1 Burkholderiales bacterium | reverse complement strand
CATCCCGGGCCCCATGCCGTTAGCACCATAGCCACTCATCATTCCTGGCCCCATGCCGTACCCACCATAGCCGCCCATCATTCCGGGCCCATACCCGCCAGTCTGAGCGAATGCATAGGGAACGATCGCTGCGATTGCAACCGCCGAAAGCGCTTTGGCGAATGTCAGATTTTTCATGTGTTTCTCCTTTGTGATCGGTTTGGAAAAGAGCCGTGATAGGTGACGCCGAGGGGCTACTTGCGCCTTTGCACGACAGCCCAAACGATCACGCCAATCAAGACGACCAGCAGTACGGGCATCCAAAAACCGCCGTATCCGCCCCCCATCCAGCCGCCGCCCCCGCCCCAGCCATTCATCATGTTGCCGCCCTGCGCAAAGATGCGCTCGCGGCTAGGAGCGATATCGCGCCGACAACCGCTGCAATCCAGATTTTCATGGGACCTCCGTTAATCGATAGACCTGAGCCGCATGGGCGTGTACCCGAACGTGTCGAGCACTGCGTCAAACGCAAGCGTGGGTACACGCTGACTGAGCCTAGCTCGAGAAGCAGGCATCGTCTGTGCGCTGACGCACGGACGTAGGCTGGCCACTCGGACGACATCGCGGGGTACGGACTCCCTTGAGCGGCGCTGGTCGAGCGTGTGATGGCGATTGCAGACCGCCGTCTGCGCGATCTGCGAAATCAGGGCCGCTGTGTATCGCAACAACAGATGCATCACGGGCGCGCGCTTGAACTCTTCCTGAAGGGCGCTCGCCTGCATGCGATAACCCTGTCCCGCGCCTCGCACGAATGCGCGATCGGACGTGGATTCGCTGCCCATGAAAAGGGCGATCCAACGAGTCCTTCGTGGCCGACCAACGCGAAGACTGTGAGCGACAGCCTTCGCTACCGCTTCTCGGTTCAGCTACGTGCGAGACCGCACGCTTGAATGTACGCCCACGTCCCTCAGACGCTTTAGTGCAGCGTGTCCCGATTCACTCGTGCCGCAATGCCTCTATCGGATCCATCCGAGCGGCGCGACGGGCCGGGAAGTAGCCGAACAGCATGCCGATCGCGGCCGAAAACAGCAGCGAGAGCAGGTTGATGGAGATGTCGAAGGCATACGGCACGTCCATCAACCGCGACAGCGCGAACGACGCCGCCGTGGCGATCGCGACGCCCACCAGACCGCCGAGCGCAGAGAGCACCACGGCCTCGATGAGGAACTGCAGCAGAACCTCGCTCTCGAGCGCACCGACCGCCAGCCGCAGGCCGATCTCGCGCGTCCGCTCGGTCACGCTGACCAGCATGATGTTCATGATGCCGATGCCGCCGACCAGCAGGCTGACCGCCGCGACCGCGCCGAGCAGCGTCGTCAGTACCCGCGTCGTCCCGGAAAGGGTTTCGGCCAACTGCTGAGTGTCGAATATGTTGAAGTTGTCATCGTCAGTCGTGCCGAGCTTGCGACGCTCGCGCAAGAGCTGTCGCAGGCTCGCCTTGAGCGGTGCGCTGTCGCTGCCCTCCGCCATCGACACGAGCAGCGTCCCGACCTTGCGGCTGCCTGTCACGCGGCGCTGCAGGGTGCGAAGCGGCACGACGACCGTGTCGTCCTGGTCGCCCATGCCGCCCTGCCCTTTGGAGGCCAGGATGCCGATCACGTCGCACGAGAACTGCTTGACGCGCAATTGCTCGCCGAGTCCGGTCTGACCGGGCGTGCCGCCGTAGATCTCGCGCCGCACCGTTTCGCCGATCACGCACACGGCGGCGCCGGCACGTTCCTCGTCGGGGTCGAAGGTGCGCCCGCTCGCGAGCCTCCAGTTGCCGATGTCGAACCATGCGTCGCTGCTGCCGTTCACGCTGGTCGCCCAGTTGCGGCCGTTGGCGACGACCGTGACGGCGGTCGTTCCCTGCGGCGCCACCGCGGCGATGCCGCCGATCTCCGAAGCTATCGCGTCGGAATCGGCCTCGGTGAACTGCGGCACGCCGCCGCCACCTCCGCCGCCGAAGCCGCGCTGGCCCGGCCGCACCATCAGCAGATTGGTGCCCAGGCTCGAGATCTGCGTCTTGATCGCCTGCGTGGCGCCGTTGCCGACGGTAACCATCGTGATCACCGCACTCACGCCGATCACGATCCCGAGGATGGTGAGAAACGAGCGCAGCATGTTGCGTTGCACCGAGCTCAGCGCCAGCATGAAGACGCTGAACAGCATCAGGTGCTCTCGCCCAACTTCAGGCCGGCGGGTGCGGTCGTGACGGGATGCTCGTTGACGGCGTCGCTCGCGATGGCGCCGTCGACGAAATGCACCTTGCGCCGCGCATACGCCGCCATGTCGGGCTCGTGCGTGACCATCAGGACGGTGATGCCGTGGTCTCGGTTCAATGCCAGGAGCAGACCCATGATCTCGTGGCTGCGCTGGGTATCCAGGTTGCCGGTCGGCTCATCGGCCAGCACCACGGCCGGCTCGGTGACGATGGCGCGTGCGATCGCCACGCGCTGTTGCTGGCCACCCGAGAGCTCGGCCGGGGTGTGATGTTCCCATCCTCCCAGGCCCACCGACTGCAGAGCTCTCGCTGCGGCCTCCCGCCTGGCGCTCGCGCTGTCGCCGCGATAGAGCAGCGGCAGCTCGACGTTTTCCTGCGCCGACGTTCGCGCGAGCAGGTTGAAGCCCTGGAACACGAATCCGAGGTAGCGGCGACGCAGCCGCGCCCGTTGGTCGCGCGTCAGCGCTTCCACATGCGCGCCCTTGAACAGGTACTCACCGGCAGTCGGCGTGTCGAGGCAGCCGAGGATGTTCATGGCGGTCGATTTGCCCGAGCCGCTCGGCCCCATGATGGCGACGAACTCGCCGGCGGCAATGTCCAGGTCGATGCCCTTGAGCGCCATCAGGCAAGCCGCGCCGATCCCGTAGCGCTTGGTCACGCCGCGCAGGCGGATCAATGGATCACTCACGGCGCGGTGGCTGCCTTCTGATCGGTGATGACTTGCATACCGGCTTTCAGATCGCCCCCGGTGATCTCCGTCATGTGGCCGTCGCTGATGCCGGGAATCACGGCAACCGCGATCGGGGCGCCCTTGCCGTCCGCCGGCAGCACCCACACCTGCTTCGCGTTGGCCGTGCTGGCACCCGCTGCCGCCGGGCGACGGGTGTTGCTCGACGGCATGCGCGGCAACAAGCTGGACGCGATGCTCTTCTTCGCCCCTGGATCGGCCACCGTGGTCGGAGTGAATCGGAGTGCGGTGTTGGGCACGAGCAGCACGTCGTTGCGCCGGTTCGCAGTGATGGTCGCGGTGGCGGTCATGCCCGGGCGCAGGCTGAGGTCGGCGTTGTCGACGTCAAGGTAGGTCAGGTAGGTGACGACGTTGTCGGTGATGGTCGAGCCGAATCCGACTCGGGTGATTCGCGCCGGGTAGTTGCGACTCAGATACGCACTGACGGTGAAGGTCGCGTCCTGCCCCACCTTCACTGAACCGACGTCGGCTTCATCGACGTAGACCCAAAGGCGCAGCTTGCTCAGGTCTTCGGCCACCGTGAAGAGCGTGACGGCCTGCAGCGACGCGGCGACGGCATTGCCGGGGTCGACGTTGCGCGTCAGCACGACGCCGTCGGCCGGCGAGGTGATCGAAGCCTTCGACAGATTGATCTGGTCCGTGGACGCCGCTGCCTTCGCGTCGCTCACCCCGGCGCGGGCGCTCGCATCGTCGGCCAGGGCGCGGGCCAGCGTCGCACGGCCGCGGTCGAGCTCGGTCTTCGAGGGAACCTTGCCTGCCGACAGGCGTGCGACTTCCTCGAGGCGGCCCAGCGCGGCGCGGGCCTCGACGATCGTCGCGGCGGTCTGCGCGACCTTGGCATCTGCCGCCGTCACCGTCGCCTGCGAGCGCAGAACCTGGTCTTTCAGCTTGGCGGGGTCGAGCACCACGAGAACCTGGCCCTTCTTGATCCGGTCGTTGACGTCGACATTGACCTTGAGCACAGTGCCCGAGAGTTCGCTGCCGATGTTGATCGAGCGGGTCGGCTGGATCGTTCCGTTCGCGGTCACCAGCAAGGTGAGGTTGCCGCGCCCTACGGCCCGGGTGGAGTACCTCGGTGCGGCGCTGGCCGCCCGACTCGACAGCCACCACCAAGTGCCGGCCGCGCCGAGCACGACGGCGGCGGCGATCACCCACGGGAGCGGCCGGCGATACCAGGTGCGCGCCGTCGGCTCGTCGAGCAGCGTCGCCAGATCGGCGTCGCCGGACGCGCCGGCATTCGCGCCGGGAACCGCCGGCGACGGCGCCGAGGCAGCTACCTCGTCCGGGATTGGAGCATCAGGTGGAATGGGGGCGTTCATGAGGGAGCGTGCCGTCGACGAGTGGCGACCGCTTCGTCGCGTGAGCCTGGCGCGCCTGCCGATTCCTCGTCCGGAACCCAGCCACCGCCCAGCGCCTTGTAGAGACGCACGTGGTCGCTGCTGACATCGGCGCGGGCACTGGCCAAGGCGTCTTGCGTGCCCAGCAGGGCTCGCTGCGTCTCTAGCACGGTCTGGAAGTCGACCAGCCCGCTGCCATACTGTTGGAGAGCCAGCGCTGCCGCGTTGGCGGCGGCAGCCGAGGCGGTGCCCAGCCGGGTCAGCCGCACGCGATCTCCGCGCAGGGCTACAAGCGCGTCCTCCACGTCGTTCAGCGCGACGAGGATCGCGCCCCGGTAGACCTGACGTGCCTGGTCCAGAGCTGCCTGCTCCACCGCGACCTGGGCTCGCAAGGCGCCGCCATCGAACACCGGCAGGCTGACGTTGCCCAGCAGCGTGCTCACAACGGAGGCGCCCTGCGTCAGCGCGCCGAGGGTCAGGGCGCTCAAGCCCAGCGAGCCGCCGATCGCGAAGCTCGGCAGGCGTGCCGCCTCCGCCTGGCCGACGCGCGCCAGGGCCGCCGCGACCTGATGCTCGGCGACACGCACGTCGGCACGCTGGCGCAGCGTCTCGGCCGGGAGGCTGAGAGCCAGCTCATCGCTCACCTGAGGGACCGGAGCCGGAGCCATCAATGTGAAAAGCAATGCAGCCGGCGCGCGGCCGGTGAGCACAGCGACGGCATGGCTGGATTGCTCGATGCTGGTCTGCAGCGCTGGCACCAAAGCAGCCGTCTGCTCCACTGCTGTACGCGCCTGATCGGCATCGAGCGACGTGACCAAGCCGGCCTGCAGTCGCCACTGCGTGATCTGCAGGGTCTCCTGCTGACTCGAGAGGTTCTCGCTGGCGATGGCGAGCCGCGCCTGCGAGCTGCGCAGGGTGATGTAGTCGAGCGCCACTTCAGCAGCGATCGACACCTGCACGTCGCCGAGGCTCGCCGCACTCGCGCGGGCCGACGCGCCAGCGGCGTCGAGTGCGCTGCGGTTCGCACCGAAGATGTCGAGTTCCCAGTTGGCGTCCAGTCCGGCCCGGAAGTTGTTGACTGTCGATCGTCCGCCGCGCCCGGACGGGTTGGCGCTGCTGCTCCTCTGCGCAGAGGCAGAGCTCAAGAGCGTGGGGTACAGAGCCGCCGCTGCCACGTCACGCAGCGCCCTCGCCTGCCGCAGCGCGGCCTGCGCTCCGCCGACGCTGGTGTTGGCGCGCATCGCGTCGAACACGAGGCCCGTGAGGAGGGGATCCTCGAAGCGCGTCCACCACGCGATCAGCGACGCGGGGCCAGCCACCGGCGATACGCCCGCAATCGACCATCCGGAAGGGACGTCAACTCCAGGCTGCTCGGGCCCGTGCGGCTGCACCGACGCACAACCGGCGATGGCCATCGCCAAGCACAGCACTCCGGCGCCCCGCCGCGCGGTCTCCACTTGGACCTCGCGGCTGTCGGTCTTTGAAATCGTGTCGCGGCGCAGAGTCATTGGCGCACCACCGGCGGCTCCTGTTCAAACCGCCAACGCTTCCTTGGTCAAGCACCAGGCCTGCGACAACTTGGCGCCGCGCGCGTGATAGGCGAAATGCATCCCTCTTGACCCGGCCCTGGAGCGGGGCCTCGGCGTTGCCCGTGGCGTCAATTGTTCCTTGGGCGCCGTCGCCCTGCATTCGGTCTCCTGCTTGAGCGCCTGGACCCGTTGCTCGGATGTCGCCTTCGGTGTGGACCTTTCGCAACGCATGGGATTCCGGCGTCAGCGGCGTCTTCGTTGTCGAATGAAAAGACAAGCATCTCGGACAGTTCAGGCCGTCTAGCAACTCAGAACTTGGACTGAAAGTAGTGAAACGAACTTGTGAAGGCGTCCCTTACCTTTTCCATTTCGACGACCATCTTTTCCCAGGAGTCTTCCCCTGCAGCCCTGATCTCGTTGAGCTTGGCTAAAGCCAGCTCGGACTGATGCCGCAGCTTGTCCATTTCGACCTTGTACTTCTCGCGAGCATCTGCCCTGGCTTCCTTGGTCTTGGCTTCCAGCGCGTCCATCTTGACGTTCAGATCGTCAAGTTGAAGTTTCATCTTCGCGGTGTATTCCTCGCGCTTTGTCGGTGTCTTTGTTGACATGATTTGAGATTCCTCGGGTGAATGAATTGGACGATTCGCTTCCATATGTCTGGCTGCGATGGCCAAAGCCGCTATGAGCCACGACCGTCCTGAAGCGTGTCCCGGATGTCATTGCACTTGCTTTGGAGCCCGGAATCTGTGCGCTGACGCACATAGGGGGCGCCCGCGATTGACCAGCGTCAATCTCACGTGAGAAGAGACTGCCGTGAGCGCACACCGCGATCCGGGCCATCCCGCGGTGCGCGATTGCAATCCCGACTACGGAACCAGGACGAGTATCCAGTTGACGAGCACGCGAGCGTCGGCTTCATTGATCGCCGCGGCATTGGGCGGCATCGTGACAGGACTCACTTTGCCCGCCCAGTGGCGTGCACGTGGATTCGAGCCGGTCATGACCGTGCGCGTGAGCCGATCCGATGCGCCGGGGTCGTCCCTGTACTTGACGGCGATGTCGCGCCACGCCGGCGCGATCGGAGGCAGCCCATCGGCGCGCTTGGGCGTCGGCAGGATGCTGTGACAGGCCATGCAGCCGCTGCGCGTCGCCATGCGGACCATCGCCGCGTCATTCTCGGCTGGGTTAGCGCAAGCGGGGGTCGCGGCTACCAGAAGAGCGGCTGCTGTGATGCACCACGGTTGGAACATCCTATTTGTCCTTGAGCAAAGGGGCACGCCGGTGAGCCGCTGAGGAGACAAGTGCCCACTCGTCTCGTGCTGTCGTCGATGACTCGACCACGTGCTCGAAGTGATAGACGTTGTTGTTCAGATAGCGCGCCACGGCCAGTACGTCGTCGTCGGTCCACGAGAGGGAGGCTGCGGCTTGCCAGCGCCGCACCTCGGCCTTGAGACTCGGCCAGTCGGTGGCCGATCTGCGGGCGCGCCAATGTATTTGCGCCGTATGACACGCACCGCAATGCGTCGAGTAGAGCAACTCACCGCGGTCCTGAGCGCTGGCCGGAGCCGACACCATCAGCACGCTGTACGCGACCGAGGCGAACCATCGTAGAACTGATCCGCGTGCGCTCATCGAATCACCCAGT
>JBBSBZ010000167.1:0-7517 GCA_038250795.1 Burkholderiales bacterium | reverse complement strand
TTCGGCGTGCCGGTACAGTTCGACAAGGCCTACGTCGAGGGCATCGGCGAGCTGCAGGGCGCCGACATCGCCTACGCAGAGCAGCTCGGCTACCGGATCAAGCTGCTCGCCATCACCAAGCGGCGCGACGGCGTCGCCGGCACCGCCGACGGGATCGAGTTGCGCGTGCACCCGACCCTGGTTCCGGCGCGTCGCCTGATCGCCAACGTCGAGGGCGCCATGAACGCCGTCGTGGTGCAGGGCGATGCCGTCGGCACGACGCTCTACTACGGCAAGGGCGCCGGCGCCGAGCCGACCGCCTCGGCGGTGATCGCCGACCTCGTCGACATCGCGCGCCTGGCGACCGCCGACCCCGACCATCGGGTGCCGCACCTGGCCTTCCAGCCGGCAGCCATGCAGGACCTCGCGGTGCTGCCGATCGACAAGGTCGTCACGTCGTTCTATCTTCGCCTGCAGGTCGCCGACGAGACCGGCGTGCTCGCGCGCATCACCGGCATCCTCGCCGGCCACGGGATCTCGATCGACGCCCTGCTGCAGCGGCCGAACGCCGCCGGCGTGGGCGAAGCGCGCACCGACGTGATCATCCTCACCCACGACACCGTCGAAGGGCAGATGACGAGCGCGCTCGCCCAGATGCAGGCGCTGCCGACGGTCCTGGCGGAGATCGTGCGCATCCGCAAGGAAGACCTGGCGTGACGACGCGCAGGGCAGGACCGGCGCGGCGATGAAGTACATCAGCACGCGCGGCGAGGCCGCCGGTGCCGGGTTCGCGGCGATCCTGCTCGAGGGGCTCGCGCCCGACGGCGGCCTCTACGTGCCCGAGCGCTACCCGCCGGTCGACGCGACGACGCTCGCCGGGTGGCGCCATCTCCCGTATCCCGAGCTGGCCTTTGCCGTGATGTCGCGCTTCATCGACGACATCCCCGCCGACGACCTGCGGGCGCTGCTGTCGCGCACCTACCGCGCCGACGTCTTCGGCGACGGCCGCATCGTGCCGCTGCGGCGGCTCGAGCCCGGCGTCTTCGTGCTCGGCCTCTCGAACGGTCCGACGCTGGCGTTCAAGGACATCGCGATGCAGTTCGTCGGCCAGGCCTTCGAGTACGAGCTCGCGCGACGTGGCGGCCGCCTCAATGTCCTGGGCGCGACGTCGGGCGACACCGGCAGCGCGGCCGAGCACGCCTTGAAGGGCAGGCGCGGCGTCCAGGTCTTCATGCTCTCGCCGCTCGGCCGGATGAGCCCGTTCCAGCAGGCGCAGATGTTCAGCCTGCAGGATCCGAACATCCACAACATCGCCGTCGACGGCGTCTTCGACGATTGCCAGGACCTGGTCAAGGCCGTCTCGGCCGACCTCGAATTCAAGCGCCGTCACGCGATCGGCACCGTCAACTCGATCAACTGGGCCCGCCTGCTGGCACAGGTCGTGTACTACTTCGCCGGCTACTTCCAGGCGACGGCGCGCGACGACGAGTTGGTCGACTTCGCCGTGCCGACCGGCAACTTCGGCAACATCTGCGCCGGCCATGTCGCCCGGTCGATGGGCCTGCCGATCGGCCGACTGGTGCTGGCGACCAACGAGAACGACGTCCTCGACGAGTTCTTCCGCACCGGCGTCTACCGGGTGCGCAGCGCCGCCGAGACGCACGAGACCTCGAGTCCGTCGATGGACATCTCCAAGGCCTCCAACTTCGAGCGCTTCGTCTTCGACGCCCTCGGCCGCGACGCAGCGCGCACGCGCCGGCTCTTCGCCGCGGTCGAGACCGAGCGCACGTTCGCCCTCGATCCCGGCGATCGGGCGCGCGTCGCCGCCTTCGGCTTCGTCAGCGGCTCGAGCGCCGCCGCCGACCGGCTGGCAACGATTCGCGATGTCGATCGGCGCTTCGGCGAGATCATCGATCCGCACACCGCGGACGCGCTCAAGGTCGGGCGCGATCACGCTCGTTCCGGCACGCCGATGGTCGTGCTCGAGACGGCGCTCGCCGCCAAGTTCAACGACACGGTGCGCGAGGCGCTCGGCCGCGACGCGCCGCGCCCCGCTCGCCTCGACGGTCTCGAGGCCCTGCCGCGCCGGGGCACGACGATGCCGGTCGACGTCGGGCGCCTGAAGGCCTTCATCGCCGAAAATGACTGAGCGATGAGCACCGACCCGGCGACCCGCCCCGCGATGATCAGCCTTGACGAGGCGGTCGAGCGCATCCTGGCGCGAGTCGCCGCGCCGGGCCCGGCGGCGGCCGAGCAGGTCTCCACCTTCGACGCGCTCGGGCGTGTTCTCGCCGCCGACGTGCGCTCGCTGATCGAGGTGCCGCCGGCCGACAACAGCGCGATGGACGGCTACGCGGTCCGGCTCGCCGATTTGCCCCGTGCCGGCATCGCCTTGCCGGTCAGCCAGCGCATCCCGGCCGGAGTCGTCGGCGCGCCGCTCGACGCCGGCACGGCGGCGCGAATCTTCACCGGCGCCCAGGTCCCGCCGGGGGCCGACGCGATCGTGATGCAGGAGCACTGCACGGTCGTCGATGCCGGCGTGCGCATCGACACCCTGCCGGCGCCCGGCGAATGGGTGCGCAGGCGCGGCGAGGACGTCGCCCGCGACGCGGTGGTGCTGGCCGCGGGCCGGCGCCTCTCGCCGCAGGCGCTCGGCATGGCGGCGTCGGTCGGCGCGGCGACCCTCTCGGTCGCGCGCCGGCCGCGCGTCGCGCTCTTCTCCACTGGCGACGAGCTCGCCATGCCAGGCGAGCCGCTCAAGCCCGGGGCGATCTACAACTCGAACCGCTTCACCCTGCGCGCCCTGATCGAGTCGCTCGGCGGCGTCCACGACGACCTCGGCATCGTCCCCGACCGGCTTGACGCGACCCGCGACGCGCTCCAACGCGCCGCCGGGTCGGCAGACCTCATCGTCACCTGCGGCGGTGTCTCGGTCGGCGAGGAGGATCATCTCAAGCCCGCCGTCGAGCGGGAGGGTCGGCTCGACCTCTGGCAGATCGCGATGAAGCCGGGCAAGCCGCTGGCGTTCGGCGAAGTCTTTCGTCGCGACGGCAGTTCCGCCTGGTTCATCGGCCTGCCGGGCAACCCGGTTTCGTCCTTCGTCACCTTCCTTTTGGTCGTGCGACCGGTCCTTTTGCGCCTGCAGGGCGCCGACACCGCGGGGCCTCCGCCGTTGCCGATGCGCGCCGACTTCGCCTGGCCGAAGGCGGACCGGCGCCGCGAGTTCCTGCGCGTGCGTCGCAACGCCGCCGGCGGCCTCGACCTCTTCGCCCACCAGGGCTCGAACGTCCTCACCTCCACGATCTGGGGCGACGGCCTGGTCGACAACCCGGGCGGCAAGACGATCGCGCCCGGCGACACGGTGAGCTATCGGTCGTTTCGGGAGCTGCTCGGATGAAGGTCGCCGTGCGCTACTTCGCGTCGGTCCGGGAGGTGCTCGGTCCCGGCGAGACCGCCGAGGTCGCCACCGGCACCGACGTCGCGGCGCTGCGCGACGCGCTGATCGCCCGCGGCGGACGGCACGCCGAGGCGCTCGGTCGCCAGCGCTTGCTGCGCAGCGCGCGCAACCTCGCCCTGTGCAGCGAGGACACGCCGGTCGCCGACGGCGACGAGATCGGCTTCTTTCCGCCGCTCACGGGGGGCTGACGTGACGGTCCCGTCCCGCCCAGCGCGCGTCGTCATCCGGGCCGAGGATTTCGATCTCGCGGCCGAGGTCGAGGCGCTGCGGGCCGGAGACGGCGGTGTCGGCGCCGTCGTGAGCTTCATCGGCACGGTGCGCGACCGTCATGACGGCGAGGCGCTCCAGGCGCTCGAACTGGAGCACTACCCCGGAATGACCGAAGCGTCGATCGAGGCCATGATCGACGACGCGTGCCACCGTTTCGACATCCGCCGCGCACGCGTCGTTCACCGCGTCGGCCGGCTCGAGCCGATGGCGCAGATCGTCCTGGTCGTCGTCTCCGCGCGGCATCGCGGCCAGGCGTTCCAGGCCTGCGAGTTCCTGATGGACTACCTGAAGACTCAGGCGCCGTTCTGGAAGAAGGAGAGCGGCCCGGCCGGGGCGCACTGGGTCGACGCCCGAAGCATCGACGACGACGCCCTCGCGCGCTGGGGCATCAGCGCGACGAACGCGGGCCCGCCTCCGAGCCGCTGACCATGCCCTGGATCCAGATCGCCGCGGTCTCGGGCGGCGCTGCCGTCGGCGCCCTGTTGCGCTGGGGCGCCGGCATCTGGCTCAACGCCCGCTGGAGTGGCTTCCCGCTCGGCACGCTGCTGGTCAACTGCGTCGGCGGCCTGGTGATCGGAGGCATGCTGTTCTGGCTGGAGCGCTCGCCCAACGAGTTGCTGCGCCTGCTTGTCGTCACCGGCCTGCTGGGCGGGTTCACGACCTTCTCGTCGTTCTCGGTCGAGTCCCTCATCATGCTGCAGCGTGGCGAGTTCGCGCTCGCGCTCGCCCACACCGCGGCCCATGTGCTCGGCGCGCTGGCCTGCGCAGCGCTGGGGTTTCGGGTCGCCCAACTGCTCCTGCTGCGCTAGGAGGGTCGGTCGCCGGCCTTGAAAAAGGCACGGCTCGGGCCAACCTTGTTGCCAGCGGAGAGCCCCATGCGAATCGACAAACTGACCACCACTTTCCAGGAAGCGCTGGGCGAGGCCCAGAGCTTGGCCGTCGCGGGCGACAACCCCTACATCGAGCCGGCGCACGTGCTGTCGGCCATGCTGGCGCAGACCGACGGCCCCAGGGCGCTGCTCGAGCGCGCCGGCGTCAACGTGCAGAAACTGAAGACCGCCCTCGACGACGCCATCAAGCGGCTGCCGCAGGTGCAAGGCGGCGAACAGGTCCAGCCCGGCCGTGAGCTCGGCGCGTTGCTGCAAGGTGCCGAGAAGGAGGCGAACAAGCGCGGCGACCAGTTCATCCCGAGCGAGATGTTCGTCCTCGCGGCCGTGGAGTCGAAGACCTCGATCGCGCCGCTGCTGAAGGACGTCGGCGCCTCGCGCAAGGCGCTCGAGGCCGCGATCGACGCCGTGCGCGGCGGCCAGAAGGTCGACAGCGCCGACGCCGAAGGCCAGCGCGAGGCGCTGAAGAAGTACACCATGGACCTCACCGAGCGCGCGCGCGCCGGCAAGCTCGACCCGGTGATCGGCCGTGACGACGAGATCCGCCGCGCGATCCAGGTGCTGCAGCGCCGCACCAAGAACAACCCGGTGCTGATCGGCGAGCCGGGCGTCGGCAAGACGGCGATCGTCGAGGGCCTGGCGCAGCGCATCGTCGCCGGCGAGGTGCCCGATTCGCTCAAGGACAAGCGCGTCCTCGTCCTCGACATGGCGCTCCTGCTTGCCGGCGCGAAGTTTCGAGGCGAATTCGAGGAGCGCCTGAAGTCGGTGCTGAAGGAAGTCGCTCAGGACGAGGGGCAGACGATCGTCTTCATCGACGAGATCCACACCATGGTCGGCGCCGGCAAGGCCGAAGGCGCGATCGACGCCGGCAACATGCTCAAGCCGGCGCTGGCGCGCGGCGAGCTCCACTGCATCGGCGCGACGACGCTCGACGAGTACCGCAAGTACATCGAGAAGGATGCGGCGCTCGAGCGGCGCTTCCAGAAGATCCTCGTCGGCGAACCGACCGTCGAGGCGACGATCGCGATCCTGCGCGGGTTGAAGGAGAAGTACGAGGCGCACCATCGCGTCACGATCACCGACCCGGCAATCGTCGCCGCGGCAGAGCTGTCGCACCGCTACATCACCGACCGATTCCTGCCCGACAAGGCGATCGACCTGATCGACGAGGCCGCGTCCAAGGTCAAGATCGAGATCGACTCGAAGCCCGAGGCGATCGACAAGCTCGATCGTCGCCTGATCCAGCTGCAGATCGAGCGGGCCGCGGTGGTCAAGGAGAAGGACGAGGCGTCGCGGCGACGCCTCGACTTGATCGAAGAAGACATTGGTCGCGTCCAGCGCGAGATCGCCGACCTCGACGAGATCTGGAAGGCCGAGAAGGCCGCGGCCCAGGGCTCGGGCCAGCTCGTCGAGGATATCGACCGGACGCGCATCGAGATCGACGACCTCAAGCGCAAGGGGCAGTACGACAAGGTCGCGCAGCTTCAGTACGAAACGCTGCCCAACCTCGAACGCAAACTCAAGGAAGCGCAGGACGCGGAACAGAAGAAGGGCCAGGGCGGCGGCAAGCCCCAGCTTCTGCGGACCATCGTCGGCGCGGAGGAGATCGCCGAAGTGGTCGCGCGCGCGACCGGCATCCCGGTCTCCAAGCTCATGCAGGGAGATCGCGACAAGCTGCTTCAGATGGAAGCCAAGCTGCACGAGCGCGTGGTCGGCCAGGACGAGGCGATCAAGGCCGTCTCGGACGCGATCCGCCGCTCGCGCTCAGGTCTGTCGGACCCGAATCGTCCCACCGGCTCGTTCCTCTTCCTCGGCCCGACCGGCGTCGGCAAGACCGAGCTCTGCAAGGCGCTCGCCGGCTTCCTCTTCGACAGCGAGGATCACCTCATCCGCCTCGACATGAGCGAGTTCATGGAGAAGCATTCGGTCGCGCGCATGATCGGCGCGCCGCCGGGCTACGTCGGCTACGACGAAGGCGGCTACCTGACGGAGGCCGTCCGGCGCAAGCCCTACAGCGTGCTGCTGCTCGACGAGGTCGAGAAGGCGCATCCGGACGTCTTCAACGTCCTGCTGCAGGTGCTCGACGACGGTCGCCTCACCGACGGCCAGGGGCGGACCGTCGACTTCAAGAACACGGTCATCGTCATGACCTCGAACCTGGGCTCGCAGCAGATCATGCAGATGGTCGGGCAGAGCTCGCAGGCGATCCACGCGGCGGTCTGGGCCGAGCTGAAGCAGCATTTCCGCCCCGAGTTCCTGAACCGGATCGACGAGACGGTGGTCTTCCATGCGCTCGATCAGAAGAACATCCAGGCGATCGCGAAGATCCAGCTGCGGGTGCTCGAGGAGCGTCTCGAGAAGATGGACATGAAGCTCGAGGTCTCACCGCGCGCGCTGGAGCAGCTCGCCAAGGCCGGCTTCGACCCGGTGTTCGGCGCGCGGCCGCTGAAGCGGGCGATCCAGCGCGATCTCGAGAATCCCGTGGCCCGTCTGATCCTGGAAGGGCGCTTCGGCCCGAAGGACGTGATCCCGGTCGACTTCGAGGACGGCCGGTTCGTCTTCGAGCGCGTCGTCCACTGACGGCGCGCCCCGCGCACGCCGCTCAGGCCGTTGGCGCTTCCTCGAAGAGGGAGTCCATCCGCAGCACCTGAAGGCGAGCCAGCGTCAGATTGGCGCTAGCCTTGTCGAGCACGGCGTGCATCGCCAGGCCCGGATTCTTCGGCACGCCGCGCAGCAGGAGATGGTGCGAGGAGAGCGTGATCGCGGCTTCCGGCAGGGCGTGCCCGAAGCCCAGCCCGCGGCTCGCCGCCATCGTCGCGGCGATCAGCGCGCTGCCGTGGGCAGACAGTTCGGCCGACCCGGGGTTCGCTCCGGCGTGCGCGACCGGGCGGCCGCTCTGCACCTCGAACACGCAGCAGCTGATC
>JBBSBZ010000166.1:0-7610 GCA_038250795.1 Burkholderiales bacterium | reverse complement strand
GTTGCCGAGCTGGCCGCACGGACAAGGATTCATCGCCGCGACGAGCTGGAACGCCGCCGGGAACTCGGCCTGGCGCGCAGCGCGCGAGACGACGATGCGGCCCGTCTCGAGCGGCTCGCGCAAGGCCTCGAGCGCAGCGCGCGGGAACTCCGGCAACTCGTCGAGGAAGAGCACGCCGCGATGGGCGAGCGAGGCCTCGCCCGGCCGGGGCGGCGAGCCGCCGCCGACGAGCGCGGCGGCCGACGCCGTGTGGTGGGGCGCGCGCAGCACGCGCTCGCCCCACCGGCCGGCCGAGAACGCTCCGGCGACGCTCTGGATCGCCGCCGATTCGAGCGCCTCCTCGTGCGTGAGCGGCGGCAGGATGCCGAGGAGGCGCTGCGCGAGCATCGACTTGCCGCTGCCGGGCGGGCCGACCATGAGCAGGCTCAGGCCGCCGGCAGCCGCGACCTCGAGCACGCGCTTGGCCGCGGCCTGGCCGCGCACGTCGCGCAGGTCGGGCACGGCGGTGGCTGCCGGCGCTCGCGGCATCGGTCGCGGCGCAAGCAGGGCGCTGTCGTCGGCGGCGTCGCCGGGCAGGAACGCGCGCACGACATCGGCGAGGTGGCGCGCGCCGCGCACCTCGATGCCGCCGACGAGCGCCGATTCGTCGGCGCTCGCCTGGGGCAGGACCAGGGTGCGCGCGACCGCGGCAGGCGTGCGCCCGAGGCCGAGCGCCATCGCGAGCGCACCGTGCACCGGGCGCAGCTCGCCGGCCAGCGAAAGCTCGCCGGCGAACTCGAAGCGCTCCAGGCGGGCGGCGTCGAGCTGGCCGGCCGCGGCCAGGATGCCGAGGGCGATCGGCAGGTCGAAGCGTCCCGACTCCTTCGGCAGGTCGGCCGGCGCGAGGCTCACGGTGACGCGCCTGTTGTGCGGGAAGTCGAAGCCGCTGGTCTGCAGCGCGGCGCGCACGCGCTCGCGAGACTCCTTGACCTCGGTATCGGCCAGGCCCACGAGCGTGAAGCTCGGCAGGCCGTTCGCGAGATGCACCTCGACGGTCACCGCGGGCGACTCGAGGCCGCGCAGGGCGCGGCTGTGGACGAGGGCGAAGGCCATGCGATCGGCGACTCGAGTGGAGGTCGGCCATTGTCGAAGGCCGTGCCGCACCGTCGCCCCGTCCTTGAGGGTGCATCGCGCGCACCGACTCCGCCCATTCTCGGGAGGCGACGCATCACGATGGTGCCCGCTCCTCTCGAGGTGGCGTCCTTCGCCCGGCTCGGCGCGTCGACCCGGGGCTCTTGGCACGCATCGTGCAGAAGTGCACTCCAGTGTGAAACCGATCCCCTGGAGTCCCGGATGAAGAAGAGTCTGATCCTCGTGCCCGTCCTCGCCGCCCTCGCCGTCGGCGCGCAAGCGCAGACCGCGCCTGCCGCACCCGCGCCCGAGCCGGCCGCGTCGCCGTTCACGGCCAACATCAACCTCACCACCAAGTACAAGTTCCGCGGTCAGGACCAGGGCAACACGAACTGGTTCTCGCCCGCCCTGCAAGGCGGCTTCGACTGGTCGCAGAACGGCTTCTACCTCGGCAACTGGAACTCGAACGTCAGCTTCACTAACTCGTCGCTCGAGATGGATTTCTACGGCGGCTACAAGGGCGAGATCGTCGACAAGGTCGGCTACGACGTCGGCATCCTGCAGTACTACTACCCGCAGAAGAACAAGGCGCTCGACTTCAACGTCACCGAGCTCTACGGCGCGCTCAGCTACGACTGGCTCTCGTTCAAGACCTCGTGGACGGTCTCGAAGGACTACTTCGGCATCGGCGAGGCCTTCCAGCAGGGCGTGCCGCTGACCGCCATGCCGAAGGGCCGCAACACGCTCTACTTCGACCTGTCGGGCAACTACCCTCTGGTCGACAAGCTCACGCTCAATGCGCACGTCGGCTACACGCGCTACGCGTCGGACCTGCGCAACGTCAAGGACGGCGCCGGCGCGAACATCGGCGTGCCGAGCTTCGCCGACTACAAGATCGGCGTCACCTACGACCTCGGCTCGGGCTTCTCGGCCGCCGGCGCGCTCGTCGGCGCGACCAGGAAGGACTACTACGGCGACATCAACAAGGCGCGCGTGATCTTCACGATCAGCAAGGTCTTGTGAGCGTCGCGCCGGCGCGCGGACCGCGCCGGACGCGAGCCGCATTCATCGATTCAATCAGGAGGGAGCGACCATGAAGATGGTGACCGCGATCGTCAAGCCGTTCAAGCTCGACGAGGTACGGGAAGCCCTGAGCGCCATCGGCGTGCAGGGCGTGACGGTGACCGAAGTCAAGGGCTTCGGTCGGCAGAAGGGACACACGGAGCTCTATCGGGGCGCCGAGTACGTCGTCGACTTCCTGCCCAAGGTGAAGATCGAGGCCGCCATCGACGATGCCATCGTCGACCGCGTGATCGAGGCGATCGAGGCCGCTGCGCGCACCGGCAAGATCGGCGACGGCAAGATCTTCGTCGCCACGCTCGAGCAGGTGGTTCGCATCCGCACCGGCGAGACCGGCAAGGACGCCCTCTAGGCCCGACAAGAAAAGCCACGCCATGAACAAACTCCTTCTCGCCTTCCTGTTCAGCCTGCTCGCCCTGGCGACGAGCGGCACTGCCTTCGCACAAGCAGCGTCCGACGCCGCCGCCACTGCGCCTGCCGCAATGGTCGCGGCGCCGGCCCCGGCGGCCCCCACCGGCGTCGCCGCCGGCAGCGCGACGACCTCGGCGGCCTCCGCGCCCGCCGCCGCGGCCGCGCCCGTTCCCAACAAGGGCGACGTTGCCTGGATGCTGGTCTGCACGGCCCTCGTCATCATGATGTCGGTGCCGGCGCTGGCGCTCTTCTACGGCGGCCTCGTCCGCAGCAAGAACATGCTGTCGGTGCTGATGCAGGTCTTCGTCACCTTCTCGCTGATCGTCGTGCTCTGGTGCCTCTACGGCTACAGCCTGGCGTTCACCGAGGGCAACGCTTTCTTCGGCGGCTTCGACCGCGTGTTCATGAAAGGCATGTTCGACCCGGTCGCCGGCACGATGTCGATGGCCGGCACGTTCAGCAAGGGCGTGGTGATTCCGGAGCTGCTGTTCCTGGCCTTCCAGGCGACCTTCGCCGCCATCACCTGCTGCCTGATCGTCGGCGCCTTCGCGGAGCGCATGAAGTTCTCGGCCGTGCTCGCCTTCATGGTCCTCTGGTTCACCTTCAGCTACGCGCCGATCGCCCACATGGTCTGGTTCTGGCCCGGTCCCGACGCCTACACCTCGAAGGATCTCGTCGATTCCCTCAACGGCAAGGCCGGCTTCATCTGGCAGATGGGCACGCTCGACTTCGCCGGCGGCACGGTCGTCCACATCAACGCCGCCATCGCCGGTCTGGTCGGCGCCTTCATGGTGGGCAAGCGCGTCGGCTACGGCCGGGAGGCATTCACGCCGCACTCGCTGACGCTCACCATGGTCGGCGCGGCGCTCCTGTGGGTCGGGTGGTTCGGCTTCAACGCCGGCTCGGCGCTCGAGGCAGGCAACAGCGCCGTGCTCGCCTTCATGAACACGTTCTCGGCGACGGCCGCTGCGGTGCTGGCCTGGTGCATCGG
Source organism: Burkholderiales bacterium (assembly GCA_038250795.1). Taxonomy (GTDB): domain Bacteria; phylum Pseudomonadota; class Gammaproteobacteria; order Burkholderiales; family Burkholderiaceae_C; genus Schlegelella_A. The sequence goes on along the minus strand of JBBSBZ010000166.1, from coordinate 4,018 downwards.
CGAGGCCCTGATGCGGGGCAAGGCCTCGATGCTCGGCGCCGCGTCGGGCGCCGTGGCCGGGCTGGTCGCGATCACGCCGGCGTGCGGCAACGTCGGCCTGATGGGCGCGCTGGTGATCGGCTTCGTCGCCGGCTTCGCCTGCCTCTGGGGCGTCAACGGCCTCAAGAGGATGCTCGGCGCGGACGACTCGCTCGACGTCTTCGGTGTCCACGGGGTCGGCGGCATCGTCGGTGCCCTGCTGACCGGCGTGTTCAATTCGCCGTCCCTCGGCGGGCCGAGCTTTCCCGACAACTGGTTCACGGGCGAGCTGGTCAAGCCGGAGAACTATTCGATGGCGGCCCAGGTCTGGGCGCAGGCCAAGGCCGTGCTGATCACGATCGTCTGGTCGGGCGTCGTTTCCCTCGTCGCCTACAAGATCGTCGACGTCACGATCGGCCTGCGCGTCAGCGAGGAAGACGAGCGCGAAGGGCTCGATATCGCGAGCCACGGCGAGACCGCCTACAACAGCTGATCGGCGCCGTCGCCGCGGGGCGACTGAAGGGCCACCGGGTGCGGTGGCCCTTTTTTATGGAGACGGGCGGTCGCTTGCGTCCGCATCCGGGTACCCCATATGCCTAGAATCCCGACTCCGCCTGCCGACCGGGGCCGTCCGAAAGCGCGCACCCTCCCATGGTTCCCCATCTCATCACCGCCCTCACCGGGCCGATCAACGAGCTCGAGCAGCGCATGCTCGAGTCGCTTCCGGCCATCGAGCGGTGGTTTCGCCTCGAGTGGATGGAGCACACGCCGCCGTTCTACACGTCGGTCGACCTCAGGAACGCCGGCTTCAAGCTCGCGCCGGTCGACACCAACCTGTTCCCGGGCGGCTTCAACAACCTCACCAACGAGATGCTGCCGCTCGCGGTGCAGGCGGCGATGGCGGCGATCGAGAAGATCTGCCCCGAGGCGAAGAACCTCCTGCTGATCCCCGAAAAGCACACCCGCAACTCGTTCTACCTCATGAACGTGCAGCGGCTGATGGAGATCTTCCACCAGGCCGGCCTGAACGTGCGCCTGGGCACGCTCGACGACACGATCACCGCGCCGACCCAGGTGCCGCTCCCCGACGGCAGCTCGCTCACGGTCGAGCCGCTCGTGCGAACGAGGAACCGCCTCGGCCTGAAGGATTTCGATCCCTGCACGATCCTGCTCAACAACGACCTGTCGGCCGGCATCCCGAAGATCCTCGAGAACCTGCACGAGCAGTACCTGCTGCCGCCGCTGCACGCCGGATGGGCGATCCGGCGCAAGACGAACCACTTTGCAGCCTACGAGGAAGTCGCCAAGAAGTTCGCCAAGCTGCTCGGCATGGACCCGTGGCTGATCAATCCGATGTTCGCGCGCTGCGGCGAGGTGAACTTCAGCGACGGCTCGGGCGCCGAGTGCCTGACGAGCAATGCCGAGACGCTGCTCGGAAAGATCCGCCGCAAGTACAAGGAATACGGCATCCAGGAGAAGCCCTTCATCATCGTCAAGGCCGACGCGGGCACCTACGGCATGGGCATCATGACCGTGCGCGACCCCAAGGATCTCGCCGACCTGAACCGTCGTTCGCGCAACAAGATGAGCGTCATCAAGGACGGCCAGGAAGTGAGCGAGGTGATCCTCCAGGAGGGCGTCCCGACCTACGAGCGGGTCAACGATTCGGTCGCCGAGCCGGTGGTCTACATGATCGACCGCTATGTCGTGGGGGGCTTTTACCGCGTCAATCCCGAGCGTGGCACCGACGAGAACCTGAACTCGCCCGGCTCGGCCTTCGTCCCGCTCGCCTTCGCCGGGACCAGCCAGTTCACCAAGCCGGGCGCCAAGACCGGCGCGGCCGCCCCCAACCGGTTCTACATGTACGGAGTGATCGCCCGCCTGGCGATGGTCGCGGCGAGCTACGAGCTCGAGGCGACCGACCCGAACGCCGAGATCTACGAGTAGGCGCGAAAGCGCCGGCCGGCCTTGCCGGAGGCCGTCGCCGCCCGCCTGCGATGCACAATAGCGCTCCCTCGTCGCCCCGCCTGCCCAGGAGGCGCCGGTTCCCGACGTGACCCCGCCCCGCACCGCCTCCAGCCTCGCCGCCCTCACGCTCGGCGCCACCGGCGTCGTCTACGGCGACATCGGCACCAGCCCGCTCTACGCGCTCAAGCAGGTGTTCGCGAGCGGCCACGTGCCGCTCACGCCGCACAACATCTACGGCGTGCTCTCGCTCGTGTTCTGGACGCTGACGGTGATCGTCTCGATCAAGTACGTCGTCCTGATCCTGCGTGCCGACAACAACGGCGAGGGCGGCCTGATCGCGATGCTCGCGCTTGCCTCGCAGGCGGTGCGCGACCGTCCGGTGCTGCGTCGGCGGCTCCTCTTCCTCGGCATCTTCGGGACTGCGATCTTCTTCGGCGACGGCGTCATCACGCCCGCGATCTCGGTGCTCGGCGCCGTCGAGGGCCTGACCGTGGCCGCGCCCGGCCTGCACAACTGGGTCGTGCCGATCACGCTCGTCGTCCTCGCAGCGCTTTTCCTGTTCCAGCGCCACGGCACGACCCGCGTCGGCAAGCTCTTCGGCCCGGTGATGCTGGTGTGGTTCGTGGTCATCGCGATCCTCGGGCTGATGCACATCGGCGACAACCCGTCGATCGTCAAGGCGCTGTCGCCCCACTACGCACTCCTGTTCCTGATCACCCAGCCGAGCGTCGCCTTCATCGCGCTCGGCGCCGTCGTGCTCTGCGTCACCGGCGCCGAGGCGCTCTACGCCGACATGGGCCACTTCGGCAAGCGGCCGATCCGCTACGCCTGGTTCGGCGTGGCCATGCCGGCGCTCGTCCTCAACTACTTCGGCCAGGGCGCGATGCTGCTGGCCGATCCGTCGAAGGTCGCCAACCCGTTCTTCGAGATGGCGCCGACCTGGGCCCTCTATCCGCTGATCGCGCTCGCCACCTGCGCTGCCGTGATCGCCTCGCAAGCGCTGATCACGGCCGCCTTCTCGGTCACCAAGCAGGCGATCCAGCTCGGCTATCTGCCGCGCCTGCGAATCGCCCACACCTCGGTGCTCGAGACCGGCCAGGTCTACGTGCCGTTCGTCAACTGGAGCCTGTTCTGCGGCATCGTCGTCGCCGTGGTGTTCTTCGGCTCGAGCGATGCGCTGGGCGGGGCCTACGGAATCACGGTGACGATCGACATGCTGATCACGACCACGATGACCTTCTTCGTGATCCGCTACGGCTGGAAATTCCAATGGGGGCTCGCCGCCGCCGCGACCGGGTTCTTCTTTCTCGTCGACTTCACCTACTTCTCGGCAAACGTCGTCAAGGTGGTCGACGGCGGCTGGTTCCCGCTGCTCATCGGTGGCTTCATGTTCACGTTGATGATGACCTGGAAACAGGGCCGCAAGCTCATGGCGCAAAGCCTGCGCGACGACGCCGTCGACCTGACGAGTTTTCTCGAATCGGTCTTCCTCAGCCCGCCGCAGCGCGTGCCCGGGACGGCGGTCTTCCTGTCCAGCGACCCCGACCTCACGCCCAATGCGCTCCTGCACAACCTCAAGCACAACAAGGTGCTGCACGAGCGCAATCTCTTCGTCAACGTCAAGCACCATGAAGTCCCGTGGATCGAGGAGGGCGCTTGCAGCGAGATCAAAGATCTCGGCAACGACTGCTGGCAGGTGACGCTCAACTTCGGCTTCAAGAACGAGCCGGACGTGCCGGCCGCACTCCAGCTGATGCGCGCCAGCGGCTGCACGATGGACGACATGGACACCTCGTACTTCCTGTCGCGCGACATCGTCATCCCGACGCTCGGCGGCGGCATGGCCGACTGGCGCGAGAAGCTGTTCGCGGGCATGCACCGGAACGCGTCGGCGGCCGCCGACTTCCTGCGCCTGCCGACCAACCGGGTCGTCGAGCTCGGCTCCAAGGTCGAGATCTGATGGCTCGCCGACCGGCTCGTCGGCTGCTGCCGGCTTGACGCGATCACGCGCTCGGGGCTCACGATCGCCGGC
>JBBSBZ010000165.1:0-7742 GCA_038250795.1 Burkholderiales bacterium | reverse complement strand
GAAGCGCGACGACTTCGACACCTGGTCGCTGGCCGAGCTCGACGCGGTCGAGTCGGCGCTCGGCGGCTCGGTCCCCGCGGACGCACCCGCCGGCCTGGGCGACGCCATGCGCTATGCCGTTCTCGACGGCGGCAAGCGCCTGCGCCCCCTCCTCGTCCTCGCCGCCGCCAATGCAGTGCACGGCGAGCGCGCGGCAGCGATGCGGGCGGCGTGCGCGGTCGAGCTGATCCACGCCTATTCCCTCGTCCACGACGACCTGCCGTGCATGGACGACGACGTCCTGCGCCGTGGCAAGCCGACCGTCCACGTGCGCTTCGGCGTCGCCCAGGCGATGCTCGCCGGCGACGCGATGCAGGCCCTGGCCTTCGAGGTGCTGACGCCGGAAGACGGCAGCGTCGCGGAGCCGCTCCAGGCGCGGCTCTGCGCTCTGCTCGCGCGCGCGGCGGGCGGCGCCGGCATGGCGGGCGGGCAGGCGATCGACCTCGCGAGCGTCGGCCGGCCGCTGGGTGAGACGACGCTCTCCGACATGCACCGCAGGAAGACCGGCGCCTTGCTGCGCGCGAGCGTCCTGATGGGCGCTGCCTGCGGCCGCACCAGCCCGTCCGAGTGGCAGGCGCTGGCAGAGTACGGCGACGCGCTCGGCCTCGCCTTCCAGGTCGTCGACGACATCCTCGACGTCACCCAGGCGTCGGCCACGCTCGGCAAGACTGCCGGCAAGGACCTCGACAACAACAAGCCCACCTACGTGACCGTGCTCGGCCTCGAGGCCGCCAGGGCGCACGCCGAGACCCTGCGCCACTGCGCGCACGCCGCCCTCGAGCGTTCCCTCCTGGCCGATGCCGAGCAGCTTCACGTCCTTGCCGATCGCGTCGTCGACCGCGACTCCTGACCCCATGACCTTTTCGCTTCTCGACCGCATCGACGTCCCTTCGGACGTCCGCCGGCTCTCGCGCACCGAGCTCAAGCAGCTCGCCGTGGAGTTGCGCGAGTTCCTGGTCCAGTCCGTGGCGCAGACCGGCGGCCACTTCTCATCGAACCTCGGCACGGTCGAGCTCACGATCGCGCTGCACTACGTGTTCGACACGCCGCGCGACCGGCTCGTCTGGGACGTCGGCCACCAGACCTATCCGCACAAGGTGCTCACCGGCCGCAAGGACCGGATGGCGACTCTGCGCCAGCTCGGCGGCCTCTCTGGCTTCCCTCGCCGCGACGAGAGCGAGTACGACACCTTCGGCACGGCGCATTCGTCTACCTCGATCTCGGCGGCGCTCGGCATGGCGGTCGCGGCGCGCCTGCAGGGCGAGAACAGGAAGTGCGTCGCCATCATCGGCGACGGCGCGATGAGCGCGGGCATGGCCTTCGAGGCGCTCAACAACGCCGGCGAGACCAAGGACGGCCAGCAGGCCGACATGCTCGTCGTTCTCAACGACAACGACATGTCGATCTCGCCGCCGGTCGGCGCCTTGAACCGATATCTCGCCCGCCTGATGAGCGGCAAGTTCTACGCGACCGCCCGCGACACCGCCAAGAACGTGCTCAAGAACGCGCCGCCGCTCTTCGAGCTGGCACGCCGCTTCGAGGAGCACGCCAAGGGCATGGTCGTGCCCGGCACGATCTTCGAGGAGTTCGGCTTCAACTATGTCGGCCCGATCGACGGCCACGACCTCGACTCGCTGATCCCCACGCTCGAGAACCTGCGCGACCTCAAGGGCCCGCAGTTCCTGCACGTCGTCACCAAGAAGGGCTACGGCTACAAGCTCGCCGAGGCCGACCCCGTCGGCTACCACGCGGCGTCGGGCAAGTTCGATCCGGCAGTGGGCTTCGTCAAGCCGAGCAAGCCGGGCAAGACGACCTTCACCCAGGTCTTCGGCCAGTGGCTGTGCGACATGGCCGCGAAGGACGAGCGGCTCGTCGGCATCACGCCGGCGATGCGCGAGGGCTCGGGCATGGTCGAATTCGAGAAGCGCTTCCCGAAGCGCTACTTCGACGTCGGCATCGCCGAGCAGCACGCCGTCACCTTCGCCGCGGGCCTGGCCTGCGAAGGGCTGAAGCCGGTCGTCGCGATCTACTCGACCTTCCTGCAGCGCGGCTACGACCAGCTGATCCACGACGTCGCGATCCAGAACCTGCCGGTGGTCTTCGCGCTCGACCGCGCAGGCCTCGTCGGCGCCGACGGTGCCACCCATGCGGGCGCGTTCGACATCCCTTACCTGCGCTGCGTGCCGAACCTGAGCGTGATGACGCCGTCGGACGAGGACGAGTGCCGCCAGTCGCTCTACACCGCGTTCCTGCAAGACCATCCGGTCGCCGTGCGCTACCCGCGCGGCAGCGGCGCCGGCGTCGCCGTCCAGGCGGAGATGACGGCGATTCCGTTCGGCACCGGCGAGATCCGGCGCGAGGGCTCGCGCGCGCCGGGCCAGCCGGGCAAGCGCATCGCCATCCTCGCTTTCGGCACGCTGCTCCATCCCGCGCTCGCCGCCGCCGAGAAGCTCGACGCGACCGTCGCCAACATGCGCTTCGTCAAGCCTCTCGATGTCGCCCTCGTGACTGACCTCGCGCGGCGTCATGATGCAATCGTCACGGTGGAAGAAGGCGCGGTGATGGGCGGAGCGGGCAGCGCGGTGCTCGAGGCTCTCGCGGCGGCGCGCATCGACGTGCCGGTGCTGGTGCTCGGGCTGCCCGACGCCTTCATCGAGCACGGCGACCCGGCCAAGCTGCTCGCTCGCTGCGGCCTCGACGCGGCCGGCATCGAGCAGTCGGTCCAGCGCCGCTTCGGCGCCCCGCCGGCGCTGCTGAGAGCGGCGGTCGGGCAGTAGCGTCGAGACGGCGGCCCGCGGTGGCCGCATCCGCGCGCCGGCATTCTTTTGCTGGCATGCTTTGGGGAAGTGCTCCGGCGGCGGAGCGAGACGACGACCGAATGACCAACCTGATCGACGCCCTGCACATTCCCGACACGCAATCGGAACGCGACGAGCGAAAGCTCGCGATCCAGCGCGTCGGTGTGCGCAGCGTGCGCTATCCGCTGCAGCTGAGGATCGAAGGCGCCGTCGTGCCGACGGTCGGCGACTGGTCGCTCGACGTCGCCTTGCCGGCCGACCGCAAGGGCACGCACATGTCGCGATTCGTCGCCTGGCTCGACGCCATCGCCGAGCCGCTCGACCTTGCCGCGCTGCGTGCCCAGTCGGCGCGCATGCTCGCCTTGCTCCATGCCGAGAGCGGTCGCATCGAGGCCTCGTTTCCGTTCTTCCTGAGAAAGCGCGCGCCGGTGTCGGGCGTCGAGAGCCTGCTCGAGTACCAGGGCCGGTTCATCGTCGATGCCGCACCGGCCGCCACGACGGTCTGGCTCGAAGTCGTCGTCCCGGTGAAGTCGCTCTGCCCCTGCTCGAAGGAGATCTCCGACTACGGCGCGCACAACCAGCGCTCGCACGTGACGATCCGGGTCGAGGCGCTCGGCGAGCTGTCGTGGCTCGAGCTCGTTCGCTTCGCCGAGGATTCGGCCTCGGCCGAGATCTGGTCGTCTCTCAAGCGCGCCGACGAGAAGTGGATCACCGAGCGGGCCTACGAGAACCCGAAGTTCGTCGAGGACATGGTGCGCGATGTCGCGCTGCTCCTGAATGCCGATGCGCGGATCGGCCGCTACAGCGTAGACGTCGAGAATTTCGAGTCGATCCACGCCCACAGCGCGGTGGCGCGCATCGAGCGCTGAGGGCGGCGCGGCTCGCGCCGCGCTCTCTAGGTCAGTCGCTGGCCGAACGCGATGAGCGCGACGAGCACGCCGAGCCAGATCGCCGTCGCGCCCGCCGCCTGCAGCCGGGTCGCGGCGAACGCCTGGCGGAACGCGCCCCAGGCGACGACGCACCAGCCGGCCGCGGCCAGCCAGATCGCGAGGGCGACCAGAGCCAGCAGCGCGGCCGGACCACGAAAGGGCGCCACCTCGATCGTCGACAGGTCGGGCACCGACGTTGCCGAGGTGCCGCCTGACGCCGCCTGGAGCGAGGCGACGACGCGATCGAGAAGGGTCGGGTCGACGAGCTGCAGCGCCGAGCCGAAGATGAGCGCGCCGGCGCAAAAGCCTAGCCACGCGCCGCCGTAGACATAGCCCGCGACGATGCCGACGCGGCGATACGAGACCCCGCCGCCGACCGCGCGCCAGGCGAGCATGAGAACGACGGCGAGCAGGCCGCAGAAGATCAGGCCGACCATCTCGCCCACCATCAGCCAGCTCGCGAACGACACGGCGCCGAGCGCGAACGAGTTGCCGCGTGCGACGTGCACGTCGAGGCCGACCACGAGGGCCAGGTTGCCCGCGACGATCGCCGCGGCGAGGAAGGCGAAGGCGCGCACGTGGTCGCTGGCCCGTCCGGTCTGGCGCCGCGCGATCAGCCGCCGCGGATGGACGGTGAGGTCGAGCAGGTCGGCGGCGAGGCGCGCGGCGCGGTCGCTGACGGCGTCGGCCGGGCCGGCAAGCGGGGTCGCCTCGGACTCGATCGCGAAGCGCGACTGAAGGGCCGCGACCAGCCGGTCGGCATCGTAGTGCCAGCGCGTCTCCGAAAGCTCGACGGCCTCGCAGCGCGAGAGCTCGGCGAGCGAAGGTGGCAGGCTCTCGGGCGAGGGCATCGTCGCCTCCTCGACCAGCACCGGCACGACGGCGACGTCGGCGGCGAGCGCGAGCTCGATCTCGAGCCGGACGAAGTCGCGCGGATCGTCGAGGCGCCGGTGCCCGGCCACGTCGGCAGCGCCGAGCCAGCGCGGACCGATGATCACGAGCAGGACCGTCGCCGACTCGACCGATCGCCTGATCTCCTCGGCGAAGTCCTCGCCGGCGACGATCGAGTCGTGGTCGCGAAAGACGCGCGAGGCGCCGAAATGTGCCTGCAGGTGGTCGGCGAGGCGACCGGTCGCGCTCTGGCTGTCCTGGCGTCGGTAGGAGAGGAAGATGTCCGCCATGGGCTTTCGGCCTTCGCTCAGCGCTTGCGAGGGGTCTGGACGTCGGGCGGCGGGCCCGTGACGCGGCGCGCGGCGACGCGCGTGCGGGCGCCGATCGCGTCGCGCAGAAGGTACTCCACCTGGGCGTTGACGCTGCGCAGCTCGGCCGCGGCGAGGCGCTCGATCTCGACCCAGAGGGCCGGATCGACGCGAAGCAGGAACGACTTCTTGTCGGGACTCGCCATCGGCCGCCGCGTCCGCTCGCCCGTGTCGTGTCAGTTGTAGAGCGTTCCCGCGTTGACCACCGGCGTCGCGTCGTGGTCCGAGCAGAGCACGACCAGCAGGTTGCTCACCATCGCGGCGCGCCGCTCGTCGTCGAGCTGCAGCAGGCCGCGCTCGGCCAGGCCGTTCAGCGCGAGCTCGACCATGCCGACGGCGCCCTGGACGATCTTGGTCCGCGCCGCGACCACCGCTTCGGCCTGCTGCCGACGCAGCATCGTCCCGGCGATCTCCGGCGCGTAGGCGAGGTGGGTGAGCTTGGCGTCGACGACGACGAGGCCAGCCTGGTCGAAGCGCTGCTGCAGTTCGCTGCGCAGCGCGCTCGAGACCTCCTCGGTGCCCGAGCGCAGCGTCACTTCGGTCTTGCTCGCCGGATTCGAGTCCTCGAGGTTGTCGTAAGGGTAGCTGAGCGCCAGGTGACGGAGCGCGGATTCGGCCTGCGTCAGCACGTAACCCTCGAAGTTCTCGACGTCGAAGCTGGCCCGCGCCGTGTCGTCGACGCGCCAGACGACGGTCGCCGCGATCTCGATCGGATTGCCGCGCAGGTCGTTGACCTTCAGCTTCTCGCTGTTGAACGTGCGTGCCCGGATCGACACCTTGGTGGCCGAAAAGAACGGGTTCGCCCAGCGCAGGCCCTCGCCGCGGTCGGTGCCGCGGTAGTCGCCGAAGAGGAGCAGGTTGGCCGCCTGGTTCGGCTGCAGCATGTACAGGCCGGCCAGGCACCAAAAGGCGATCAACATCGCGACGATCAGGATCAGGATCGACAGGCCCGACGGCCGCATCGCCATGAAGCCGAGGCCGATCGCGACGGCAACCAGGCCGATCGCGATATAGACGTAGCCGCTCGCGGTCGACGCCTCGCGCTCCTGCGCAGAACCGGTCTTCATGTTCGCTGCTCCTTGTGCTCGCACCAGACCCGGCCGGACAGCCGATGTCGAAGTGATATCACTTTAGTAGCAGTTTGACGATCTCGTCAAGCGGGTTCGGCAGTCAGCCCGAGAAGAACCGGATCGCCCCGGCCCAGGCGCACGACGACCGGCGTGTCGCCGGTGAGGTCGATCACCGTCGTCGGCTGCCTCGGGCACGCGCCGGCGTCGACGATCGCCTGCACCTGCTTTTCGAAGCGCGCGCGGATCTCGAGCGGGTCGTTCATCGGCTCGCTCTCGCCCGGCGCGATCAGCGTCGTCGCGATCAGCGGCTGGCCGACGAGGTCGAGCAGGGCGCTCGTCACCGGGTGCTCGGGCACGCGCAGGCCGATGGTGCGCCGCGACGGGTGCGAGAGGCGCCGCGGCACTTCCCGGGTCGCCTCGAGAATGAAGGTGAAAGGCCCGGGCGTCGCCAGCTTGAGCAGCCGGTACTGCTTGTTGTCGACCCGGGCGTAGCTGGCGAGCTCCGAGAGGTCGCGGCAGAGCAGCGTCAGGTGATGGCGATCGTCGACCTGGCGGATCCGACGCAGCTGCTCGGCCGCGGCCTTGTCGTCGAGATGGCAGGCCAGCGCATAGCTCGAGTCGGTCGGGATCGCGGCGACGCCGCCGTCGTGCAGGATCTGCGCCGCCTGTCGCAGCAGGCGCGGCTGCGGATTGACCGGATGGACCTCGAAGTACTGGGACATGCCTCGATTGTCCGCGTCGATCGGACGAGGCGCTTGCCGGTCTGCCGAACGCCCTGGGGGCGCCGCTGTCTCGGACCCCCGGCCTTCTCAGGCGGCAATGCGCTCGGTCAGCGCCTCCCACACCGGCGACAGGCCGGCGGGCAGCGGCGGCAGGCTGCCGAGATCGATCCGGCTCTCGTCGGGGCTGTGGAAATCGCTGCCACGCGAGGCGAGGAGGTCGAATTCCCGGGCCGTCCCGGCGTAGCGGACGGCCTCCGCTGCGGTATGACTGCCGGTGACGACCTCCACTCCGCGTCCGCCGTGCGCCTTGAACTCGGAGAAAAGCGCGAACTCCGCGTTGGGCGAGAACTTGTAGCGCGCCGGATGGGCGACGACGGCGATGCCGCCGGCATCGACGATCCAGGCGACCGCGTTCTTCAGGGTCGCCCAGCGATGGGGCACGAAGCCGGGCTTGCCTTCGACCAGAAAGCGTCGGAAGACCTCCTGCGTGTCGCCGCAGACGCCGCTTTCGACGAGGTGCCGGGCGAAGTGGGTGCGCGAGATCAGGTCGGGGTTGCCGACGTACTGGAGCGCCCCTTCGAAGGCGCCCTCGATGCCGACCTTGGCAAGCTCGCTTGCCATCTCCCGCGCACGTTCCTCGCGACCACCGCGCGTGGCCTGCAGGCCGGCGCGCAGGGCCGGGTCGTCGCTGTCGACGCCGAGGCCGACGATGTGCAGCGTCGTGTCGGCGAATGTCACCGAGATCTCGACGCCCGAGAGATAGGGCAGGCCGACCGCGCGCGCCGCGGCTCGCGCCGCGTCCTGGCCGCCGAGCTCGTCGTGGTCGGTGAGCGCCCAGAGCTCGACGCCGTTGGCCTTCGCGCGCGCGGCGAGCGCGGCGGGCGCAAGCGTGCCGTCGGAGACGAAGGAGTGGCAGTGGAGGTCG
>JBBSBZ010000164.1:0-7758 GCA_038250795.1 Burkholderiales bacterium | reverse complement strand
CTGTGCGGGGCCTCGGCCGGCCTGGCCGAAGGCGCGTGTGACGGGGGAGCGGACTCGGCGCCGACGAGCGGTGAATCCATCGTTCGGCCCCGGGGGTCTGTGCTAGATTGAACCGACCGGCGCGAGGCGTCGATGGAGCCTCGGCCGCGATGCGATTCGCGCGAGGGCCTGTCGATTGCAATGCCGACGCTTCGTCGTCCGGTGCAACGCTGTCTTCATGAGTTCGAATTCGCCTCCCGGTGCCGCCGGCTTCGCTTCGCGCCGCGCCGAGGGCAGGCGCTTTGCGCCTGTGCGCCGGGCGCTGCGAGCGGTGCTCTGGCTGCTGTTCGCGACGTGGGCTGTCCTGTTGGTGGGTTGGCTCTCACTTCACTGGCTGATTCTGCCGCACATCGAGGAATGGCGCGGCACGGTCGAGGCCCGCGCCAGCCGCATGATCGGCGCGACCGTGCGGATCGGCGCGATCTCGGCGCGCTCGAGCGGCTGGGTGCCGTCGCTCGAGCTGAGCGACGTCCGCGTCCTCGATGCGGAACAGCGCGTCGCGCTCACCTTGCCGCGCGTCTTCGCGTCGTTCTCGCCGCGCAGCCTGATTGCGCTCGAGCCGCGCTTCGCGCAGCTCCTGATCGACGGGGCGAGTCTCGACGTCAGGCGAGACAGGAGCGGCCGGATCCGTGTCGCCGGCCTCGATGTCACGGGCAGCGGCGTCCCCGACGACGACGCCGCGGCCGACTGGTTCTTCCGCCAGAGCGAGTTCGTGATCCGCTCGGGCACGCTGCGCTGGATCGACGAGGCCCGCGACGCGCCGCCGCTGGTGCTCGGCGACGTCGACCTGGTCGTTCGCAACGGCCTGCGCGATCACGACCTGCGCATCGACGCGACGCCGCCCGAAGGCTGGGGTGAGCGCTTCAGCGTGCGCGGCCGCTTCACGCAGGCGCTGTTCGACAAGAGCGGCGACTGGCGCCGCTGGACCGGCCGGGTCTATGCCGACCTGCCGCGCGCCGACCTGAGCGAGCTCAGGCGCCGGGTGACGCTGCCGTTCGAGCTGAGCGAGGGCGACGGTGCCCTGCGCGGCTGGTTCGATGTCGCCCACGGCCAGCCGACCGCGGCTTCGGTCGAGCTCGCGTTGCGCGCCGTCGCGCTGCGACTCGACGCGCACGTCGAGCCGCTCGAGTTCGAGCAGGTCTCCGCCCGCATCGACGCCGAGAAGAAGGGCGACCGCGTCACCGTCGCCGCGCGGCGCCTGGCCTTTCGGACCGGCGATGGCCTCACCTGGCCGGAGAGCGACCTGACGGTGGCCTGGCGCCAGAGCGACGCCGGCGAGGTGACCGGCGGCGATCTCGACGCCGACCGGCTCGACGTCGGCGTCATGGCCGCGATCGCCAGCCGCGTACCGCTCGGCACGGCGCTGCGCGACCTCCTCGCCGACGTGCGTCCGCGCGGCGTCATCACCGGGCTGCGCACGCACTGGGACGGCCCGATCGATGCGCCGACGCATTACCGCGTCAAGGGGCTCCTCAGCGACCTTGCGCTCGCGGCCCGGCCTTCGGCGAATGCCGCCGACGCGATCGGCCGGCCCGGCGTCCAGAACGCGTCGGTCCAGCTCGACGCCAGCGACACGGGCGGCCAGGCGCAGGTCACCGTGCGCGCCGGCCGTATCGACCTGCCCGGCGTGCTCGAGGATCCGCAGCTCGCGCTCGACCGGCTCGACGCGCACCTCGCCTGGAAGATCGACGAGCCGGCCAGCGCGGCGCCGACGGTCACGGTCAAGGTGGGACCGGCGAGCTTCGCCAATGCCGATGCGAAGGGCGACCTGAGCGCGACCTGGCGCACCGGGCGAGGCACCGGCGTCGGTCGCGGCGGCCGCTATCCGGGCGAGCTCGAGCTCGATGGCCACGTCGCGGACGCCGCCGCGGTGCGCCTCGGCCGCTACCTGCCGCTCGGACTGCCCGAGGGCGTGCGCAGCTACCTCGGCCGCGCCGTGCAGGCGGGCACCATCAGCAGCGCCAGTTTTCGTGTCCGCGGCGACCTGTCGGACTTTCCGTTCCACGATCCCAAGGTCGCGCGCGACGGCGAGTTCCGGGTCGTTGCGAAGGTCGATGGCGTCACCTTCGCCTACGCGCCGGGCGATCCCTCGCCGAGCGCCGCGGCCGCAGCGAAGGCCGCAGCCTGGCCGCCGCTCACGGCGGCCTCGGGCGAGATCGTCGTCGATCGCACCGCGCTGGAGCTGCGCGACGTCAAGGCCCGGCTCCTGGGTGTCGAATGGTCCGGCCTGCAAGGGCGGATCGCCGAGATGGGGAGCAAGGGCCGCCTCGACCTCGAGGGCACCGGCCGCGGTGCGCTCGTCGAAATGCTGCGCTTCGTCGAGACGACCCCGATCGCGCGCTGGACCGGACACGCCCTGTCGGCGGCGACGGCGACGGGAACAGCGGAGCTCAAGCTCGCGCTTGCCGTGCCGCTCGCCCATGTCTCCGACACGACCGTGAAAGGCACGCTCGCCCTCGCCGGCAACGACGTGCGCATGACGCCGGACACGCCGCTTCTCGGCGCGGCGCGCGCGCGGATCGATTTCTCGCAGAAGGGCTTCATCGTCAGCGGCGGCGGCGCCCGCGTGCTCGGCGGCGATCTCGCCTTCGACGGCGGCTCGAGCGCAGGCCTGGCCGGCGGCGACACGCAGCGCTTCAACGGCCGCGGCACCTTCAGCGCCGAGGCCCTGCGCCAGGCGACCGAGCTCGGCACGGTGGCCCGGTTCGCGGGCTTCGCGACGGGCCAGTCGACCTATCGCGCCAGCCTCGCCTTCGTCGACGGTCGGCCCCATGTCAGCGTGGCGAGCAACCTGGTCGGCATGGCGATCGATCTGCCGGCGCCGTTCGCCAAGGCCGCGCCGGCCGCGCTGGCGCTGCGCATCCGCACGGCGCCGGTCGACGCGCCGGCGGGCGCGCCGGCCGAGAGCACGAGCCGCGACGCCCTCCAGGTGGACTACGGCGGCCTCGTCCAGGCGCAGTTCGTGCGCGAGGCGAGCGGCGACACCAGCCGCGTCGTGCGCGGCGCGATCCGCGTCGTCGACACGCGGCCGGCGGCGAACGAGCGCAGCGCCGTCGAGCCGACACCGCTCGATCCGATCGAGCCCCTGTCGCTGCCCTCCTCCGGCGTTGCCGCGAGCGTGGCGGTGAAGAAGCTCGACGTCGACGTCTGGCAGGACGTGCTCGCGCGCTTCCAGGGCGATCGGGCGCCGGCGCGCGCCGGCACGCTCGCCTCGGCCCCTGCGCCGACCGTGACGGGCGCGACGGCGCCGCTCGTCTTCGACAGCAGCGGCGGGGCGGGCTACGTGCCGAGCACGATCGCACTGCGGGTCGACGACCTCGTGTTCGGCACGCGCCGGCTCGCCAAGGTCACGGCGGGCCTCTCGCAGCAGGGCGATCTCTGGCGTGCCAACGTGGATGCCGACGAGCTCGCCGGCTACATCGAGTACCGCCCGGCGCGACGCGGCGCGGTCGGCGCGGGGCGCGTCTACTCGCGCCTTTCGCGTCTCAGCCTGCCCAAGGGCGAGGCCGAGCGCGTCGAGAGCCTGCTCGACGCGCAGCCCGCGAGCATTCCGGCGCTCGATGTCGTCGTCGACGACTTCGAGCTGCGCGGCAAGCGCCTCGGCCGGCTCGAGATCGAAGCGATCAACCGCGTCGCCAGCGGCCGCGAGGCGGCGCGCGAGTGGCAGCTCTCGAAGCTCAACCTGACCATGCCCGAGGCGCGTTTCGTCGCGACCGGCACGTGGGGCGTCGCCGCGGGCGCGGCGACGGGTGCGCGCCGGGCCGCGATCAACTTCACTCTTGCGCTCAGCGACAGCGGCGCGCTGCTCGAGCGGCTCGGCATGGGCCGCGTCATCAAGGGCGGCAAGGGTTCGCTCACGGGCGAGGTCGCCTGGCCCGGGTCGCCCTTCTCGCCCGACTACGCGAAGATGACCGGGCAGGTGAAGGTGGCGATCGACTCGGGCCAGTTCCTGAAGGTGAGCCCCGGCGCGGCGCGACTGCTGAGCGTGCTGAGCCTGCAGTCGCTGCCGCGCCGCCTGCTGTTCGATTTCCGCGATCTCTTCGCCGAAGGCTTCGCCTTCGACAACGTCGTCGGCGACGTCAGGATCGGCCAGGGCCTGGCCTCGACCAACAACCTGCGCATGCGCGGCGCCGCGGCCGCCGTGCTGATGGAGGGGAGCGCCGACCTCGAGCACGAGACCGAGGACCTGCGCGTCGTCGTCGTCCCCGAGATCAACGCCGGCACGGCGTCGCTCGCCTTCGCGGTGATCAATCCGGCGATCGGCCTCGGCACCTTCCTCGCACAGTACTTCCTGAGAAAGCCCCTCATGGCGGCGAGCACGCGCGAGTTCCGCGTCACCGGGCCGTGGGACGATCCGAAGGTCGATCGCGTCGAGCGCAGCCTGCTCGGCGATGCGTCTCCCGCCGAGGCCGCGGCGCCCGGCGCCGAGGCGACCGGCGCGGCCCCCCGATGAGGATTTCACGATGAAGATCGCCGCCGTGCAGATGGTCTCGACTCCGCGCGTCGCCGACAACCTCGAGGTCGCCCGCAGGCTCGTCGCCCGCGCCGCGGCCGAGGGGGCCGGCCTCGTCTCCCTGCCCGAGTACTTCTGCTTCATGGGCCGAAGCGATCGCGACAAGCTCGCGGTTGCCGAATCGCCCGGCGACGGGCCGATCCAGCGCATGCTCGCCGAGACGGCGCGGGAGCATCGTGTCTGGCTGATCGGCGGCACCCTGCCGCTCACCCTCGCGGCCAGCGACAGCGGCAACGGCGCCGCCGTCGATCGCGTCACGAACTCCGACCTCGTCTTCTCGCCCGACGGAGAGCTCGCGGCGCGCTACGACAAGATCCATCTCTTCGCCTACGACAGCGGCAGGGAGCACTACGACGAAGGGCGGACGCTTCGCGCCGGCGTCGCGCCGGTGGCCTTCGATGCCGCCGGCGTGCGGGTGGGCCTGAGCGTGTGCTACGACCTGCGCTTTCCCGAGCTCTATCGGGCCTTGATGCAGCCGCCGTGCGATGTGCTCTCGGTGCCGTCGGCCTTCACCCACACCACCGGCGCGGCGCACTGGGAAGTGCTGCTGCGCGCCCGCGCGATCGAGAACCAGTGCTACGTGATCGCGGCCGCCCAGGGCGGCACCCACGAGAACGGCCGGCGCACTTTCGGCCACAGCCTGATCGTGGGTCCGTGGGGCGAGGTCGTCGCCTGTCTCGAGGAAGGCGAAGGCGTGGTCGTCGCCGAGCTCGACCGCGACCGGATCGCCGCGATGCGCCGCCAGCTGCCCGCGCTCGACCATCGACGCCACTTCTGACAGCCGGGCCGCACGGCCCCCGATGCGCGCCGCCACTCTCGCCCTCCTGACCGCGACGGCGCTTTCCCTTTCGCTGGCGACGTCCTCGGTGCAGGCGGCCTCCGGGGCGGACGAGGACGGCTCCTGCCGCGGCCCGGCGACCTTCGTCGACTTCGGCAGCGACGGCCGCATCGGCGCCAAGTGGAACGCGGCGACGAAGACCATCGCCTACGGCCGGCCCCAGCAGGACGGCCACTATCACGCCTTCATCGCCGACGCCGACGGCGACCACGAGCGCCGCGTCGCCTTCGCCGCGTGGCACGACGATCGCCACCAGTTCCCCGCCGCGTGGCACCCGTCCGGCGATCTGCTCGTGATGCTGGTCGAGCGCAACGAGCACGAGCGCTTCTCGGTCGACGCGACGCCGGGCTACGGCGCCTACACCGACTACTGGGCGGTGAGCCGCGAGGGCTCGCAGGCCTGGAAGCTCTACGCTCCACCCGACGGCTACGACCACGCGATCACCCACGCCGCGTTCTCGCCCGACGGCAGCAAATTCGTCTGGACCGAGCGGGTCAAGGCGCCGCGCCTGTTCGATCCCAATCTCTTCGCCGGCGCCTACGTCTTCAAGGTCGCCGACTTCGTGCGCCTTCCCGAGCCGCATCTCGCCCACGTGCGCAGCTTCCGCCCGGGTGACGTCGACCAGGGAGGCGAGGTGGAGTCGATCGCGGGCGACAACCGGACGATCGCCTTCTACAGCACCTACGTCTCCAGGAACCTCTTCGCGTCGCGCATCTACACGATGGACATCGAGAGCGGCGAGGTCCGCGAGCTCACGACCGAGAGCTTCGCGCAGGCACCGACCTTCACGCCCGACGGCCGACGCATCGTCTACATGACTGGTGCCGGCGCCGACGTCTTCCCGTTCCAGCTGCAGGGCGCCGACTGGTGGAGCATGAACGTCGACGGCAGCGACAAGCGCCGCCTCACGTTCATGAACGTGGGCGGCAATCCGCAGTCGGTGAACCGCTTCCGGCTCGCGGGCTCGCTTTCGTTCACG
Organism: Burkholderiales bacterium; assembly: GCA_038250795.1. Lineage (GTDB taxonomy): Bacteria > Pseudomonadota > Gammaproteobacteria > Burkholderiales > Burkholderiaceae_C > Schlegelella_A. Next base: position 1,389 of record JBBSBZ010000164.1, on the reverse strand, counting down.
AGCGACACGTCGTTCTTCGGCGACGTGATGACGCAGTCGCTCGGCCTCGTCGGCAAGATCGTCCGCGTCGACTGCCGCTGAGGGCGCTGCGGTCGCTTCACGCGCTACCGCGCGCAGCGCGCCTCGCGACTGCCTCGATCCGCGCTCCCGCATCCCCCGCTGGCGGGGGCAGTCGCGCAATCGCCGCTGCTAGAGTCGTTCGAACAAGGGGAGAAGCGAGATGCTGATCTTGATCGCGATCATCGTGGGAGCGGTGATCGGGGCCGTGACGGGCGAAGGCGCGGGAGCGCTCGCCGGCGCGCTGTTCGGCTGGCTGGTGATGCGCTCGCTTCGCCAGCAACGCGAGATCGACGCCCTGCGCGCGGCCGCCGGTGCCCGCGTCGAGGAGGCTGCGACCGTGGCGCCGCGCATGGCCGAGGTCCCGCGCTCCGACGGCGCCGTCGCGCCGTCGATGGCGAGCGTCGTCGCTGCCGATGCGCACGTGCCGATCACCGCCGACCTGGGGACGGCGATCGAGCCCGCGCCCCGTATCGCGGCACCGGAGGCACCGTCGCCGATCGTCCGGGACGAGGCGCCGCGCGCGCCGCGGCCCGACGTGCTCGCGCCGGTCAGGCGCTGGCTCTTCGGCGGCAACACGATCGTCAAGGCCGGCGTCGGCATCCTCTTCATCGGCCTGGCCTTCCTTGCCAAGTACGCGAGCGAGCATGCCCATCTGCCGATCGAGGTGCGGCTCGCCGCGATCGGCACCGCCGCCATCGTCCTGCTCGGCTTCGGCTGGCGGCTGCGCACCTCGCGGCCGGACTACGCGCAGGTGCTGCAGGGCGGCGCGGTCGCGGTCCTCTACCTCACGCTCTTCGCCGCGTTCCGCTACTACAACGTGCTGCCGGCGTTGCCCGCGTTCGTGCTGATGGTCGCCGTCGCCGCGCTGGCCGCCGCGCTCGCGGTGCTGCAGGACGCCCGCTCGCTCGCCCTCGTCGGCGCGCTCGGCGGCTTCGCGACGCCGCTCATCGTCTCGACCGGGTCGAACAACCACGTTGCCCTGTTCGCCTACTACTTCGTGCTCGATGCCGGCATCGCGGCGGTGGCGTGGTCGAAGACCTGGCGGCCGCTCAACCTCGTCGGCTTCGTCGCCACCTTCGTCGTCGCGACGGCCTGGGGCGTGCTCGCGTACCGGCCCGAGAACTTCGCCACCAGCCAGGGGTTCCTGATCGCCTTCTTCCTGCTCTTCGTCGTCATCCTGGTCTTGCCGGCGCGACGCCTGCGGGCAAACGCGCCGGCGATGCCGCGCAGCGATCTCTGGGTCAACAGCAGCCTGCTCTTCGGCCTGCCGACGGTGACCTTCGCGCTCGAATACGGCCTGGTGCGCGGCACGCCGTTCGGCGCCGCGCT
>JBBSBZ010000163.1:0-7781 GCA_038250795.1 Burkholderiales bacterium | reverse complement strand
GCCATCCACAGGTTCGACAACGCGAACAGCGTGACCACGTGCGCGGTGTTCTTGGCCAGCCCGCGGAACCTCACCTTCATCAACCCGAACTGGCGCTTGATGACACGGAACGGGTGTTCGACCTTCGCACGCACGCTGGCCTTGTCATGCTCTTGTCTCTTGAGCCGTTGCTTCGCACGGCCTTCGGGCAGCTTGGCGATGTCGCTGGGCCGGGCCGCGATGTGCCACTGCAGCTCCTCGCGGTCCACGCGGCTGGGAGCGCCGCGGTAGCCGGAGTCGGCCCACACCTGCTGCTCCTTGCCATGCAACAAGTCGGCGATCTGCTCGACGTCGGCCTCGTTGGCCGCCGTGGTGGTGACCGTGTGCACCAGGCCGCTGTCGGCGTCGACCGCGATGTGCGCCTTCATGCCGAAGAACCATTGGTTGCCCTTCTTGGTCTGGTGCATCTCGCGGTCTCGCTCACCGCTGGCGTTCTTGGTCGAGCTGGGCGCGGCGATGATGGTGGCGTCCACGATGCTGCCCCTCTTGAGCAGCAGCCCCTTCCTCGCCAGGTGCGCGTTGACCGCCTTGAGGATGTCCTCGGCCAGGTCGTTGGCTTCGAGCAGATGGCGGAAGTTCAGGATGGTCGTCTCGTCGGGGATCGGCTCGACCAGGCTCAGCTGCGCGAAGGAGCGAAGCGACGCGATCTCGTACAGCGCTTCTTCCATCGCCGGGTCGCTCAGCGCAAACCAGTTCTGCATCAGATGCACGCGCAGCATGCAGCCCAGCGGGTACGGCCTGCGACCGCGGCCCGCGACCGGGTAGTGCGGCTCGATCAGCCCGAGCAGCGCCTTCCACGGCACCACCTGCTCCATCTCTTCCAGGAAGACCTCGCGTCGGGTCTTCTTGCGCTTGCCGGCGTACTCCGCGTCCGAAAAACTGATCTGGCTCATGGCTGCCGCTCCTTGGGATGCTCAACGAGTTCGCAGCACCGTCGGTGGACTTGATCAGACGTTCCCTAGGCCGCCTCGGTTGCGCGCCCCGCAAGGCGCACGACCGCAACGGCTAGCGGCCGAAGACCTTCGCGAGGATCGCGCTGCCGGTGCCGACCGGGTCGCTGCGGATCTTCTTCTCTTCCTCGCCGATCATGAGGTAGAGCCCGTCGAGCGCCTTGCTGGTGACGTAGCGCTCGATGTTGGCATCGTCGCCCTTGAGGAGCCCCATGCCCGCGGCCTTGCCGGCGACGGCGTTGAAGTGCTCGGCCAGGTCGACCTTGGCGGTCTCGCGCTTGACGATCGGCAGGAAACGCTCGACCAGCGGCGTGCGCGTCTTGCTGGCGAAGAACTTGGTCACCGAATCCTGGCCGCCCGCGATGATGCTGCGCGCGTCGCCGAGGCTCATCGACTTCGCTGCCGACACGAGCAGCGACTTCGCTTCCGGCACGGCCGCCTCGGCGGCTCGGTTCATCGCCGTGACGAGCTCGTCGACGCGCTTTTGCTGGCCGGTGAACTTGAGCAGCTTGGCCGCGTCCTTGAGGAAGCCCGGCAAGGGAATGCGCACTTTCGGGTTGTCGAGGAAACCGCCGGGCCGGCCGAGCAGCTCGACCGCCGCCGATGCGCCGCGCTCGAGTGCGGCGCGGATGCCGGTCGCGGCGTCGACGTTGCTGACATCGGCGGCCCGGGCGACGCGCGCGGCCCCGGCGAGCGCGGCGAAAGTGGCGAGGGCGGCGAAGTCGCGTCGTTGCATGAATCCTCCTCTGCGGCGGGGCGCCGTCAGGGCATTCTCGGCCTTCGCGGCGCGATCAGCGCGCCCGCATGCCGATGACCGCGGCGCCGACGATGAGGGCGGCGGCCGCGGCGATCCAGGGCGTCAGCGGGTGCCCGGTGGTGAGCGCGAGAAGCAGCGTCGAGGCCAGCGGCGTGAGATAGCTGAGGATGCCGATACGGCGCGGATCACCGCGCTTCAGCGCCGCGTCCCAGAGGAAGAACGCGGCGCCGAGCGGACCGAGCCCGGTCAGCGCGATCAGGGCCCAGTCGTGCGCCGACAGTGTCGCGGGCGGCTCGAGCAGCGCATGGCAGGCGAGCGCAAGCGCGCCCGAGACGAGCCCGAACAGGCCGACCGCCGCGGTCGGGAAATGCGCCACGCGACGCGTCAGCAATGAATAGCTCGCCCAGACGAAGGCCGACCCGGCCGCGGCCAGGTAGCCCCAGGCGAAGCCGCCCGCGAGACTGCGTCCGCCGACGATCGCGAGCGCCGCGCCGGCGAAGCCGGCGAGCGCCGCGAAGACGTGGACCGGCCGAAGCGAGAGCCCCGGCAGGAACAGCGGCGCCAGCACGACGATCCCGAGCGGCCAGAGGTAGTTGACGAGATTGGCCTCGAGCGGCGGCGCGCTGCGCAAGGCGACGAACAGCAGGAAGTGAAATCCGAACAGGCCGTAGACGCCGACCGCGAGCGTCGACGCCGGCACGCGCCACTGCCTGGCGAGCGGCCACGACGGCACGCTGCCGATCACGAGCGCCAGGCCGGTGAGCAGGAACGGCGGCAAGTGCGCGAGCGCGACGCCGAGCGAGGCGAGCGTGGCCCAGAGCGCGATGGCGCCGAGCGCACAGACCGTTCCGGTCATCGCCTGCCGTAGTGCGAGGCGAACCAGAACACGAACGCGACGACCACGGCGACCGCGATCCGCACCGGCGTCCTGTTCAGGGGCGAGAGCCACTCCCAGTCGACGTTCCAGCGGTTGCGGCCGAGTCGAGCGTCGACCTCGGCCTGCATGTCGGCCGCCCAGGCGCGCTGGCGCGGCATGTCCGCGTCGATCGCGGCGATCCGGCGCTTGACGACTTCGGGCGACGGCCGCTTCGCCGCTTCGCGCAGGGCCGGCGCGAGCGCCTGGACGGCTGCGTTCGCCTCGGCAAGCGACGCGATCGCGAGCGTCGCGCCGCACTGCGGGCAGCCGATCGTCGCGTCGGGCGGAAGGGCGGCACCGCAGGCCGCGCATTGGAGCGCCGTCTGTTTCGCGGCAGTCTGATAAACCGCCTGAGGCTCGATCGTGTCGAGCGGATCGAGCGCGTGCGCGAGGCGCGCGACGTCGAGCAGACTCGGGATCGACAGGCAGTAGCGGCAGCGCTCGTCATCCTGCGCGATCTCGCCGCCGCAGTTGACGCAGTCGATCCGGCCGCGCCGCTGCAGCAGGGTCGCGCGGTCGACGCGCGACATCGGCCGCAGCAGCCCCTTCTCGCCGAGGAACTGCGCGAACGACTGGTAGGCGCCGTCACGGCGCAGGCACTGCAGCTGCGTCGAGCGGCCCCAGCGCGACTGGTTGTGGACGATGGCGAGCGCGCCCCGGCAACGCGGGCAGCTCGCATCGGCGCGCAGCAGCTCGTGGGCGAGGCGTTGCGAGCCCGCCATCGCGTCGATCAGCTCGAGCAGGCCCGGGCCGGCGAGCTGCGCCGTCTCGGTGCCGTCGAACCAGACCAGGTCGCAGTGGCGGCAGAGATCGAGGTCGACCCGGCGGTCGTAGTGGCCGGCGAGCATCAGCCGCTGCATCGGCTCGCGGCAGTTGCCGCAGGCGAGCAGCGGCTCCGCGGTCGCCGCGCCCGTGCTCATCGGCGCGGTCTAGACGCCGACGCCCGCGGCGTGCGCCTGCTCGTCGGCGTGATAGCTCGAGCGCACCATCGCGCCGACGGCGGCATGGGAAAAGCCCATCGCCACGGCCTCGCGCTCGAACATCCGGAAGGTGTCGGGGTGGACGTAGCGGCGCACCGGCAGATGATGGCCGCTCGGCGCGAGGTACTGGCCGATGGTGAGCATGTCGATGCCGTGGGCGCGCATGTCGCGCATCACCTGCAGGATCTCGTCGTCCGTCTCGCCGAGGCCGACCATCACGCCGCTCTTGGTCGGCACGTGCGGCGCGAATTCCTTGAAGCGCTTCAGCAGGTCGAGCGAATACGCGTAGTCGGAGCCCGGGCGCGCTTCCTTGTACAGGCGCGGCGTGGTCTCGAGGTTGTGGTTCATCACGTCGGGCGGCGCCGCCTTCAGGATCTCGAGCGCGCGGTCCATGCGGCCGCGAAAGTCGGGCGTGAGGATCTCGATCCGCGTCCCGGGCGAGAGCTCGCGAACCTTCCGGATGCAGGCGACGAAGTGGCCGGCGCCGCCGTCGCGCAGGTCGTCGCGGTCGACGCTGGTGATGACGACGTACTTCAGCTTCAGGGCCGCGATCGTCTTGGCGAGGTTCATCGGCTCGTCGGCGTCGAGCGGATCGGGCCGACCGTGGCCGACGTCGCAGAACGGGCAGCGCCGGGTGCACTTGTCGCCCATGATCATGAAGGTCGCCGTGCCCTTGCCGAAGCATTCGCCGATGTTCGGGCACGACGCTTCCTCGCACACCGTGTGCAGCTTGTGCTCGCGCAGGATCTGCTTGATCTCGTAGAAACGGGTGCTCGGCGAGCCGGCCTTGACGCGGATCCAGTCGGGCTTCTTCAGCACCTCGCCGATCGGCACGATCCGGATCGGGATGCGCGCCGTCTTGGCCTCGGCCTTCTGCTTCTGGGTCGGGTCGTAGCTGACCGGGGTCGTCATCGCGGGCTCAGGTAGGCGGCGAGCTTGTCGCCGAGGGTGGCGGCCACGTCGTCCCACGCAGCGCGAACGCCGATTGTAGAAAGGTCGACCGTCGCCAGCCCGGCATGTCCGCACGGATGGATGCGCGAGAAGGGGCTCAGGTCCATCGCGACGTTGAGCGCGACGCCGTGATACGCGCGGTGCCGGCTCACCTTGACACCGATCGCGGCGATCTTGCCGAGCCCGGCGAACCGGTCGGCGCCAGGCGGCCCGACCTGGGCGGCGTGGCCGAACGGGTCGGCGAGGCGGACGTAGATGCCCGGCTCGCCCGCGACGCGATGACCGGTGACGCCGACGCGCTCGAGCGTGGCCAGCAGTGCCTGCTCGAGCCGGAAGACGTATTCCCTGACGTACAGGCCGAGCCGGTTCAGGTCGACGAGCGGATACGCAACGACCTGGCCGGGGCCGTGGTACGTGACCTGACCGCCGCGATCGGTGCGCACGACCGGGATCGGGCCCGCATCGAGGACATGCTCGTCCTTGCCGGCGATGCCCTGCGTGAAGACCGGGGGATGCTCGCAGAGCCAGATCTCGTCGGCGGCATCGGGCGTGCGAGCCGCCGTGAAGGCGCGCATCGCCGCGAAGGTGGGCTCGTAGTCGACCCGGCCGAGGCGCTTGACCAGCATCGCGGCGTCCGCCCCGGCCGGTCGGCTCAGAGCACGACCTTGACCATCGGATGCGTCGACAGCGTCCGGTACAGCTCGTCGAGCTGCTCGCGGCTGGTGGCGTTGACTGTGATCGTCACGCCCATGTACTTCGAGCCGCTGCTCGGCCGGAGCTCGATCGTCGCGGCGTCGAAGTCGGGATCGAAGCGACGTGCGATCTCGGTCACGGCGTGGACGAAGCCGTCGCCGTTGACCCCCATCACCTTGATCGGGAAGCGCGACGGGTAGTCGATCAGCGATTGCTCGGGGGGAACGTCCTGCATCGGTGGGGTTTCCATGGCAACGATCTGAGGGCAGACAACGCGGACGCAACTTCACGCGCCGGCGCGTGAGCCTCAGATCGACTGCGTGCGCTTGGCCCGCTGGTACGCCTCGTGGAGCCGCGCATAGACCGGCCCCGGCTTGCCGCGCAGCGCGCCGTGGCCGACGGCGTGGCCGTCGAGAGTCGTCACCGGCAGGACCTCCTTGGTCGCCGAGCTGAGGAGCAGCTCGTCGGCGGCGGTGACGTCCGCCTCGGCGATCGGTCTCAGGTTGTAGGCGATGCCGCACTCGTCGCAGAGCTCCCTGATCAGCTCATAGCGGATGCCCTCGAGCACGTGCTCGCTCTTCGGCGCCCCGAGCACGGCGCCCTCGTGCACGACCCACACGTTCGAGGCCGACGCCTCGGTGAGGTAGCCGTTGCGAAACATGATCGTCTCGACCGCGTCGTGATCGGCCGAGATCTGGCGCGCCAGCACGTTGCCGAGCAGCGAGATGCTCTTGATGTCGCCGCGCTCCCAGCGGAAGTCGCGCGCGCTGACGCAGGCCACGCCCTTCTGGCGCTGCTCGCCCGACACGCCCTTCATCGCGCTGGCCATCATGAAGACCGTCGGCACGATCCCGACCGGCATGACGTGGTCGCGCGGGGCGACGCCGCGCGTCACCTGGATGTAGACGATCTGGTCGGTGGCGCCGCCGTGCTCGTGCAGCGCCGCGACGAGCTTCCTGCAGCGCTCGAGCCACTGCTCGCGGTCGTGCGGGTTGTCGATGCGCAGCTTGGCCAGGCTGCGGCCGAGGCGGGCGAGGTGATCGTCGAAGCGGAACAGCTTCAGGTCGTAGACCGGCACGACCTCGTAGATGCCGTCGCCGAAGATGAAGCCCCGATCGAGCACCGACACCTTCGCCTCCGACAGAGGCAGGTAGTCGCCGTTCAGGTAGCAGAGCGTGTGGGGAAGTGGGGTGGTCATGGCGCCTCCGCGGTGGATTGTCGCGCCCTGCGCGTCATTTCACCCACAGTCTGAGCGCATCCCAGGCGCGCCCGAAAATGCCGCTCTGCTCGACCGTCTCCAACACGACGAGCGGGACGTCGGCCACCTGCGTTCCGCCGGCGGTCGTCACGACGATCCGGCCGACGCGCTGACCCTTGGCGAGCGGCGCGACGAGCGGATCGGTGCGCTCGATCTTGGTCTGCAGCGTGGCGCCCTCGCCCTTGGGCACGCTCAGGAACAGGGGACCGGCGGCGCCGAGCTTCGCGGTGCTTTCCTTGCCCTTCCAGACCTGCGGCGCGACGATCACCTTGCCGTCCTCGAAGAGGCGCAGGGCGTCGAAGGCCTGGAAGGCCCAGTTGAGAAGCTTCTGGCTCTCGTTGGCGCGCGCCTCCATCGAGGTCGTGTGGAGCACGACGGTCATGATGCGCCGCTTGCCGGGCCCGCCCTTCGGCCCGAGGTTCGGGAACTCGCGCTGCGCCGTCGCCAGCAGGCAGTAGCCGGCCGACTCGGTGTAGCCGGTCTTCATGCCGTCGACCGTCGGGTCGCGCCGCAGCAGCAGGTTTCGATTCGGCTGGGAGATGTTGTTGAACTTGTACTCCTTGATGGAGTAGTACGGGAAGTACTCGGGATAGTCGCGGATGATGTGCGTGGCCATGACGGCGAGATCGCGCGCCGTGCTGCGATGGCCGGGCTCGGTGAGGCCGGTGACGTTCTTGAAGTTCGTGTTCTTGAGGCCCCACGCCTGCGCCTGGCGATTCATCAGGCCGACGAAGGTCTCGACCGAGCCGGCGACGCCCTCGGCCAGCGCCACGGCGGCGTCGTTGCCGCTTTGCGCGATGAGGCCGCGCAGGAGCTGGTCGACCGTGGGCGTCATCGTCGTGTCGATGAACATCAGCGATCCGCCGCCCTTTCGCTCGCTCCAGGCGAGCTTGGATACCGGCAAGGTCTGCTCGAGGGTGAGCTTCTTGTCGCGCAGCGCGTTGAAGACGATGTAGGCCGTCATCAGCTTGGTGAGCGAGGCCGGGTCGGCAGGCGCATCGGCATCCCGCTCGGCGAGCGTCTGGTGGGTGGTCAGGTCGAGGACGATGAAGCTCTTGGCGCCGACCTCGGGCGGCTGGGGCGACTGGGCGGCCGCCGCGAAGGCGACGGAAAGGAGCAGCGCGGCGAGCGGCGCACGCGTGGCGAAACGAAAAATCGACATGACTAAGGGACCGGAATGAGAGGAAAGACGCGGTCAGACCGCATCGAGATCGCGCAGTTCACGCACGATGACTTT
>JBBSBZ010000162.1:0-7793 GCA_038250795.1 Burkholderiales bacterium | reverse complement strand
TTGCCGGTCTTGGCGGCAATCTGGCTGGCGGCGCGGTTGTGGTCGAGGCGCAGCATCGCCGTGAAGTTCTTGCGCGGCAGGTCGGGCGCGCTCTTCATGGCGATGTAGGCATTGGTGTTGGCCGGATTGCCGACGACCAGGACCTTCACGTTGCGCGACGCGACCGCGTTCAGCGCCTTGCCCTGGCCGACGAAGATCTTGCCGTTGACCGCAAGCAGCTCCGAGCGCTCCATGCCGGCCTTGCGCGGCATCGAGCCGACCAGGAGCGCGTAGTCGGCGTCCTTGAAGGAGGTCATCGGATCGCCATGGGCCGTCATTCCCGCCAGCAGCGGAAAGGCGCAGTCGTCGATCTCCATCATCACGCCCTTGAGCGCCTTCTGAGGCCCTTCGGCGGGCACTTCCAGCAGCTGAAGGATGACCGGCTGGTCCTTGCCGAGCATCTCGCCCGAGGCGATGCGAAAGAGGAGCGCATAACCGATCTGGCCGGCGGCGCCGGTGACCGCGACGCGGACGGGTGGCTTCATCTGGGTTCTCCGAAACGGTGGGGAGGGCGCGCGGCGCGACGAGGCGGCGCGCGATCGCCGAAGTTTAGGCCAGCGACGCGGCGTCCTCCGGCGCACGGCCTCACTGCCGGGTCGAGCCAGGCGGTCGCGGTACAGTCTGTTGCGTTGCAATAAACTCGATGGGCTGGACGGGACCCACGTCCATTCAAGGTCGACATGGTCACTTCTCTCAAAGAACAGCCTCTGAAGCGACAGCCCGTCTATCGCAACATCCACGTCACCCAACTCGTTTCCTATCGCCTCCCGCTCGCCGGCTGGGCGTCGATCCTGCACCGGATCAGCGGGCTGGTCATGGTCCTGCTGCTGCCCTTCGTGATCTGGATGTTCGACGCCAGCCTCACCTCCGAGGGCACCTACGAGGAGTTCGTCAGCATCTTCGCGGCGGGCGCGCTCGGGCTGCCGGCCTGGTTCTGGAAGCTGGCCGCCTTCGCGGCGATCTGGGCCTTCCTCTTCCACTTCTGCGCCGGCCTTCGCCATCTCTGGATGGACGCCACGCATCAGGTGAGCGCGTCGTTCGGACGCATCTCGGCACTGGCCGCCATCGTCCTCAGCACCGTCGTCGCGCTGGCGCTCGGTGCGAAGCTGTTCTTCTGAGAGCGCCATGAGCATCTCCTTCGGTTCCAGGCGCCTCGTCGTCGGCGCGCACTACGGCTTGCGCGACTGGCTGGCGCAGCGCGCGACGTCGGTCGTGATGGCCCTCTTCACCGTTGCGGTCGTCGTTCAGGTGCTGCTGCCCGGACCGCTCGACTACTACCGCTGGTCGGCGATCTTTTCGCGCCAGTGGATGAAGGTGCTCACCTTCGTCGTCATCGTCTCGCTGCTCTACCACGCGTGGGTCGGCATGCGCGACATCTGGATGGACTACATCCAGCCCGTCGGACTGCGCCTCACGCTCGACATCGCGACCCTTGCCTGGCTCGTCGGCTGTGCCGGCTGGGCCGTGCAGGTGATCTGGAGGCTCTGATGGCCGGTCCCGCGATCCATACGTCCTCGGTGCCGACGCGCCGCTTCGACTGCGTCATCGTCGGCGCCGGCGGCTCGGGCATGCGGGCTGCGCTGCAGCTCTCTCGCGCCGGTCTCAACGTCGCCGTGCTCTCGAAGGTGTTCCCGACGCGCTCGCACACGGTCGCCGCGCAGGGCGGCATCGGTGCCTCGCTCGGCAACATGAGCGAGGACAACTGGCACTACCACTTCTACGACACCGTCAAGGGCGGCGACTGGCTGGGAGATCAGGACGCTATCGAGTTCATGTGCCGCGAGGCGCCGAACGTCGTCTACGAGCTCGAGCACTTCGGCATGCCTTTCGACCGCAACGCCGACGGCACGATCTACCAGCGTCCCTTCGGCGGGCACACCGCGAACTATGGCGAAAAGCCCGTCCAGCGCGCCTGCGCTGCGGCCGACCGCACCGGCCACGCGATGCTGCACACGCTCTATCAGCAAAACGTCAAGGCACGCACGAACTTCTTCGTCGAGTGGATGGCGCTCGACCTGATCCGCGACTCCGAGGGCGCGGTCGTCGGCGTCACGGCGCTCGAGATGGAAACCGGCCAGCTTCATGTGCTGCAGGCCAAGGTGGTGATGCTCGCGACCGGCGGCGCGGGCCGTATCTTCGCGGCCTCGACCAACGCCTTCATCAATACCGGCGACGGCCTGGGCATGGCCGCGCGCGCCGGCCTGCCGCTCGAGGACATGGAGTTCTGGCAGTTCCATCCGACCGGCGTCTACGGCGCGGGCGTGCTGCTCACCGAAGGCTGCCGCGGCGAGGGCGCGATCCTGCGCAACAGCGACGGCGAGCGCTTCATGGAGCGCTATGCGCCGACCTTGAAGGACCTCGCCCCGCGCGACTTCGTCTCGCGCTGCATGGACCAGGAGATCAAGGAAGGACGCGGCTGCGGTCCCGACAAGGACTACATCGTCCTCGACATGACCCACCTCGGCGCCGACACGATCAAGAAGCGGCTGCCGTCGGTGTTCGAGATCGGCCACAACTTCGCCAACGTCGACATCACGCGCGAGCCGATCCCGGTCGTGCCGACGATCCACTACCAGATGGGCGGCGTGCCCACCAACGTCCACGGTCAGGTGGTGGCGCCGAAGAACGGCAATCCGAACACGGTCGTGCCCGGCCTCTACGCCGTCGGCGAGTGCTCGTGCGTGAGCGTGCACGGCGCCAACCGGCTTGGCACCAATTCGCTTCTCGACCTGCTCGTCTTCGGTCGAGCTGCCGGCAACCATATCGTCGCGAGCAAGCCGGCCGAGCAGTCGCATCGGCCGCTGCCGGCGCAGGCGTCGGACATGACCGCCGCGCGGCTCGCTCGCCTCGACGCCAGCACCGATGGCGAGTATTCGCAGACGATCGCGAACGACCTGCGCAAGACCATGCAGCTGCACGCCGGCGTCTTTCGCACGCAGGCCTCGCTCGACGAGGGCGTCGGCAAGGTCCAGGCGATCGCCGAGCGCGCGTGGAGCATGCACCTGGGCGACAAGTCGAACATCTTCAACACCGCGCGGGTCGAGGCGCTCGAGGTCGACAACCTCGTCGAGTGCGCGCTGGCGACCATGGTCTCCGCGGCGGCACGCCACGAGTGCCGTGGCGCCCACACGGTGCTCGAGTACGAGCGTCCGATGGACGATCCGGTTGCGCCCAATGGCCGCAACGACACCGACTGGATGAAGCACACCCTCTGGTACAGCGAAGGCAACCGCCTCGAGTACAAGCCGGTGACCCTCAAGCCGCAGACCGTCGAATCGATTCCGCCCAAAGTGCGCACCTTCTGACATGGCCGAAGAACCCACCCCGTCCGCGCTTGCCGCGCTCGATTCGATCGGCGTCCCGCCGAAGTCGAAGCCGTCGCTGCGCACCTTCAAGATCTACCGCTACGACCCCGAGAACGGCGCCGCGCCGACCATGCAGACGATCCAGGTCGAGCTCGACGGCAGCGAGCGCATGCTGCTCGACGCGCTGATGAAGCTGAAGGCGAAGGATCCGTCGCTCAGCTTTCGCCGCTCCTGTCGCGAAGGCGTGTGCGGCTCGGACGCGATGAACATCAACGGCAAGAACGGCCTGGCCTGCCTCACCAACATGAGGACGCTGAAGGACCCGGTGGTGCTGAAGCCGCTGCCCGGCCTGCCGGTGGTGCGCGACCTGATCGTCGACATGACGCAGTTCTTCAAGCAGTACCACTCGATCAAGCCGTACCTCGTCAACGAGGAGAGGCCGCCCGAGAAGGAGCGGCTGCAGTCGCCCGAGGAGCGCGACGAGCTGAACGGCCTCTACGAGTGCATCCTTTGCGCGAGCTGCTCGACCGCCTGCCCGAGCTTCTGGTGGAACCCGGACAAGTTCGTCGGCCCCGCCGGACTGCTGCAGGCCTACCGCTTCATCGCCGACAGCCGTGACGACGCCACCAGCGAGCGGCTCGACAACCTCGAGGATCCGTACCGACTGTTCCGTTGTCACACGATCATGAACTGCGTCGACGTCTGTCCGAAGGGCCTCAACCCGACGCGCGCCATCGGCAAGATCAAGGAGCTGATGGTGAGGCGCGCCGTCTGATGCAGGCCGACACGTCGGTCGACGGCCGAGAGCCCTCGGTACGCGTGATCGACGATCGCGCGCTGAGCAAGCTGCGCTGGCGCTGCAGGCGCGGCCTGCTCGAGAACGATCTCCTGATCGAGCGCTATTTCTCGCGCACGCAGGCCGTCACCGAAAGCGACGCCCGCGGCCTCTACGCGCTGATGGATCTCGCGGACAACGAATTGCTCGACATCTTTCTCGGCCGTCAGAAGCCGCAAGCGAACCTCGATCGGCCCGAGGTTCGCCAGGTCATCGAGGCCGTCCGGACGGCGCGCTGAGCGCGCGCATCGGGACAACGTCCGGCATCGCTCCATCCAGCCCCTTCTCGAGGATTCCCGCCATGACACCGTCCGACGCCAAAGCCACCCTCTCGTTCTCGGACGGAAGCCCGAGCATGGACTTGCCGATCTACAAGGGCACGATCGGACCGGAGGTCATCGACATCCGCAAGCTCTACGCGCAGACGGGAAAGTTCACCTACGACCCGGGCTTTCTTTCGACCGCGTCGTGCAACTCGACGATCACGTACATCGACGGCGACAAGGGCGAGCTCCTCTATCGCGGCTTTCCTATCGAGCAGCTCGCGACGCAGTGCGATTACCTCGAGACCTGCTATCTGCTGCTCAAGGGCGAATTGCCCACGGCGACGCAGAAGAATGACTTCTCGGACCTCGTCACCCATCACACGATGGTCAACGAGCAGATGCAGTTCTTCCTGCGCGGCTTTCGGCGCGACGCGCATCCGATGGCGATCATGACGGGGCTGGTCGGCGCGATGTCGGCCTTCTATCACGACTCGACGGACATCAATAATCCGACGCACCGCGAGATCTCCGCGATCCGCCTCATCGCCAAGATGCCGACGCTGGTCTCGATGACCTACAAGTACACCGTCGGCCAGCCCTACGTCTATCCGAAGAACGATCTCTCGTACGCCGGCAACTTCATGCGCATGATGTTCGCGACGCCGTGCGAGGACTATGTGCCCAACGACGTGCTGGTGCGGGCGATGGACCGCATCTTCATCCTCCATGCCGACCACGAGCAGAACGCGTCGACTTCGACCGTGCGGCTGTGCGGCTCGTCGGGGACGAACCCGTTCGCGGCGATCGCCGCTGGCGTCGCCTGCCTGTGGGGACCGGCGCATGGCGGCGCCAACGAGGCTGCGCTCAACATGCTCGAGGATGTCCAGAAGATGGGCGGTGTCGAGAAGATCGGCGAGTTCGTCAAGCAGGTGAAGGACAAGAACTCGGGCATCAAGCTGATGGGCTTCGGGCACCGCGTCTACAAGAACTACGACCCGCGCGCCAAGCTGATGCGCGACACTTGCCACGAGGTGCTCGATGCGCTCGGGCTGCATGACGACCCGATCTTCAAGCTGGCCATGTCGCTCGAGAAGATCGCCCTCGAGGACGAGTACTTCGTGGCGAGAAAGCTCTATCCGAACGTCGATTTCTATTCCGGCATCGTGCAGCGCGCCATCGGCATTCCGGTGAGCCTGTTCACGGCGATCTTCGCGCTGGCCCGCACCGTCGGCTGGATTGCGCAGCTCAACGAGATGATCGGCGACCCCGAGTACAAGATCGGCAGACCGCGTCAGCTGTACACGGGTGCGACTCAACGCAGCGTCGTGCCGATCGCCGATCGCGTCTGAGGCCTGCTTGGCGCAGGGCCTCGAACAGGGGCCGGCTCGAGAGTTCCGACATCGCCCCTGAGTCACGGGGGAGCAGTTTCCCTAATCTATTGATATGGGAAGTTCCGTAGGGCAGACTCTTCGTGACCATTGGTCGACATCTGTTGCATTCGGTGCGAGCGGAAAGGCTCGCGGATGCCTCGGCTGCCGATTTCCAAAAACCCTCGAGGAGTACCCATGTTCAAAGGATTCAGTCGGCTCGCGACGTGCGCAGCCTTCGTCGCGGCAACCTTAGCGCCGATCGCGGCGCACGCGGTGATCGTCGACTTCGAAGGCGACGATCTGACGAACCTCTACTTCCCGGGCGATTCGTTCGAGCAGAACGGGTTCCTGATGACGCAAGGCTTCGATGCCGGCACCGTCGATGTCGGAGCAGGTCTCGGCGCTGCGGCGCCGACGAACAACGACACCCAGTTCTACACGAACACCAACGACGGCGAACTGATCTTCACTAGCCTGGGCGGCCTTCCGTTCAGCCTCAACGGCTTCGACGCCGCGTTCGTGCCGCTCCTGAGCTCGCATGCAGCGGCGCAGGTCATCGGCATCGTGGCCTTCGCCACGGCGATGGACGGCAGCCAGTTCGGCACGATCTTCGGCCTCGGCGACACGACCAAGACAGGCTCGGGCTCGCCGTTCTTTACGTTCTCCGGCGCGGCCGACTTCGGCGGCTTCACGAACCTGAAGACGCTCGAGTTCTTCACTTGCGCCGTCGCCAACGGCCAGGTGTGCGTGACACCGACGCAGAACAACGGGCAATTCGCGCTGGACAACGTCAACCTCACGATCGCTGCGCCGGTTCCGGAGCCGGAGACGACGGCACTGATGGCGCTTGGCTTGATGGTCCTGACGGTCGTGTCCCGCCGTCGTCGCAGCCGCTGAACCCAGATCACCGGAGTACCTGATGACCTTCGCTCGACTTTCCCTGGCTGCCGGGCTACTCGCCCTGGCGGTATCGGCCGGCGCCCAACAGGCGCCGACCAAGACCTTCATCGTGCAACTGTCCGATGCCCCCGTCGCCACCTACGACGGAAAGATCTCCGGCCTGCCGGCGACGCGTCCGGCCGCGGGCAATAAGATCAACATGGCCTCCGGCTCCGTCCGCGCCTACCTGCAATACCTGTCACGCAAGAATGCGCTCGAGCTTGCTCGGGTCGGCTCCCCGACGGTCGTGCATCAGTACGACGTGGCGTTCAACGGCTTTGCCGCCAACCTGACTCAGGCTCAGGCGGAGGCGCTGAAGACCTCGGCCAACGTCCTGTCGGTGACGGAAAACGAGATCCGCCAACTCGACACGACTCGCACGCCGGCCTTCCTGGGCCTCAGCACGCCCGGCGGGCTCTGGTCGCAGCTCGATGCCAGTTCCAGGAACGTCAAGGGCGAGGACGTCATCATCGGCGTGATCGACAGCGGCGTCTGGCCCGAAGATCCTTCGTTCGGTGACCGCGTCGACGTCAACAACAAGCCGCTGCCTTACTCCGTGCCCGGCGGTACGCTGGCCTACGGCGCGGCGCCGGCGAAGTTCCACGGCATTTGCCAGGTCGGCCAGGGCTTCACGGCCGCGATGTGCAACAACAAGGTGATCGGCGCGCGCTACTACGTCGCCGGTTTCGATTCGGGCGGCGGCGCACTCGACTCCTTCGAATACCGTTCGCCGCGTGCCGGCGGCGGTGATGGGGGCCACGGCGTGCACACGTCCTCGACCGCGGGCGGCAACGAAAACGTCGACGCTTCGATCACGGGCATCTCCGTGGGCGTGATGTCGGGAATCGCCCCGCGTGCGCGCTTGTCGATTTACAAGGTGTGCTGGGAAGCGACGACCACGGCACAGACCGGCTGCTACACGGCCGATACGCTGAAGGCCATCGACGATGCAATCGCCGACGGCGTCGACGTCATCAACTTCTCGGTGAGCGGCACGCAGACGAACTTCGTCGATCCGGTCGAAATCGGCTACTTCAAC
>JBBSBZ010000161.1:0-7831 GCA_038250795.1 Burkholderiales bacterium | reverse complement strand
GCCAGTCGAGGCGCGCACGCCGGCGGCGCGATCGTCAACGTGTCGTCGGCAGCGGCCAAGCTCGGCGGCCCCGGCCAGTACGTCGACTACGCCGCGGCCAAGGGCGGCATCGAGACCTTCACGATCGGCCTGGCCAAGGAGCTCGCCGGCGAAGGCATCCGCGTCAATGCGGTCCGCCCCGGGATCATCGACACCGACATCCACGCCTCGGGGGGCACACCCGGGCGCGTCGCGCAGATCGCGCCGCAGTTGCCGATGCAACGCGCCGGCACCGCCGACGAGGTCGGCGAGGCGATCGTGTGGCTGCTCTCGGAGAAGTCGAGCTACACCACGGGTTCGGTCGTCGAGGTGACGGGCGGCCGCTGAGGCGAACTCAGCCCGACGCGGCTCGACGCTCGCCGCCCGGGATGCCGGCGCTGCGCATCGCGTCGGCGATCCGCGCGGCGTGCGCTGCCACCTTGTGCGGAAAGCTGCGTTCGAAGACACCGATGGAGTAGCCGGGATGGGCGCGGCACGCGCGTTGCGCGAATGACCGGGCCTCTGCCGCCCGGTCCGCGAGCGCGAGGCAGGCGGCGGCGATCGCCGCCATGTGGAAGTGGGCGTTCGGCTCACAGGTGGCGCGAACCGCCCAAGCGGCCGCCTCCTCGTAGCGCCCTTCGATCGCCATCGAAATCGCCCGCGAGCCTTCGACGGCAAACAGCAACGGGTCGAGCGGACTGAGCCGTTCTGCGGCCGCCAGTTCGGGCAACGCGTCGCCCGGGGCGTCGGCATGAGCGCGAATGAAGCCGAGCGCGTAATGTCCTTGCGCGAAGTTGGGATTGAGGTGGAGCGATCGGCCGACCGACTGCAGCGCGCGATCGTGCGACCGCGCCAGAAAGAGTGCCCGGCCGAACGTCCAGTGCCCCCTTGCATCGCGCGGATCGAGCTCGACACTGTGCTGCGCGTGCTCCAGCGCCTTGCCGATCTCCGCATCGGGAGAGTGAACGGCGTCGAGAAAGGCACGCGAGTAGTGGGTGAACGAGAGGCCGGCGTGGGCGCGGGCGAAGCCTTTTTCCAGCGACAGCGCCCGCACCAGCAGCGAATGCGCCTGCTCGGTGTGCGACGCGGTGAATCGAAAGCAGTGCCACATCGCGCGGTGGTAGCACTCCCAGGCGTTGAGGTCCTCGGGCGCCTTGAGGCGTGCGCGCGCGCTCTCGGCACGCTCGAGCTCGGGCTCGATCGCGGCGGCGATCATCGACGCCAGGTCGTCCTGCAACGCAAACAGGTCGCCGAGCGGACGGTCGAAGTGGTCGCTCCACAGCACCTCGTTGCGCTGGGCGTCGGCGAGCGTGGCC
Source organism: Burkholderiales bacterium (assembly GCA_038250795.1). GTDB lineage: Bacteria > Pseudomonadota > Gammaproteobacteria > Burkholderiales > Burkholderiaceae_C > Schlegelella_A. Next base: position 6,497 of record JBBSBZ010000161.1, on the reverse strand, counting down.
GTGACGCGCACGCGCCGCTCGAGCCGCTGGGTCGTGCCGTGCACCAGATAGCGCACGCCGAGGAGCTCTCCGGCCCGGAGGAAATCGGCCGGACGTGACGAGAGCCGCGACGCCGAAGCGCGCGCGATCACGAACAGCCCGCGCGATCGGCCGAGCGCATGGGTGAGGTCGGTCGCCAACCCCTGGGCGAGGACGGGGCCGTCGACGTGGCCGCCACAATCGACGAAGCCGAGCACCGCCACGGACGGCTTGTCGGGAAGCTCGAGCGCCGCGCCGCGATCGAGGCCGCGCCAGGTCGCCACGAGGGCGTGGTCCGACAGGCCCTCGGCGCGGTAGCGCGCACGCATCGCGTCGAGGGCGGCCCGTGCGCGCGCGGGTCCGTCGACCTCGACCGAATGTGCAAGGAGCCGCGCATTCGCTTCGGTGTCGAGGGGATCGAGCGCCACTCGCTTGCGTGCCGTCACCAGAGCCGCCGCCGGCGTGCCGGCGCGAGCGCTCTGCTCGTCGAGGACGCGACGATGGACGCGGCGCAGCGCCTCGCGCTCACCGTCGACCCAGAGCTGGAACCGGTCGCCGATGTCGAGGTCGCGCGCGTAGCCGGCGGCCAGGGCCAGCTCAATCGCACCCAGTCGCGCATCGGACGTTCCGATCGACGGCTGATCGAGCAGCGCCTTGGCTTCGAGCGCGTCGACCGCGACCAGCGTCAGGTCGAGTGCGACCGTATCCGCGCCGACCCGCAGCGCCTGGCCGAGCGGGGTCTCGAGCGCCGGCCTCAACTTGCTCAGGCTCCAGCGCAGGGCCGCACGCGGATCGTCTGCCGTTGCCCACAGCAGCTCGCACAAGGTCTCCCGATGCAGCGGACGCGCCTCGACGGCGAGATGCGCCAGCAGCGCACGGGTCTTGCGCGACTTCGGAAGGGCGCGCAGCACGCCGTCGCAGCGCAGTGCGACGGCGCCGAGCAATTGAAGACGCAGCGGTCGTGCGTGGGTCGTCATGGCCTTTCCGCAATCACATCGACGCCCGCGCCCGACGAGCCTCGATGCCGATTTCAACTCTCGTTCAAACGGCGATGCACACGCCCTGCCGCGAGTATGAGCGCTTCCGGTGGGGCGTCGCCACGCGTCGCCCTTCACGCACTCAGGAGCAACGTCATGACCCAATGGACGCTAGAAGGAACCTATTTCGAAGCCTGCAACTGCGAGGCGGCCTGCCCGTGCATCTTCACCAGCCCGCCAACGGAAGGTGAGTGCACGGCGCTCGTCGCCTGGCACATCGACAAGGGACGCTACGGCGACACCCCGCTCGACGGCTTGAACGTCGCCCTGGCGGTGCATGCGCCGGGAACCATGGTGGCGACGAAGTGGCGCGTGGCCGCGTATTTCGACGACAAGGCCAGCGCTCAGCAGAACGACGCGCTGCACGCGATCTTCGGTGGCAAGGCCGGCGGCCACCCGGCCGTGCTGGCGTCGTTCATCGGCGAGATGGCGGGAGCGAAGAACGTGCCGATGCATTACCGCGCCGACGGCCGCAAGCGCAGCCTGTCGGTACCCGATCTGGCGGAAGCGCATATCGAGGCGCTCGAGGGCCAGGGGGGGAAGCCGATCACGATCGAAGGCCATCCGCTCTGCATTGCCCCCGGGAAGCCGGCCGTGGTCGCGCGCTCGAGCCGCGTCACCTATGCCGACTTCGGCTGGGACTGGAAGGTCTCCGGTCGAAGCGGATTGATGTCCGACTTCGCGTACCGCTCGGAATAGCCACGTGGCCCTGGCCTGGAGCCCGCGCTCCGGCGCATGGCTGCGCGCCGCGCCGGTCTGGATCGCGATGGCGGCAGTTGCCGCCGCGAGCTGGGCCTGGCTGGCGCGGATGAGCCATGCCATGTCGACTCCGGGCGGCGCGTCGATGCACGCCGGGATGGCGATGGGCAGCGGTGGCGCCGAGGCGCTGATCGCGGCGCTTGCGATGTGGTCGGTGATGATGCTGGCCATGATGCTGCCCTCGGTGGCGCCGTCGGCGTCGATGTTCGCCACCCTGTCGGCGCGGCGCGATGCGGAGGGGGCGAGGCGGGCGAGCGCGTCGTACGTCACCGGTTACGTGAGCGCCTGGATCGGCTATGGGGCAGCGGCCGCCCTCGCCCAATGGCTGCTCGCCCATGTCTTGCTGCTCGATCCGATGGCGCAGAGCACCAGCGCGTGGCTCAGCGCAGCGATCGTGCTCGGCGCGGGCGCATTCCAGTTCACTCCACTCAAGCAGGCGTGCCTCTCGAAATGCCGTACGCCACTGGCCTTCTTCATGGCGAAGTGGCGCGACGGCGCCCAGGGTGCCGTCGTGGTCGGCCTGCAGCACGGCAGCTACTGCGTCGGCTGCTGCTGGGCACTGATGGCGGTGATGTTCGTCGTCGGCGCGATGAACCTGGTCTGGATGGCGGCCCTCACCTTGCTCATCCTCGCCGAGAAGGTGACGCCGGCACGCTGGCGATTCGATCGCTGGGTCGGCGTCGCGCTGCTCGCCGCGGGGTCGTGGGTCGCGATCGCCGCGGCAGCGTCGCCCTGAGCGCTCGTCTCAGCGCCGCAGGGCCACCGCGAAGCCCCGAATCACCGCGGGCCTGGCCATCATCGCCCCGTACCAGCGCCCGACGTTCGGATAGTCGGCCAGATCGATGCGGTGGCGCTCGTGGCGCCAGGCCCAGCCGAGGATCGCGAAGTCGGCGATCGTGACCTCGCGGCCCGCGAAATAGCCGTGGTTCGCCAGGCGCGCGTCCATCACGTCGTAGAGGCGGCGCGTCTCGGTCATGTAGCGCTCGAGGCCGTAGCGCCGATCGCCTTCGTCCTGCAGCGCGGCGAAGTGGTGCACCTGGCCGGGCATCGGGCCGAAGCCGCCCATCTGGAACATCAGCCACTCGAGACAGGCGATGTGCGCGGCCGGCTCCTGTGGCCAGAACTTTCCCGTCTTCTCGCCGAGGTAGATCAGGATCGCTCCCGACTCGAACACGCTCACCGGCCGGCCGCCCGGCCCGTCGGGGTCGACGATCGCCGGGATCTTGTGGGTCGGGCTGATCGCCGCGAACGATGACGCGTGCTGCTCGCCCTTCGTGATGTCGACGACGTGGACGTCGTACGGAAGTCCCATCTCCTCGAGCGCAACGCTGATCTTGCGGCCGTTCGGCGTGTCGAACGCGTAGAGCGCGATCGTCACGCGGCGCCCTTGGCGCGCGGCGCGGGCGCCTGCAGGATCCAGCGCTGGCTCGCGGCGACCACGGCGATGAGCACGACGCCGACCAGGTCGCTGCGCCATCCCGGCGTGATCAGCACGACCGCCGCGATCAGCAGCAGCACGCGCTCCCAGCTGCGCGCCCGGCCCCAGAAGAAGTGCTCGTGCAGGCCGCCGGCCAGGCAGGTGACGCCGATGATCGCGGTCACCGTCGCGAGCGCCATCTCGGGCACGTCGCCGAGCAGCAGCAGCGACGGCGAGAAGACGAACATGAACGGGATGATGTAGCCCGTGAGGCCCAGCTTGACCGACGCCCAGCCGGTCTCCATCAGCTTGGCGCCCGAGATGCCGTTGGCGGCGTAGACCGCCATCGCCACCGGCGGCGTGATCGCCGAGAGCACGGCGAAATAGAGGACGAACAGGTGCGCCGCCTCGACGCGGACGCCGAGCTTGACCAGCGCCGGCACAAGCAGCGCCACCTGGACGATGTAGGCCGGCGTCGTCGGCAAGCCCATGCCGAGAAGAATGCCGGCGGCCATGGTGAGGACCAGCGCGAGCACCATCGAGTCCTGCGACAAGGCCAGGACGACGCCGGTGAAGCTGAGGCCGAGCCCGGTCAGCGTGATCGTGCCGATGACGATGCCGGCCGAGGCGCAGGCCAGGGCGACGACGACAGTGTTGCGCGCCCCGGACTCGAGCGCCTCGCCGATCGCTCGCCAGGTGAACGTGCGCCGCGTGCTGGCGCGCAGCCACGTCGTCGGCACCACGGAGAAGATGCCGCAGAGCGCCGAGAACGCGGCGCTCCGGCCGGCCAGCAGCACGGCGACGATCACGAACAGCGGCAGGAACAGGTGGCCGCGCTCGACGAGAACGCCCTTCAGTCGCGGCAGGTCGGCCTTGGGCACGCCCACCAGGCCGATCCGCTTGGCCTCGAAGTGCACCGCCATGAAGACCGCGACGTAGTAGAGGATCGCCGGCAGCAGCGCGAAGCTGGCGACCGTGAGGTACGAGACGCCGAGGAACTCGGCCATCACGAATGCGGCCGCGCCCATGATCGGCGGCATCAGCTGGCCGCCGGTCGAGGCGACCGCTTCGACCGCGCCGGCGAACGCCGGCCGGTAGCCGGTGCGCTTCATCAGCGGGATCGTGAAGGTGCCGGTCGTCATGACGTTGGCGACGGCGCTGCCCGACACCGTGCCGAACAGGCTGCTCGTGATCACCGCGACCTTGGCCGGGCCTCCGGACTGGCTGCCGGCGAGCGCCAGGGCGAAATCCATGAACAGCTGGCCGGCGCCGCTCCGCTCGACGAACGAGCCGAACAGGATGAACAGCATCACGTAGGTCGCCGAGACGTAGAGCGGGATGCCGAAGATGCCTTCGGTCGTGAGGTAGATCTGGTCGAGCATGATGCCGACCGACTGGTGACCGAGCGTCAGTCCGTAGACGATGAAGACGAACGCGGTGATCGGCAGCGCCCATCCGGTGGCCCGGCGCGTCGCCTCCAGGACCAGCAGCACCAGCGCGCCGCCGAAGACGTAGTCGGCCAGGCGCGGGTCGTCGACGTAGTAGATCCGGTTCTGGATGTAGTCCAGCACGGCGGCGGGATAGAGCGCCGCCGCGACCGCTGCCACGACCAGGAAGACGTCCGAGGGGCCGACGCGGTCGGCGTTGCCGTGGCGTCCCGGCTGCAGCAGGAACGCCAGGACGAGCGCGAACGCGAGGTGCGAGCCGCGAAAGACATAGGCGTCCGGCGGGCCGAAGAACGCGACCCACAGATGGAACACCGACATCGCCACCGCGACGGCGGTGATCGCCCGGCGCGTGAAGCTGACCGGAATCGAAAGCATCGCTGCTCCCCAGGCCTCGGCCTTCGAACCTCGTCAGAGCGCGCCGACCTCCTTGTAGTAGCGCAGCGCCCCCTTGTGCATCGGCACGCCGATGTCCTCGGCCATCATCTTCGGCGTGGTGCCGGCCATCGCGTTGGCGACCGCCGCCAGGTCCTTCTTGTGGTCGACGATGCCCTTCAGCACCTTGTAGACGACGTCGGGATCGAGATCGCAGCGGGCGATCACGTGCGTGGCATAGCCGATCGTCTGCACGTCCTTGCCCTGCTTCGGATAGCTGCCGGCCGGGATGACGAGCTTGGTGTAGCCGGGGTTGAGCTTCCTCATCGCCTGGAACTTGTCGTCCGGAATGTCGATCAGCTTGATGTCGCGCGCCGATGCGAGATCCATGATCGACGAAGCGGGCACCGTGGTGCCGAGCGTGAACGCCTGGGCGTTGTTGTCCTTCATCAGCGACACCGCGTCGGTGTACGAGACGTAGCTCACCCGGCCGAGGTCGGACGGCTTCAGACCGTAGACCTCGAGCGCCTGCACGCTGATGAACTCCGCCGTGTTGCCCTTGGGCTGCAGGGCCACCGGCTTGCCCTTCAGGTCGGCGAGCGAGTTGATGCCCGCGTCGGCGTTGGCGACGACCTGGAAGTACTGCGGGTAGAGCGAGGCGACGTTGCAGACGTTGGTCGCCTTGGCGTCGAACGGCGCGCGCCCGGCGACGCCGTCGACGGTGGAGATCGAATTGCCGAAGCCGATGTCGGCCTTGCCCGCCTGGACGGCCTTGACGTTGGCGATGCCGGCGCCCGGCAGCACCTGCACGTGAACCCCGGCCTTGTCGGCGATGTTGGCAATCGCCCCGCCGAGCGGATACCACGAGCCGCCCTGCGGCCCGGTCATCAGCTTCACCTGCTGTGCGTGGGCAGCGGCGCAAAGGAACAGGGCACCGGCGACGGCGGCGGCGTATTTCGGATGGGTCTTCATGGCAGTCTCCTGACTCTGGCGTGTCGTGATCGATCAGCGAATCGATCCTAGGTCACCGCCCCCGCGTGCCTTATCGGCAAAAGTACGGGGCTGGGCCACCGACGGGGCGCGGGTGAACCCTCGCCTCGAGCGTCGACTGACCGCCGCGCCGCGACCGTTCAGCCTGCTGCCATGACCCGGAGCGCGTCGAGCTGGTCAGCGCCGGTCGAGCCGGTAGATGCGCGATTCGCCATAGCTCTTCGCGAGCTCGAGGCGACCCATATATTCGAAGCTGTACTGATCCTGTCCCAGGGCCGCCAGCGTCGCCACGAAGTTCTCGCTCGCGTAGATCGTGCCCGGCGGCGTCACCGGTTCCATGCGGGCGGTCTTGGTGACACTCGACCCGAAGTAGTTGTCGCGTCCCATGATGGGGTCGAAGCCGCAGAAGACCGGCCCGGCGTGCAGCGCGATCCGGATCTGGCTCGTGTCGGCCAG
>JBBSBZ010000160.1:0-7920 GCA_038250795.1 Burkholderiales bacterium | reverse complement strand
GAAATGCGCCTATGAATTTGATCTGGTTCATCTTTTCCGATGAGTTCCCCGGCTAAGCCCGCGCGGCGCCGCCCAGCGCCTCCCGTCGGCGCAGGCCACGACGCCACCGGTACGGCAGCGGCGCTGCGGATCCGCGCCGCGCGACGCGGTGACCTGGACCGGGTCACTGCCATCGACGCCACCGTGACCGGCCTCGAGAAGGCCGCCTACTGGAGGTCGATCTATCGCCGCTACGGTGCCGGCGCCGAGCCTGAGCGCGCGTTCCTCGTCGCCGAGCTCGATCGGCGCGTCGTCGGTTTCGTGATCGGCGAGATTCGCGACTGGGAGTTCGGCGCGCCGCCGTGTGGCTGGGTCTTCGCGATCGACGTCGACCCCGGGTCGCGCCTGGGAGGCGTCGGCACGCGTCTCCTCGAGTCGATCGGCGAGCGATTTCGCTCCGCCGGCGTCACCAAGCTGCGCACCATGCTTGCTCGCGAAAACACGCTCATCCTGTCGTTCTTTCGCAGCCAGGGGATGATGGCCGGAGCGTTCATTCCCCTCGAGATGGACATCGAACAGGCCCGGCGCGGATGAGGCTGCAGAAGAACACGTCGCTCGCGCTGTACAGCGTGCTCGAGTCGGCGAGCCAGCCGGAGCGTCATATCTCGGCGGCGGAGATCGCCGCCCGCCTCGGGGCGTCGCCGCATCACCTGGCCAAGGTGCTGGCGGATCTGGCACGCAAGGGCGTTCTGGAATCGGCGCGTGGCGTCGGCGGCGGCTACCGGTTCGCGGGCAATGCGCGCCGCCTTACCTTGCTCGACGTCGTGCAGATGTTCGAGGACGTGGGACCGCACCCGGACACGTCGGCGTCGACACCGATCGAACGAGCCATCGCCACGGTCCTGTCCGAGATCGACGAGCACGCCCTGGCGACCCTCGCCTCGCTTACGCTGGCGACGATGCTGCGCCTCGTCGAGCGCCAAAGCGGGACGGTCAAGGCACAGCCCGCTTCCCGGAAAGCGATCAAACCAATATAATCGATGCATCTTTAAGGTCGTCGATGCGCCTCGCCGAATACACCGACTACACCCTGCGCGTGCTGATGTACTGCGCGGCTCGCCGTGACCAGCGGGTCACCATCGGCGAAATGGCCGAGCACCACGGCTTGTCGAAGAACCATCTGATGAAGGTCGTCAACGACCTCGCCGGCCAGGGGCTGCTCGAGACGACGCGAGGCCGCGGTGGCGGCGTGCGCCTGGTGAAGGAGCCTGTCGACATCCGGATCGGCGATGTCGTTCGCGCCTCGGAGAGCGATTTCCGTCTCGTCGAGTGCTTCGACGAAAGCACCAGCGCCTGCACGCTGTCGTCGAGTTGCCGACTGAAGCATCTGTTCGGCACGGCCTTGCAGGCGTATTTCGACACGCTCGATGGCGCGACGCTGGCCGATCTCGCGACGGCGTCGCCCACGCCGGGTTGGATCGACGCGCCGGCCGGCCGTCAGTCGCCGATCGTCCGGCCGCGCCACCGCGTTGTTCGCGGTAGCGCCTGAGGCGGTTCGAGCGAAGCTTCCGGCTCTCTTTCCACAACTGTCCATCACAGGAGACTTTTCGTGTCACAGCCGCACCAGCACCTCCAACCCGATTCCGTCTATCCCTTCGACGCACGCGGAGTGGCCAAGCGCTTTCGCCACGCGGCGATCTTCGGCGCGCTCGACAGCCTGCGGTCGGGCGAGACGATGCGGTTTGCCAACGACCACGATCCACTGCCGCTGCTCGAGCAGATCGGGCAGCGCTACGGCGAGAACATCGAGATCGAGTACCGGCAGCGCGAGCCGGGCGCGATCGTCATCGATTTCAGCGTGCGCTGACGCGCGCCGCAGACCCCGCTCAGAGGCCGAGCGTCAGCTTGGCCGCCTCGGAAAGTCGAAAGCGGTCCCAGGGCGGGTCGAAGACGAGCTCGACGTCGACCTCCGCGACCCTCGGCAGGGCAAGCAGCTTGGCGTAGACGTCGTCGACGATCGTCTGCCCCATGCCGCACCCGGGGGCCGTCAGCGTCATCTTGATCGAGACACGGAAGCGCTCCTCGTCGATCGGCAGCACATCGCAGACGTAGACCAGCCCGAGCTCGACGATGTCGAGCGGAATCTCGGGGTCGTAGCAGGTCTTCAGCGTCTGCCACACCAGGTCGCGCACGTCGTCGCGGCCGACGTTCTCGGGCACCACGACGGCAACCGGCAAGGGCTTGCCGATGGCGTCGGCATCGCTGCCCTTGAGGCGGACCAGCTGGCCGCCCACGGCGAGCGTGAACGCCGAGCCCAGCGCCTGCGTGATCTGCACCTGTGCGCCGGAGGGCAGCTCGAAAGGCGTGCCGTCGGGAACCCGCTCGACCTGGACGGCGCGCGTGGTCACCGCCGACTCGCGCTGGGGTCTCATTTCTGCTCCGCTGGCACCGGCCCGCCCTCGGCCCCGGTCGCGTCGTGGCTGGCGAGCGCGTGCATCAGGGCGTGCCAGCCGAGCAACGCGCATTTGATGCGGCTTGGATAGCGTCGCACGCCGGCCAGGCTGATCAGCTTGCCGAGCTCGGCGGACTCCGGCTCGAGCTGGCCGGTGAGCACGGCCCTGAAGCGCTGCTGCAGTTCTTCGGCCACTTCGATCTCGCGCCCGCGCACCGCTTCCGTCATCATCGAGGCCGACGCAATGCAGATGGCGCAGCCGTGGCCCGTGAAGCGGATCTCGCTCACCTTGTCGCCATCCACGCGCAGGTCGACCTCGATGTCGTCTCCGCAGGCCGGGTTGTGGCCGCGTGCGTGATGGGTTCGTGAAGGAAGCGCGCCGAAATTGCGCGGCGCGCGCTTGTGGTCCATGACCACTTCCTGATAGAGCGCGTTCTCGGCGGGAGTGCTCACCGAAGCACCTTCACCGCATGGGCCACGCCCGCGAGCAGGCGCTCGACCTCGGCGTGGTCGTTGTAGAGCGCGAACGAGGCACGTGTCGTCGGGCCGAGGCCGAGGTGATCGATCAGCGGCTGCGCGCAGTGGTGGCCGGTGCGCACGGCGATGCCTTGCTCGTCGAGAAGCGTGCCGATGTCATGCGGGTGGACGCCCTCGGCGACGAACGAGACGATGGCGGACTGCGCGGCGTCGGGAGCGACGACGGTGACGCCGTCGACGGCGGCGAGGCCTCGGGCTGCGTGTTCGCGCAGGGCCCGCACGTGCATGTCGATGGCAGCCCGGCCCGTCTTCTCGATGAACTCCGCGGCCGCGGCCATGCCGATCGCACCCGACACGTTGGGAGTGCCGCCTTCCAGCCGGGCCGGGAGGTCGGCAAATGAAGCGTCGCTGGACGTGACCCACTGCACCATGTCGCCGCCGAAGCGCATCGGCACCAGTCGTTCGAGTGCGCTGCGTCGGCCGACCAGGGCGCCCGTGCCCATCGGCCCGTACATCTTGTGGCCCGAGAAGACCATGAAATCGCAGGCCAGATCGGCAATCGCCAGAGCCTCGTGCGACACCGCCTGCGCCGCATCGAGCACCGTCAGCACGCCGGCGTCCGCGGCCATTGCGAGCAACTCTTCGTAGGGCGGCCGCTCGCCGGTGGCGTTGGCGCACGCGGTCACGGCGAAGATGCGCGTGCGCGGCCCCAACATGCGCGCCAGATCATGCGCGTGCAGGCGCCCTTCGGGGTCCGGCAGCAGGATCCGAAGCGTGGCGCCGCAGCGGCGGGCCGCCTGCTGCCACGGCACCAGATTCGCGTGGTGCTCGAGGCCACTGACGACGATCTCGTCGCCCGCCTGCAGCACGGCCGGCCCGGCACCGGCGATCGAGACCCCGTGCGCCACCTGATTGAGCGCGTCGGTCGTTCCGGACATGAAGGCGAGCTCGTGCGCGCTTCCCGCGCCTACAAAGCGCTTGAGCACTTCGCGCGCACGCTCGAACTCGTCGGTCGCGCGCTGGCTGAGCTCGTGCACGCCGCGGTGGATGTTGGCGCGGTCGTGCTGCTCGAAGCGGCGCATGGCATCGAGCACCGCCAGCGGCGCCTGCGTGGTCGCCGCGTTGTCGAGGTAGGCGAGCGGCGCGCCATGGATCTGCTGGTCGAGCGTCGCGAACTGCGCGCGCAACGCGGCAGTGTCCAGCACGTCGGCGTTGGTTGTCTCAGCCATGGCCGGGCCTCTCGGCGACGCCCGGCGCAGGGGGTGCGACGCGCGAGACGAAGGCGTCGATGCGCAAGGTTCCGTCCTCGTGCAGCGCCTCCAGCAACGTCGGCTCGCCAAGACAACGCTCCAGCATGGCGTTGGCCATGCCTTCGACGATCAGTCCGCGTGCATGGCGCTCGTCGATGCCGCGCTGGCGGGCGTAGAAGAGGGCGTCTTCGGGCAGCGCGCCCCAGGTGGCGCCATGAACCGCCTGCACCTTGTCGTGGTGGATCTCCAGGTGCGGCCGAAGCACGAGCCGCGGCTGGCCACCGGTCGGCACGCCGCTCAGGCGCTGGCGAACCGAGGCGTCGTCGCACCCCGGCGCGATGCGGGTCTGTGCGTTGACGACGCCGAGCGCCTTGCCGCTGGCGAGCGCCAGCGTCTCGACGTCGCTTGTCGTGCGCGGCGCCTCGTGCGAGACGAGCGCCTGCTGCTCGATGACGGAGCCGGCGGCGACCAGCACGCCGGCCATGTGGCAGGTCGCCTCTTCGTCCTGGAGCTCGACGCGTTGACGCTGCAGGTGATAGCGGCTGCCCGAGGCGACGAGGGCCTGGTGGTAGTGCGCGCGGCGGCCGATGCCGATCTGAACACGGTGGGCGATGCGGTCGCCGGCCGACGGAGCGACGATGCGCAGGTGACGCAGCGTCGCGCCTTCGCCGAGGTGAATGTGCGCCTGCAGGTTCTGCACGATCGCCGGTCCGCGTGCCGTCGAATCTCGCCCATCCATCGTGGTTCGCGCATGCGTCTCGACGAGCACGCAATGTGCGCCCGGAAGCAGCTCGATCGACAGCAGGGGGGCCTCGACCGCGTTGCGCGGACGGTGGCGAACGTGGAGCCACACGGGAGCGGTCGGGTCGCGGCCCGAGCCTGCGGTGCCGATGCGCAGGCGCAGTCCGTCGCGGCACATCGCGCGATGCGCCCATGCGAACGGCGCGGCCTCGCCGTCACCCTCGCCGGGCGGCGGCAGCCCGGCGAACAGTGCCTCGCTGGCGTCGCCGGCATCGAGCCAGGTTGCCTCGACCTGGGCTGGCGTCGAGGTACCGAGCGGATGCAAGGTCCAGCCCCCTCCGTCGACAGGCAGCGCATCGGTGCCCGGCGCCGCCAGGTCAGGGTCGTTGCCCAGCCAGATCGGCGCAAGCGGCGGCGGCAGGTGCCGGAACGCCTCGGACCGGGCCGGTATCCAGCCCGTGATCGCGAGTCGCTCGCGGGCAGCGATGGCGTCGGCGCTCTTCATGGGTCAGACGGTGCGCGGCCGCAGCGCCGTCGCACCTGTCCTCGTTGGCGCAGGCAGCGAGGTCGTCGCACCTTCGGTTGCCGGCTCGCGAGTGCGTGACGCGCCGCTGCGCGCCACGTCGCGCGCCAGCTCGAGGCCACCCACCTCGGCGATACGTCCCTGGTCGAGACGAAGCACCGCATCTGGCGCGAGCATCTCGATGAGCTGCAGGTAATGCGAGATGATGACGAATGCGGTTCCCGCAGCGCGCAGTTCCTGGACCAGACGGACGACTGCATGGACGCCGTCGGCGTCCAGGCCGGAATCGATCTCGTCGAGCAGCGCCAGACGCGGTCGGAGGAGCGCGAGCTGCAGGAGCTCGTTGCGCTTGCGCTCGCCGCCGGAGAAGCCGTCGTTGACCGGACGTCCGAGCATCGCTTCGGGCAGGCCGAGCCTTGCCGCCGCGCTGCGCGCATCGCCGAGAAAGTCGAAGGCGTCGAGCTGCGGCTCGCCGCGTGCGTCGCGCACCGCGTTCAGCGCTGTCCGGATGAAGAGGTTGTTCTTGACGCCGGGGATCTCGGGAGGCGCCTGGAACGAGACGAAGAGGCCCGCGCGCGCACGCTCCTCGGGCTTCAGCGCCAGCAGGTCGCGCCCGTCGAAGCGGACCGTCCCGGCGCCGACGTGATAGCGCGGATGGCCCGCCAGCGTCAGGCCGAGCGTGCTCTTGCCGCTGCCATTGGCCCCCATCAGCACGACCAGCTGGCCCGCCTGAACGTCGAGCGAGACCGATTCGAGCACGCGGCGCTCGCCGACATCGACCCGAAGGTCCTGCACTTGCAACAGCGGTTCGACTTGGCTCATGAGGTTCCTTCTTGCCGATCGGCTCCTGCAATGCGCGGGTAAATCGCACATGCCGCGGGCGGGCTCGTCATCGTCCTGATCATCCGACGGAGCCTTCCAGCGAGACGGCCAGCAGCGCCTTGGCCTCGACCGCAAACTCCATCGGCAGCTCCTCGAGCACGGCCTGGCAGAAGCCGCCGACGATCAGCGCCGTCGCCTCCTCCGGGTCGAGGCCGCGCTGCTGGCAGTAGAAGAGCCGCTCTTCGGAGATGCGCGTCGTCGTCGCCTCGTGCTCGACGACGGCGTCGTCGCGTGCGGCATCGATATAGGGAAAGGTGTGGGCGCCGCAGCGCGGCCCGATCAGGAGCGAATCGCACTGGGTGTGGTTGCGTGCGCCCGAGGCGGTCGGCGCGATGCGCACCAGGCCGCGATAGCTGTTCTGGGCGTGGCCGGCGCTGATGCCCTTGGAGACGATGCGGCTCTTCGTGTTGCGCCCGAGGTGGATCATCTTGGTGCCGGTGTCGGCCTGCTGGCGATGGTTCGACACGGCGATCGAATAGAACTCGCCGTTCGAGTCGTCGCCGCGAAGGATGACGCTGGGGTACTTCCAGGTGATCGCCGAGCCGGTCTCGACCTGCGTCCAGGAGATGTGCGAGCGCGCCCCGGCGCACAGCCCCCGCTTGGTGACGAAGTTGTAGATGCCGCCGCGCCCCTGCTCGTCGCCGGGGTACCAGTTCTGCACGGTCGAGTACTTGATGTGCGCGTCCTCGTGCGCGATCAGCTCGACCACCGCCGCATGCAGCTGGTTCTCGTCGCGCATCGGTGCGGTGCAGCCCTCGAGGTAGCTGACGTGGCTGCCGCGCTCGGCGATGATGAGCGTGCGTTCGAACTGACCGGTGTTGCGTGCGTTGATGCGAAAGTACGACGACAGCTCCATCGGGCAGCGCACGCCCTCCGGGATGTAGACGAAGGAGCCGTCGGAGAACACCGCCGAGTTCAGCGCCGCATAGAAGTTGTCGCCCTGCGGCACGACCGTGCCGAGATAGCGTTCGATGATCTCCGGATGGTGCTCGACCGCGTGCGAGAAGGAGCAGAAGATGACGCCGACGTCGGCGAGCTGCTCCCGAAAGGTGGTGCCCACCGACACCGAGTCGAACACGGCATCGACGGCGACGCCGGCCAGCGCCGCCCGCTCGTGCAAGGGCACGCCGAGCTTCTCGTAGGTCTCCAGCAGCTTCGGGTCGACCTCGTCGAGGCTCTTCGGACCGTCTCGTTGCGATTTCGGTGCGGAGTAGTACGACAGCGCCTGGAAGTCGATCGGGTTGATGCGCAGCTGCCCCCATTCGGGAAGCGGCATCTTCTGCCAGCGCTCGAATGCCGCCAGCCGCCACTTCAGCAGGAACTCGGGCTCGCGCTTGCGCAGTGAAATGGCGCGGATCGTGCCTTCGTCCAGCCCCGGCGGGAGCGAGTCGCTCTCGACGTCGGTGACGAAACCGTGACGATACGGTTGCTGTAGTGCCTGCGCGAGCGGCGCAGCTTGCTCTGAATTGGCCATGCGCGGATGTTGGTCGTTCTGACTCGGTAGAAAACCTGAGCTGACGGCAGCATCCGTGTGCGCCTTCGCCCCTGTTCTCAATAGATATATATTGTATGCATGTTTAAGCCGGATGTGCAACCCGAGGATGTCCGTCGAGCGG
>JBBSBZ010000159.1:0-7949 GCA_038250795.1 Burkholderiales bacterium | reverse complement strand
GGGACAACACGCCGGCCGTCGTCCACATGACGCTCGTGCCCGGCAGCACGATCGACGTGATGGTCGCGGCCAAGGGCGGCGGCAGCGAGAACAAGTCGAAGTTCACGATGATGAATCCGAGCGACAGCCTGGTCGACTGGGTGCTGAAGACGGTGCCGACGATGGGCGCCGGCTGGTGCCCGCCGGGCATGCTCGGCATCGGCATCGGCGGCACGGCGGAAAAGGCGATGCTGCTCGCCAAGCAGAGCCTGATGGAAGACATCGACATGTTCGAGCTCAAGAAACGCGGGCCGCAGGACAGGACCGAGGCGCTGCGCATCGAGCTGTTCGACAAGGTCAACGCGCTGGGCATCGGCGCGCAGGGCCTGGGCGGCCTGTCGACCGTGCTCGACGTCAAGATCGCGATGGCGCCGACGCATGCCGCCTCGAAGCCGGTGGCGATGATCCCGAACTGCGCTGCGACGCGCCACGCCCATTTCGTGCTCGACGGCTCGGGCCCGGCCTACCTCGACCCGCCGAGCCTTGACCTCTGGCCCGACGTGCACTGGGCGCCCGACTACAACAGGTCGAAGCAGGTGAACCTCGACGCGTTGACGAGGGAAGAGGTCGCCTCGTGGAAGCCAGGCGATCGCCTGCTTCTCTCCGGCAAGATCCTCACCGGCCGCGACGCCGCGCACAAGCGGATTCAGGAGATGCTGGCCAAGGGAGAGAAGCTGCCGGTCGATTTCACGAATCGCGTCATCTACTACGTCGGCCCGGTCGATCCGGTGCGTGACGAGGTCGTCGGCCCCGCCGGCCCGACGACATCGACGCGGATGGACAAGTTCACCGAGATGATGCTGGCCGAGACCGGCCTGATCGCGATGATCGGCAAGGCCGAGCGCGGCCCCGCCGCGATCGAGGCGATCAGGAAGCACAGGAGCGCCTACCTCATGGGCGTCGGCGGCGCCGCCTACCTGGTCTCGAAGGCGATCAAGCAGGCCAAGGTCCTCGCCTTCGCCGACCTCGGCATGGAGGCGATCTACGAGTTCGACGTCAAGGACATGCCGGTGACGGTGGCGGTCGATTCGAGCGGCACGTCGGTGCACGAGACCGGCCCGGCGGAGTGGAAGCAGCGGATCGCGACGATTTCGCTCGTCGCAGCGTGAGGATTCGCCCTCTCGCGATCGCCGGCTTCCTCTGCGTCGTCGTCCTGTCCGGACGCGCGCAGGTGCCGCCATCCGCGGGCGAGATCGCGTCCTACCGCGGCCTGCATGCTGCCGCGCAGCGCGGCGACGTCGCGACGATCGGTCGGCTCGCGGCGACTTCGCCCAAGGCGACGCTCGACGGCCGCGACGCGCACGGCCGGACGCCGCTGCATGTCGCTGCCTTCGCCCGCCAGCGCGAAGCCGCTCGCGCACTGATCGCGGCCGGCGCCGACTCGGGCGCGCTCGACGACGATCGCTACGACGCCGTCACCATCGCCGCCGTCGCCGGCAGCGAGCAGACGCTGCGCGTCCTGCTCGCTGCCGGCGCAAGCGCGCGGCGGGTCACGAGCCGCTACGACGGCACGGCGCTGATCGCGGCCGCGCACCTCGGCCACGACGGCGTCGTGCGCCAGCTGATCGCAGCAGGCGCCCCGCTCGACCACGTCAACAACCTGCACTGGACCGCGCTGATCGAAGCCATCGTCCTCGGCGATGGCGGCGCTCGTCACCAGTCGACCGTGGCCGCGCTGCTCGGGGCGGGCGCGAGCACGCGGCTTGCCGACCGCGACGACAAGACGCCGCTGCATCTGGCGCGGGACCGCGGCTATCGCGAGATCGTGGTGATGCTCGAATCGGCCGGCGCGCGCTGACCGGCTCGCACCATTTCCGTCGCGACCTCAGCCTCGCGGATGGTGCAGGGCGTGCAGTTGCTTGAGCCGCTCGCGCGCGACGTGGGTGTAGATCGTCGTCGTCGAGATGTCGGCGTGGCCGAGCAGCATCTGCACCGCGCGCAGGTCGGCGCCGTGGTTCAGCAGGTGCGTGGCAAAGGCGTGGCGCAGGGTGTGCGGCGACATCGGCACGGCGATGCCGGCGCGCGCGGCATTCGCCTTGACGAGCTTCCAGAACATCTGCCGCGTCATCGGTCCGCCGCGGCCGGTCACGAAAAGCGCGTCGCTCGCCCTGCCCGCGAGGATCGCCGGCCTCGCCTCGGCGACGTAGCGCTCGATCCAGACCAGCGCTTCCTCGCCGAACGGCACCAGCCGCTCCTTGCTGCCCTTGCCGGTGACGCGCAGCGCGCACTCGACGAAGCTGACGTTCACCGTCTTCAGCCCGACCAGCTCGCTGACGCGCAGGCCGCTCGCATACAGCAGCTCGAGCATGGCGCGGTCGCGCAGGCCGAGCGGTGAGTCGACGGCAGGCGCGGCGAGGAGGGCCTCGACCTGCTTCTCGCTGAGCGATTGCGGCACGCGCAGCGGCTGGCGGGCGGCGTCGAGCTTCAGAGTCGGATCGGCGTCGATGAGCCGCTCGCGGACGGCCCAGCGAAAGAAGCGCCTGAACACCGTCAGGCGCCGATTGGTGCTGGTCGGTGCGCTGCCGGCATGTCGGGCCAGGGCGTAGGCGCGCAGGTCGGTCTCGCTGGCCTCGAGGACGGGCCGCGCGGACTGTGCGGCGAGCCAGGTCGCGAGCAGGGTCAGGTCGCGCCGGTACGCGGCGAGGGTGTTGGCAGCGAGCCCTTCCTCGATCCAGATCGCGTCGCAGAAGCGATCGATCGTGGCTGCGCCGGGGTGCGAATCAGGCGTCATGATCGACGACACCGCCTGCGAGCGCTGCCTGCGCCAGCGCCCAGTCGATGTGCTCGCGCACCAGCTCGCTCGCGCCCTCGCGACGCGCGCGCAGCGCGCCGACGATCGCCGCGTCGCCGCCCGCGGCGAGCGCGTTGCCGAGCGCGACCGCGAGGTTTCGCTGCCAGCGCTCGTAGCCGATGCGGCGGATCGCGCTGCCTTCGGTGCGGCACAGGAACTCGTCCTCCCGCCACGCCCAGAGCGCGAGCAGCGACGGGCCGTCGAGCTCGGGGCGGACGTCGAAGTCGGCGAGCGGGCTCGCGCTCGCGAACTTGTTCCACGGGCAGACGAGCTGGCAGTCGTCGCAGCCGTAGACGCGGTTGCCGATCGCGCTGCGGAACTCAACCGGGATCGCGCCCTTCGACTCGATCGTGAGGTACGAGATGCAACGACGCGCATCGAGCTCGTACGGCGCGACGATCGCCCGCGTCGGGCACACGTCGATGCAGGCCGAGCAGGTGCCGCAGTGGTCGCTCGCCGGATCGGTCTCGGGCAGGGCGACGTCGGCGAAGATCTCGCCCAGGAAGAACATCGAGCCTTTCTCCCGGTCGAGCACGAGCGTGTGCTTGCCGCGCCAGCCGATGCCGCTTCGCGATGCGAGCTCGACCTCGAGCACCGGCGCCGAATCGGTGAATACGCGGTGGCCGAACGGACCGATCGCCTCGGCGATCCGATCGGCGAGTTGCGCAAGACGCCTGCGCAGGACCTTGTGATAGTCGCGGCCGCGGGCATAGATCGACACCGTGGCCGCCGATGGATCCCCGAGTCGCTCCCACTCGACCTGCTGCCAGCCGGTCGCGGTCGCGCGCGGCAGGTAGTCGAGCCGCGCCGTGATCACGCTGACTGTTCCGGGCACGAGCTCGGCTGGCCGCGCGCGCTTCATGCCGTGCGCGGCCATGTAGTCCATCTCGCCGTGAAAACCGTTGTCGAGCCAGGCGGCCAGTCGCGGCTCGGCCGAGGCGAGGTCGATGCCGGCGACGCCAATCTGGGAAAATCCGAGCGATCGGCCCCAGGCCCGCATCTGCGCGAGCAGGGACATGCCGTCGAAAGGAAGAGGATCGCTCATTGGTGTCGACGTCGATTCTAGAAACGCGCCGCGTGTCGTGGCCCGACGAGTCTGCGTGCGCCGCGACCGCCGCGGCGCTGGCCTCGCATCCTGCGCTCGCCGGCGCGTTCGTCGAGCTGCACGGCCCGCTCGGCGCCGGCAAGACCACCTTCGTGCGCCATCTGCTGCACTCGCTCGGCGTCGAAGGCGCGATCAAGAGCCCGACCTACGCCCTGATGGAACCCTACGTCGCCGGCGCCGATGCGGGCGGCTTCGCGATCGGCCACTTCGACTTCTATCGCTTCGACGACCCGAACGAGTGGGAGGACGCCGGCTTTCGAGAGGTCTTCGCCGACCCGGGCCTGAAGCTCGTCGAGTGGCCCGAGAAGGCAGCGGCGCTGCTGCCGCCGTGCGACCTTCGCGTGTCGATCGCCCCGCACGAAGACAGCGACCGGCGTGAAGCGTGCTTCGAGGCGATGAGCGCGACCGGGCGGGAGCTGCTGCCGTGAGCGCATCGCGCCGACGCGCCCTCGCCCGCATGGGCACGGCCGCGCTCGTGCTCGGGGCGCGCGACATCGCCTGGGGCGCGGCGATCGTCGCGGTGCGCGTCTGGCCGGCCGACGAGTACACGCGCGTCACCATCGAGTCGGACGCGCCGCTCACGGCGCGTCACTTCCTCGCCGCCGCGCCCGACCGGCTGGTGATCGACGTCGACGGCCTCGAGCTCAGCCCGCAGCTGCGCGAGCTGGTCGGCAAGGTCCGCCCCGACGATCCCTTCATCGCCGGCGTGCGCGTCGGCCAGAGCCAGCCGCGCGTCGTTCGCCTGGTCCTCGACCTGAAGCAGCCGATCGCGCCCGAGCTCTTCACGCTGGCGCCGGTGGCGGCGTACCAGTACCGGCTCGTCTTCGACCTGCACCCGACCCAAGAGCTCGATCCGCTGCTGGCGCTCATCCGCGACCGCGAGCAGGCCGAGCGTCACGCGGCGCAGTCGGTCCAGGACGCGCTGGGTGAATTCATCGGCCGAGTCGCCGGCGGCGCCGCGCCGACGCCGCCCTTCTCGACCTCGGCGCCGATCCTCGCGCATGCGGCGCCGGGCGCGTCCGCGGCGTCGGGGCGCAACGCCATCACCGGCACCATGCCGCCGCTCGTCGCCCAGGGCAAGATCGATCGCCTCGTCGTCGTCGCCATCGATCCCGGCCATGGCGGCGAGGATCCGGGTGCCACCGGCCCGAGCGGCCTGCACGAGAAGGACGTCGTCCTCGAGATCGCGCTGCAACTGCGCGACCGGCTCAACGCCAACCCGAACATGCGGGCGATGCTGACCCGCGATGCCGATTTCTTCGTGCCGCTGCACGAGCGCGTCAGGAAGGCGCGGCGCGTCCAGGCCGACCTCTTCGTCTCGATCCACGCCGACGCCTTCCTCACGCCGGCCGCGCGCGGCGCCTCGGTGTTCGCACTCAGCCAGGGCGGCGCGTCCAGCAGCGCGGCGCGCTGGATGGCCAACAAGGAGAACGCCGCCGACCTGGTCGGCGGCGCCAACACCCTGCACCTCAAGGACCAGACCGTCCTTCGGGCCATCCTCGACATGAGCACCACCGCGCAGATCAAGGACAGCCTCAAGCTCGGCCACGAGGTGCTCGGCCAGATCGGCAAGGTCGGCAAGCTCCACAAGGGCAGCGTCGAGCAGGCGAGCTTCGCCGTGCTGAAGGCGCCCGACGTGCCTTCGATCCTGGTCGAGTCGGCGTTCATCTCGAATCCCGACGAGGAAAAAAAGCTTCGCGATCCGCAGTACCAGGGGCAGCTCGTCGAGGCGCTCGCGACCGGCATCCAGCGCTACTTCGCGCGCAATCCGCCGCTGGCGCGATCGCGCCAGCTCTAGCCTCCCGGCCGTCGCTCAGAATGGGGCATCCCGGAGGATCCGATGCTGCACCCCGACGCCCGAGCCCTCATCGATCTCATCGAAAAGCGCGGCCTGCCGCCGATGCACACGCTCATACCGGTCGACGCGCGCTCGTTCTACCGCGACCGCCGCGCCTTCACGCAGCCCGACGCCCCGGAGGTCGGCGAAGTGCGCGACCTGAGCTGCGACGGCCCGCGCGGGCCGATCCCGCTGCGCCTCTATCGGCCGATCGGCGCACGGGCGAATCCATTGACGCCGCTGCCGGTCCTTGTCTACTACCACGGCGGCGGCTGGACGATCGGCGACCTCGACACCCACGACGTCCTCTGCCGCGAGCTCTGCAACGGCTCGGGCGCGGCCGTCGTCTCCGTCGACTACCGGATGGGCCCCGAGCATCCTTTCCCAGCGGCAAGCGACGACTGCATCGCGGCGACCTACTGGGTCCGCTCGCATGCCCGGGCTCTCGGCGTCGACCCTTTGCGGCTGGCGGTCGGCGGGGACAGCGCCGGCGGCAACCTCGCGGCCGTCGTGGCGATCGCGGCGCGCGATGCCGGCGACCTGCCGATCGCCTTCCAGCTCCTGATCTATCCGGCGACCGATCAGCGTCGCGCCCACGCGTCGCACACCACCAACGGCGCGGGCTACCTGCTTACGCGCGAGACCATCGGCTACTACCACGACCACTATTTCGACGACCCGGCGCACGACCTCGACTGGCGCGCTTCGCCGCTGCTGCGCGACAACCTCTCGCGACTGCCGCCGGCGCTGGTGCTGACGGCCGGGTTCGATCCGTTGCGCGACGAGGGCCTCGACTACGCCGATCGTCTCGTCGCGGCGGGCAACCGGGCAACCTATGTCTGCTACGAAAGGCAGATCCACGGCTTCATCACGATGGGCCGGGTGATCGACGAAGCGCATTCGGCCGTGCATCTGTGCGCCGCCGAACTGGCTCGCGCGCTCGCCGCCTGAAGCGAGAGCGCGCGCGATGACATCGCGGCGCCGTCGCGCCGCGCGCAGACGCGATCAGCTCGGCGACGAAGCCGGCTTGACCGCGCTCTTGACCTTGTGCGCGCCCTTCTTGGCGACGGCCTTGGTCTTGCGGCCGATCTCGCCCGCGACGTGACCCCCGGCCTGAGCTTCCTCCTTGGCATCGCTCTTGATGTCGCGGCCGGTGTCCGCCATCGCGTGGCCGACCGTGCGGCCGGCTTCGGCGGCCTTGTGGCCCACCTTTCGCCCGGTCTTGGCGACGGCATGGCCGGCTTCTGTGGCGACGGACGACGCAGCGGGCTCGGCGGCGCCGGCAGGCATGGCGTAGGCCGCGAGGGCAAGGGCAGAGGCGACGAGGCCGAGGCGGACGATCATGGTGGTCTCCGAAAAGGAAAGAGGGCGAGTCGAAAACGTCTCTGTCGCCATGGACGTTGACACGGGCGGGCCCGCAACCCGGCCCCGAGCCGCAGAATCGGATCGAGTCGGCCCGCTTGAGCAGACCGTGGGCCCGGAGGATTCGTCATGAAGATCACCGCTATCCGTCTTGCCCCTCGCCTGGCCGCCCTCGCTGCGTTACTGGCCGGCGCGGCCTCGCTCGTTCCGGGCTCGGCGCTGGCCGCCGGCGGTCATGGCTTTTCCGGCGGAGGTCGTTCGGCCGGCCCAGGATCGCACGGTCATCCCGGCGCCGGATGGCACGGCGGGCGTCCCGGCGCAGGATGGCAAGGCAGGGGATGGCATGGCGGCGGCTGGCGCGGCGGCTACTGGGGACATCGCGGCTATGTTCGGCCCGGTGTGTTCTGGGGCGGAGTGGGACTCGGTCTCGGGCTCGGCGCCATGGGCTACTACGGCGGCTGGTGGGGACCGTACGGCTATCCGACCGCGCCGGTCTACGAAACCTACATCTACGGCGCCGTGCCGCCGGTGCTCGTCGCTCCCGCAACGACATTTGTCGATCCGGCCTCCGTCGCGGGCCAACCCGTGCCCCTCGCCGCACGCGCGCCCGACCCCATCTTCTATCCAGTCAAGGGCCAGAGCGCCGCCACCACCGAGGACGATCGGCGCGACTGCAACCGCTGGGCGACGACGCAGAGCGGTGCGATGGCCGACGCCAGCATCTTCCAGCGCGCCACCTTCGCCTGCATGGAAGGTCGCGGCTACACCGTCAGGTAGCGGCGGCGGCCGCCTTCGTCGCGGACCCGGACGCGCGT
>JBBSBZ010000158.1:0-8071 GCA_038250795.1 Burkholderiales bacterium | reverse complement strand
CGATGTTCTCGAGCATCGGCTTGATGGTCGCGGTGCTGCTCTGGCGGCCGCGCGGGCTCTATCCGGTCGTCGACCGATGACCTCCGTCACGCCATGCTGACGCGCCTCCTGTCCCACGACCTGCCGCGCAGCCGCTGGCTCGCGGCGGTGCTCGTCGCGATCGTCGTCGCCCTCGCGCTGACGCCCTTCGTCTTCCCCGGCACCAAGGCGCTCAACGTCGCCGCCAAGGTGATCGTCTTCATCGTCCTGACGGCAAGCTTCGACCTGCTCCTGGGCTACACCGGCATCGTCAGCTTCGCCCACACGATGTTCTTCGGCATCGGCGCCTACGGCGTCGCGATCGCCTCGACGCGGCTCGGCCCGACCTGGCCGGCGCTCGCGCTCGGCACGGCCTGTGCGCTCGCCGTCTCGCTCGTCCTCGCGCTCGCCATCGGCCTCTTCAGCCTGCGCGTTCGGGCCATCTTCTTCGCCATGATCACGCTCGCCGTTGCGTCGGCGTTCGCGTCGCTCGCCTCGCAGCTCTCCGACTTCACGGGCGGCGAGGACGGGCTCACGTTCAAGGTGCCCGAGGCGCTTCGGCCGGCCACCGAGTACGCGACGGCGCCGGTGCTGGGCGCGACGATCGACGGCCGGCTGCTCACCTACTACCTGATCTTCGTGGTCGCCGTCGTCCTCGTGCTCGCGCTGCTGCGCATCGTCAACTCGCCGTTCGGAAGGGTGCTGCAGGCGATCCGCGAGAACGACTTCCGGGCCGAGGCGATCGGCTACAGGACCGTCGTCTACCGCACGCTCGCGAGCGTGATCTCGGCGCTGTTCGCGACCTGCGCCGGGGTGCTGCTCGCGCTCTGGCTGCGCTACAACGGCCCGGACACGACGCTCTCGTTCGAGATCATGCTCGACGTGCTCCTGATCGTGGTGATCGGCGGCATGGGCACGATCTACGGCGCGGTCGTCGGCAGCGTCCTGCTCGTGCTGGCGCAGAACTACCTGCAGGACCTGATGAAGGTGGCGGCCGTGGCGGTCGAGGGCGTGCCCTGGCTGGGCAGGATCGTCTCGCCCGAGCGCTGGCTTTTCTGGCTCGGCCTGCTGTTCGTGCTTTCGGTCTACTTCTTCCCGAGCGGCGTCGTCGGCCGCCTGCGCACGCGTCGACGACGTTTCCGGACTTCCTGAGGAGCCTGGAGCGGCGTTTGCCACGGCATCGATAATCCCGCCCGCCACCCGGATCCGAATGACATCGAAGAGCGACGCCGACCGCCAGAAGGACGTGTTCCTGGCCACGCTCGCCCACGAGTTGCGCAATCCGCTCGCGCCGATCGGCAATGCGCTCCAGATCATGCGTGCGTCGACCGATCCGGCGGCGCACGTCCGGGCGCGCCAGATGATCGAGCGCCAGCTCGGTCAGCTCGTGCACCTGGTCGACGACCTGCTCGACGTGAGCCGGATCTCGCAGGGCAAGGTCGAGCTCAGGCGCGAGCACATAGACCTCTCCACGGTCATCCGCAATGCGGTCGAGACGAGCCGGCCGCTCTTCGACGCGGCGGGTCACACGCTCGAGGTGTCGCTGGCGCCGGCGCCCGGGATGGCGGTCGACGGCGACATGACGCGGCTGACGCAGGTCGTCGCCAACCTGCTCAACAACGCCGCCAAGTACACGCCGGCGGGCGGCCGCATTGCCGTCTCGACGCGGCGCGAAGGTGACGAGGCCGTCGTCGAGGTGGTCGACACGGGCGTCGGCATCGCCGCCGGCCAGCTGGCCGAGGTGTTCGAGATGTTCACGCAGGTCGACCGCGCCGCCGGACGCTCGCAGGGCGGCCTCGGCATCGGCCTGGCCCTGGTCAGGCGGCTGGTCGAGATGCATGGCGGCACGGTCGGCGCGGCCAGCGCCGGGCCCGGGCTCGGCAGCTGCTTCCAGGTGCGCCTCCCCCTGCTCGCCGCAGCATCCGAGGTTGCGACCCGGGCCGGAGACAGCGACGGAGCCCGGGGGCAAGGCGACGGGATTCGCGTGCTCGTC
The DNA here is from genome assembly GCA_038250795.1 of Burkholderiales bacterium. GTDB lineage: Bacteria > Pseudomonadota > Gammaproteobacteria > Burkholderiales > Burkholderiaceae_C > Schlegelella_A. Next base: position 6,060 of record JBBSBZ010000158.1, on the reverse strand, counting down.
GCCGACGACAACCGCGACAGTGCCGACAGCATGGCGGCGATTCTCGGCCTGCTGGGCTTCGAGGCCGTCGTCGCCTACGACGGCGCCGAGGCGCTGCGGGTGGCGGCGAGCGCCCGGCCGCACGTCGCCATCCTCGACCTCGGCATGCCCCGCCTCGACGGCCTCGAGGTGGCGAAGCGCCTGCGCGCCGACGAAGGTTCTCGCGACATGGTGCTGATCGCGCTCTCGGGCTGGGACCGAGACGACGATCGCCGGCGCACGAACGAGGCCGGCTTCGACCATCACCTCGTCAAGCCGGTCGACCTCGACGCCCTCGGCCGCCTGCTCGCGAGCGTCGACGCCGGCGCCGGGGCCGCACCGTGAGCGGCGCAGGCAGCGACGCCGACACCACGGTCGCGACGCTCGCCAACGGCGTGCGCGTCGTCGCGATCCGCCTCGCCCACCTGCAGAGCGTCGACGTCAGCGTGTTCGTGCGCACCGGCAGCAGCCACGAGCCCCGGCGCCTGAACGGCATCAGCCACTTCGTCGAGCACATGGCGTTCAAGGGCACGCACACGCGCAGCTGCCAGCAGATCAACCTCGACGCCGAGCTGCTCGGCGCCGACGTCAACGCCCATACCGACAAGGACCACACCGCGTATCACATGCGCGGCATGGCGAGCGACGCGGCGCGCTTCATCGCCATGCTCGGCGACATCGTCCAGCACGGCAGCTTCCCCGAGAGCGAGCTCGAGCGCGAGCGCCAGGTGATCCTGCACGAGCTCACCGAGGACGAGGAAGACGTTCTCTCGATCGCCGACAAGCTGTTCGACAAGCTCTGCTACGGCGCCCACCCGCTCGCCCAGCCGGTGATCGGCACGCGCCTCACGGTGCAGCGGATCACGCGCGACGAGCTGCTCGGCTACGTCGGCCAGCAGTACTCGGGCGCCAACGTCGTCGTCGGCGTCGCCGGCCACATCGACCCGGCCGAAATGGTCGCCGCCGCCGAGCGGGCGTTCGGCGCGATGCCGGCGGGGCAGGAGAACCGGGTCGAGCTGCCGCAGTACGCGGGAGGCGTCGCTTCGCGGGTGCAGGCCGGCTACAGCCAGACGCACGTCGTCCTCGGCTACCCGATCGCCTCGCTGCGCGAGGACTACCACCCGGCGGTCGTCGCCGCGGCCCTCTTCGGCGAAGGCATGAGCTCGCCGCTGATGGACGAGATCCGCGAGCGCCGCGGCCTCGTCTACTACGCGTCGTGCTCGGCCGACGTCGGCGAGCTCGCGGGCCAGTTCGTGATCGAGGCGTCGACGGCGCCCGCGCAGCTCGAGGAATTCCTGGTCGAGGTGAAGCGCCTGCTCGGTGCCCAGGCCGGGGCGATCCGGCCCGACGACCTCGAGCGGGCGAGAAAGCAGATCGCGGTGCGGACGCTTCGCAACGAGGAGCGGCCGTCGCGCCGCCTCGAGGACGCGGCGCTCGACCTCTTCGTGCACGGCCGGGTGCGAGCGCGCGCCGAGCTGATGGCGCGCGCCCTCGACGTGTCTTCGGAGTCGGTGCGCCAGGTCTTCGAGCGGCTGCTCGCGACGCCGGCGGCGGTCGCGATCGCCGGGCGCGTCAAGCGCGGCGCGAGCGAGCGGGCGCGCGAGCTGTTCGGCTGACGAGCCGCTCGTGCGCGCAGGCCCGGCCCCGCGATCGGCGCCGCGCGTCAGGCAGGTCGGGAGGATGCGGCTCGACCGCCGATCGGCGTCCGCTCGAGCAGCTTGACCGCGCGATAGACCGCCTCGATCGCCGGCACGGCGACGCCCGCGATCCCGGCCAGCTCGACGACGCTGCCGACCAGCGCCTCGACCTCGAGCGGCCGGCCGTGCAGCACGTCCTGCAGCATCGAGGTCTTGTGCGCGCCGACCGCCTCGGCGCCGGCGATGCGCTGGTCGATCGAGATCTTGAACGAGACGCCCAGGCGGTTCGCGACCGCTTCGGCCTCCCGCATCATCGACACGATCAGGGCGCGGCCGTCGGCGTCGCGGCAGATGCCCTCGAGCGTCGCGCCGGTGAGGGCGCTCACCGGGTTGAAGCTGAGGTTGCCCCAGAGCTTGACCCAGATCTCGGCGCGGATGTCGCGCGCGATCGGCGCCTTGAAGCCGGCGTTCATCAACGCCTTCGAAAGCGACTCGATGCGTGCCGTGCGCTCGCCGCCCGGCTCGCCGATCGTGAAGCGGTTGCCCTCGATGGCGCGCACGACGCCGGGCGCGACCAGCTCGGCCGCCGGATAGACGATCGAGCCGATGACGCGGGCCGGATCGATCGCCCGGGCGATCGCGCCGCCCGGGTCGACGCTCTCGAGCGTGCGCCCGCTCCATTCGCCCGCCAGGCCCTGGAAGTACCACCAGGGCATGCCGTTGATCATGGTCACGAGCAGGGTCTCGGGGCCGACGAGCCGGGCGAGCTGCGGCAGCACGTCCTTCACCTGGTGCGCCTTGACGGTGAGGAGGACGACGTCCTGCGCGCCGATCGCGGCCGCGTCGCCGACCGCCTTCGCCGTCGCGGCGTGGTGCTCGACGCCAGCCTCGTCGATCAGGCGAAAGCCGTTCGCCGAGATCGCGGCCAGGTTCTGGTTGCGCGCGATGAAGGTGACGTCCTCGCCGGCCAGGGCGAGGCGCGCGCCGAGCAGTCCGCCGATCGCGCCGGCACCGACGACCGCGAACCTCATCGGCGCGTCACCCGAGACCGAGCTTGGCGGCCAGGCCGATGCGCTGCAGCTTGCCGGTCGCACCCTTCGGGATCTCGTCCATGAACAGGATCTTCTTCGGCACCTTGTAGTCGGCGGCCCGCGTCGCGACGAAGTCCTGCAGCTCGCGGTCCGTCGCGGCGCTGCCGGGCCTGAGCACGACCACCGCGGCGACCTCCTCGCCGAGCTTGGGATGCGGCATGCCGAAGCAGACGACCTGCGCGACCGCGGGATGGTCCATCAGGATCTCGTCGACCTCGCGCGGGCTCACCTTCTCGCCGCCGCGGTTGATGATCTCCTTCAGCCGGCCGGTGATGGCGAGGTAGCCGTCGGCGTCCTTCGCGCCCTGGTCGCCGGTGCGAAACCAGCCGTCGCGAAAGCCCTCGGCGTTGGCGCCCGGATTGTTCTCGTAGCCGGCGGTGACGCTGGCGCCGCGGATCACGATCTCACCCGTCAGGCCGTGCTCGAGCAGCTCGCCTTCGCTGCCCATGATCGCGATCTCGGGGCCCGCGGGCAGGCCGACGCTGCCGGGCTTCCTCTGCGCCGGCGGCAGCGGGTTCGAGGCCATCTGGTGCGTCGCCTCGGTCATGCCGTAGGCCTCGATCAGCGGCGCGCCGAACGCCGCCTCGAGCTCGGTGATCACCTGCGGCGGCATCGACGACGACGACGAGCGCATGAAGCGAAGCGGATGGCGCCTGATGACCTCGGCGTTGCCCTTGGCGCGCGCGACGATCGCCTGGTGCATCGTCGGCACGGCCGTGTACCAGGTCGGCTTCGCGTCGTCCATCCAGGTGAAGAACTTGAGGGCGTTGAAGCCGGGCGTGCAGAAGACGCTCGCCCCCGCGGAGATCGGCGCCAGCACGCCGGCGATCAGGCCGTGGATGTGGAAGAGCGGCATGATGTTCAGGCCGACGTCGGCGGCGCCGAAGCCCAGCGTCGTGCGGATGTTGCGGGCCGACGCGCACAGGTTGGCGACCGAGAGCGGCACGATCTTGGGCCGTGAGGTGGTGCCGGAGGTGTGAAGCACCATCGCGATGTCGGTGGGCGACGCGAAGCCGCCGTTCGCGGCGGGCGCGACCTGCTCCGGCGCGCGCGGCTCGAGCCGGAAGCTGCCCGCCGCCGCGCCGTCGTCGACGACGAGATCGACGATGCGCACGCCCAGCTTTTCGGCCACCGCGACCGCCGGCGACGCGCTGCCGCGCTCGACGATCAGCAGCTTCGCCTTCAGGTCGGTGAGATAGAACTCGAACTCCTCGGCCCGGTATCCGGGGTTGAGCGGCGCGCTCGTCGTGCCGGCCGCGCAGGCGAGGAAGCAAGCCGCCATCTCGGGCCCGTTGGCGAGGACGATCGCGACGCGGTCGTTGCGACCGGCGCCCGCCGCGTTGAGCGAGCGGATCGTCGCTGCGACGAGGGCGCGCAGCGCGCCGTGCGAGAGCGGGGCGCGGTCGGGCGCGCGCAGCGCCGACGCATCGTCGGCGCCGGCCCGCAGCATCGTCTCGATCGTGTCGTTCATCGGCAGTTTCCTCAACTCTTGGGCAGGACGATCGGCACGGGCAACGGTCGCAGCAGGAGACCCGTCGTCGACACGTTCAGCTCGAGCTCGGCCGGCGCCGAGACCGGCACGTAGGTCGCCGAGCCGTACTCGGCGTCGAAGAACATGCCGAGCGGCACGCGCCGGCCGATCGCGACGAGGTCGATCAGCGCCGGCGCGCCGATCGGGTAGAGCGTGCGCTTGGCCGTGTTCTCCTGCTCGATCGAGCGGTAGCGGCCGGAGATGCGGTCGAGCCGGTACGAGGTGTGCAGGCCCAGCTGGTTGGCGAGCGGCGTCCACTTGACGATGTGGCCGTCGATCTGGATGTCGTCGCCGGCCAGCTCGTAGGTCTTGACCCGGCCATCGGCGAAGGTGACGGTGGCGTCGTAGCGCTGCGGGCCGGTCGGCACGACCTTGATCCTCGCGGCCGTTTCCTCGCGCGTGAGCGCCCTCATGCCCTCCAGGCCGAGCGCGGCGACGCCGAGCAGGCCGGCGGCGCCGAGAAAGAGGAGGGCGAAGAACGCGCTCAGCACGAAGCCGAAGAGCCGCGCCTTCGACAGGGCGCGCAGCGCCTGCACGGCGATCGCGACGCCGATCACGCCGAGGACGGCGGCGATCACGATCAGCATGGGGGCAGGCTCGAAGTCATGGCGGCGCCGACGCGGGACGGCGGCCCACTCTATCGCAGTGAGCCGTCGCGGGGCCGGTCAGCCGACGTCGGCCGCGATCTGGGCCAGCGCCTGCTCGAACACTTCCGGCGGCTGGCCGCCCGAGATCAGGTGGCGATCGTCGATCACGACGGCGGGCACCGAGCTGATGCCGAGCTGCTGCCAGTGCCGCTCGGCGGCGCGCACCTCGGTGGCGTAGCGATCGGAATCAAGCACCTCGGCGGCGCGCGTCTCGTCGAGGCCGACGTCCTTCGCCGCCTTCAGCAGCACGTCGCGTGCGCCCGGGTTCTCGGCCCGCGTGTGGTACGCCGCCAGCAAGGCGTGCTTCAGCTCGCGCTGCTTCCCTTCGAGGCCGGCCCAGTGGAGCAGCCGATGGGCGTCGAACGTGTTCCACACCCACGGCCGGTCGCCGAAGGTGAAGCCGACCGCCGCGCCGCGCTCGCGCAGGTGCTGCCGGTTCTTCGCCAGCTGCTCGGGCGGGGCGCCGTACTTGCGGGAAAGATGCTCGACCGCGTTCTCGCCCTCCGGCGGCATCTGGGGATTGAGCTCGAAGGGCTGGAAGTGGAGCTCGACCGGGATCTTCGGATCGAGCTTGGCCAGGGCGATCTCGAGCGAGTTCAGGCCGACCGCGCACCATGGGCAGGCGATGTCGGAAACGAAATCGATCTTCATGGCTCGCCCCGTGCAAAACCCCAGTCTAGCGAGGCGCGAAAGGAGTGGGCGCGCACCTTGAAAGTCGCGTGCAAGGCCATTGAAAAACCGCCGGCCGGCGCGCGGAGCGATCTCTAGAATGCTCGGCTCCCTTCGCGAAAGAGCCTCCCCATGACCTCCGGCGTCATCCGCATCCGCGGCGCCCGACAGCACAACCTCAAGAACCTCGACCTCGACATCCGCACCGGCGAAATGACGGTCGTGACCGGGCCGAGCGGCTCGGGGAAATCGAGCCTGGTGTTCGACACGCTGTACGCCGAGGGGCAGCGCCGCTACGTCGAGACCTTCAGCGCCTACGCGCGCCAGTTCCTCGAGCGGATGGACCGGCCGGCGGTCGACAAGGTCGAGGGCGTCCCCCCGGCCATCGCCATCGACCAGACCAACCCCGTGCGCAGCTCGCGCTCGACGGTCGGCACGATGACCGAGCTGAACGACCACCTGAAGCT
>JBBSBZ010000157.1:0-8077 GCA_038250795.1 Burkholderiales bacterium | reverse complement strand
GAAGGTCAAGGCCGGCAAGAAGGCGCTCGGCGCCGAGCAGCTGCAGCTGAAGGCGACCCTGCTCGCCGTGCTCGACGGCGTGCGCGACGAGTCGAGCAAGGAAGCGGCGGTGCGCCTCGTCTTCGAGCCGAAGTCGCGCACGGTCGGGCAGGCCGATCTCGCCAACACGCTGCTCGCGCACACCAGCCTCGAGAGCTCGGCGCCGATCAACCTGACGATGGTCGGCAGCGACGGGCGGCCGACGCAGAAGAGCCTGCGAAAGCTGCTCGGCGAGTGGGTGGCGTTCCGGCTCGCGACGGTCGAACGGCGAACCCGCCACCGCCTCCGCAAGGTCGCCGACCGCATCCACATCCTCGAAGGGCGGCAGCTCGTGCTGCTCTCGATCGACGAGGTGATCGCGATCATCCGCGCCGCCGACGAGCCCAGGCCGGCGCTGATCGCGCGCTTCGCCTTGAGCGAGCGGCAGGCCGACGACATCCTCGACATCCGGCTGCGCCAGCTCGCGCGGCTCGAAGGCATCAGGATCGAGCAGGAGCTGAAGGAGCTGCGCGGCGAGTCGGCGAAGCTGAACGAGGTCCTCGCCAGCCCGGCCGTGCTGAGGCGCACCGTGATCCGCGAGATCGAGGCCGACGCGAAGGCGCACGGCGACGAGCGGCGCACGCTGATCGAGGAGCAGAAGCGCTCGGTCGCCGAGGTGCGCGTCGTCGACGAGCCGGTCACTGTGGTCGTCAGCATGAAGGGCTGGGTGCGGGCGATGAAGGGCCACGAGATCGAGCCGGCGCAGCTGGGCTTCAAGGCCGGCGATTCGCTCTACGGCACCTTCGCCTGTCGCAGCGTCGACACCTTGCTCGTCTTCGGCAGCAACGGCCGCGTCTACTCGGTCGCGGCGGCGGCCTTGCCGAGCGGGCGCGGCGACGGGCAGGCGATCACCTCGCTGATCGAGCTCGAGGCGGGCACGCAGCCGTCGCACTACTTCGCCGGCACCGGCGCGCAGGTGCTGCTGCTCGCGAACACCGGCGGCTTCGGTTTGCTCGCCCGCGCGAGCGACCTCGTCTCGCGCCAGCGCGGCGGCAGAGCCTTCCTTTCGCTCGAGGGCGAGGAAAGACCGCTGCCGCCGGTGCCGTTCGGCAGCGCCGCGACGCGCGTCGCCTGCCTCACGCTCGCCGGCCGGCTGCTCGTCTTTTCGCTCGACGAGCTCAAGCTCCAGGGCAATGGCGGGCGCGGCCTGACGCTCGTCGACCTCGACGTGAAGGACGCGGTCGTCAGCGTTGCCGTGTTCGCTTCGGCGCTCCGCGTGCTGGGAAGCGGGCGTGGCGGCAAGGCGAAGGAGGAAGTGCTGCGCAGCGCCGCACTCGAGCCCTATCTGGGCAAGCGGGCGAGGAAAGGCCGGCGCCAGGACGCGATGCAGAAGGCGACGAGAGTGGTCGCCGCCGACGCGGCCGCCTGAAGTCGCGCCCGGCTCAGTCGGGCGAGCGCGCCGCCGCGAAGAGCATCAGCGCGAACAGCGCGAAGGCGAGCGCGGACCAGATCGCGTACGGCACGCCGAGCAGGCTCACGGCGGCATCGGCGCAGCTCACGCGCGCCTCGAAGACGTTTGGCAGCAGGCGGTCGAGCTGGGTCGCTCCCATGATGCGGTCGGCCAGCGTGAGGTTGCACGATGGCGACTTCGCTGCCACGAACTGCTGCCAGAGGGCCGCAGCGAAGCCCGCGCACGCCAGCGCGATGCCGAGCGACGCGACGATCGTTCGTGCCGGCCGCGAGCGCACGACGATGCCGGCAGAGGCGACGAGTCCTGCGACCAGGAAGATCAGCCGCTGCAGCACGCACCACGGGCAGGGTTCCATGCCGAAACCATGCTGCGAGACGAGTGCGGCAGTCACGACGGCGAACGCGAACCCGTCGGCCAGCATGAACAGGACGGCGGAGCGCGGCAGGCCGCCTCGCGCACCCGCCGGACGCGGTCCCACCGAAGCGCTCATTCGGCGACTTGGGCGATCAGCTCGATCTCGACGCAGGCGCCGAGCGGCAGCTGGGCGACGCCGTAGGCGCTGCGCGCGTGCGCGCCCTTCTCGGCGAAGACCTCGCCGAAGAGCTCGGAGCAGCCGTTGGTGACGAGGTGGTGCTCAACGAAATCGGGCGCGCTGTTGACGAGGCTCGTGATGCGCACGATCCGCTCGACCTTGTCGAGGTCGCCGATCGCCGCATGGAGGGTGCCGAGCAGATCGACGCCGATCGCGCGTGCCGCCTTCTTGCCCGTGGCGGTCGCCATGTCGCGGCCCAGCTGCCCGACCCAGACCTTGCCGTCGCGCTTGGCGATGTGGCCGGAGAGGAAAACCAGGTTGCCGGACCGCACGAAGGGCACATAGGCACCGGCGGGAATCGCCAGTGGCGGCAGCGAAATGTCGAGATCGGTGAGGCGGTCGTAGATGGACATGGGGGGCCCGGGAGAGGGGGAGGGCGAGGCGAGGGCAAATCCTACACTTCTCGAATGGGAGGGCAGGGCGCCGGCGTGTGGCTCGTGGCGTGCGGGCTCGCCTGGCTCGGCGGCGTCGCGCTGCAGCTACACGAGCGCACGCTCCTGCCGCCCGCGGGCTACCTCGTTGTCGCGACGTTCGCCATCATCGCGATCGCCGCAGGCGCAGCGCTCCGGCACCGTCGCTTCAGCATCGTCTGGACGGCGATCGGTGTCGCCGCCCTGGCGTTCGCCTGCGCCGGACTGCAGGCGACGGTGCGCCTCGCCAGGACCTTGCCGCACGAACTCGAAGGGCGCGACCTCGTCGTCACCGGCGTCGTCGCAAGCCTGCCACAGCAGGGGCCGAGCGGCCTGCGCTTTCGCTTCGAGCTCGATCCGGTGCCGCCGCGCGATCCGCTCGCCGCCGTGCCGCGAACGCTCGCGCTCGGCTGGTACGCGGGCTATCACGAGGACGCGGCCAGCGCCGCGCCGAGGAGCGAGCTGCGCGCCGGCCAGCGCTGGCGCTTCACCGTGCGGCTGCGCCAGCCGCACGGCAATCTCAACCCGCACGGCTTCGACTACGAGCTGATGCTTTTCGAGCAAGGCGTCCGTGCGACCGGCTACGTGCGCGACGCGCCGGCCACTCTGCTCGACGCCAGCGCCGGCCATCCGGTCGAGCGGGCGCGCCAGCGGGTGCGCGACGCGATCTATGCGAACGTGGACGACCGTCGCGCCGCCGGCGTGCTCGCGGCGCTCGCCGTCGGCGACCAGAGCGCGATCGAGCGCGACGACTGGGATCTCTTCCGCAACGCCGGCGTCGCCCATCTGATGTCGATCAGCGGCGTCCACGTCACCATGTTCGCGTGGCTCGCGGGCCTCGCGATCGCCGCGGCGTGGCGGCGCAGCGCGCGCGCGACGCTCCGGCTCGCGACGCCCATCGCGGCGCGCTGGGGCGGCTTGGCGGCGGCGGCAGCCTACGCGCTGTTCTCGGGCTGGGGCGTGCCGTCGCAGCGCACGATCTGGATGCTCGCGACGGTCACGGTGCTGCGTGCGGCCGGCGTGCGCTGGCCGTGGCTCCTCGTCCTCATCGTGGCCGCAGTCGTCGTCACGGCGCTGGACCCCTGGGCGCTGACGCAAGCCGGCTTCTGGCTCTCGTTCATGGCCGTCGGCCTCCTGATGGCGTCGTCGTACGCGAGCGGAGCGGCGACAGAGCCGCCGCCTGCCACGCGCTCCGGCTGGCGCACCTGGCCCCGCCGCGTCGGCGCGAGCGCGCACGACGGCCTGCGCGCGCAGGTCATCGCCACGCTCGGGCTGACGCCGCTGTCCCTGGTCTTCTTCCAGCAGGTCTCGGTCGTCGGCTTCCTCGCCAACCTGCTCGCGATCCCGCTCGTGACGCTCGTGATCACGCCGCTCGCCCTGGCGGGCGTGGCCTTCGCGCCGCTCTGGACGCTCGGCGCCGGGATCGTTGACGGGCTCGACGCGTTCCTGTCCCGGCTGACCGCGATCCCCGGCGCGGTCTGGGCATTGCCGGTGGCGCCGCTCTGGGCGCAGCTCGCGGGGCTGCTCGCTGCCGCTCTCGTCGTCATGCCGCTTCCCTGGCGGGCCCGGCTGCTCGCCATCCCGCTCGCGCTCGCGCTCCTGGTGCCGCCGCGCGATCCGCCGGCCTTCGGCCGCTTCGACCTCGTCGCCGCCGACATCGGCCAGGGCACGGCCGTGATCGTGCGCACGCGCGAGCACGTCCTGCTCTTCGACACCGGCCCGCAGTACTCGCGCGAGAGCGATGCGGGGCAGCGCGTTCTCGTGCCGCTGCTGCGTGCGCGCGGCGAGCAGCACGTCGACCTGATGATGCTGAGCCATCGCGACAGCGACCACGTCGGCGGAGCCCGCTCTGTGCTCGAGGCGCTGCAGGTCGACGCCGTGTCGAGCTCGCTCGAACGCGGCCATCCGCTGCTCGCCATCGCCCGCGTCGAGCGCCGCTGCGAAGCCGGGCAGCGCTGGAGCTGGGACGGCATCGACTTCGCGGTCCTCCATCCCTCGGCCGACGACTATGGGCGAACGCTCAAGTCGAATGCGATGTCGTGCGTGCTGCGCATCTCGGGCGGCGGGCGCAGTGCGCTCCTCACCGGCGACATCGAGCGCGAGCAGGAGGCGGCGCTCGTCGCTGCCCACGGCGCGGGCCTGCGCAGCGACGTGCTGGTGGTGCCGCACCACGGCAGCAAGACGTCGTCGAGCGCGCCCTTTCTCGACGCGGTGCGGCCGAAGACCGCGATCTTCCAGGCCGGCTATCGCAACCGCTTCGGCCACCCCGCCGGCCCGGTGCTCGAGCGCTACCGTGAGCGCGGCATCGGGGTGATCGCGAGCCCGGCCTGTGGCGCGTGGCAGTGGCGCGGCGACGGCGCCGATGGCGGGAGCTGCGAGCGCACCGCGGCGCGCCGCTACTGGCACCATCGTCCGGGGCCGAGCGCCGCCGACTGATCCGTGCCGGCGCGTCGCGCCCGGACCGTCAGGGCTGGACCGATTTCTCGGCCGGCACGCCGAAGCGGGCGCGATACGTTCCCGGCGATTCGCCGAACCAGCGCTTGCAGGCGCGGAAGAGGTTGCTCTGGTCCTCGAAGCCGAGCAGGTCGGCGACGCGGCGCAGCGAATGGCGCGGCCGCCGCAGGTACTGCTGGGCGAGCTCCCGGCGCGTTTCGTCGAGCAGCTGCTGGAACGACGTGTGCTCGGCGTGCAGGCGACGCTGCAAGGTGCGCTCGCTCATGTTGAGCGCCTCCGCGATGTCCTTGCGGCGCGGCTCGGCGTGCGCCAGCCGCTCGCCGAGGACCTGGCGCACGTGGCGACTCGTAGGGGAGCCATCGAGCCGCTCGAGCTCCTCGTCGACGAGACGAGCGTGCAGCGCCGCCATATCGGGGTCGCGCGCCGACAGGGGCCGATCGAGATCGTCCTGCCTCAGCAGGGCGCGATTGGCGGCGCAGCCGAAGCGGACGTCGCTGCCGAACGCGGCGCGATGCGGCGCGCAGTCGGCGGGCTCGGGGTAGACGAACTCGACCCGCCGCGCCTGGAGCTCGCGGCCGGTGATCCAGCTGCAGAAGCCGAGCATCGTCAGCATGCCGAACTCGACCCGCTGGCGCGGCACGGGACGCTCGCCGCCGAGATGGCCGAGCTCGAACCAATGTCCGTCGGCATCGGGGCTGAGCGAGAAGGTGGCGGCGTTGCTGACCACGTTCATCGAGCGCACCAGGCCCTGCAGCGCGGCCAGCAGGGTGGGGCACGCCATCATCGCGTGGCCGACGACGCCGAGCTTGCCGTAGGTCAGGGCCAGATCCCGGCGCAGGCCGAGCGTCGCCTTGCCCGATCGGCACACGGCCATCTCCCACAGGGCGCTGACGTCGTCGATCGAGAGGCGCCCGGCCGGGTCGTGCAGGACGGCGATGTCCAGACGGGCGTCGCGAAACAGCACCTGCACGTCGATGCCTTCCGCCGCGAACATCTCGACGACGCCGCGCACCCATGCCGAGGAACTGGTTCGCGTGATCATGTCGTCGGAGTCCGTGTCCCTGTCGTTCGCAGCGCAGCGCGCGGATGGCGCCGCAACGTCATAAAACTGGCCTGCTTCAGCCACTGTATCCGCGGCCCTCGATTTCTAGAATACCGCACGGTCGGCGCTCGGACGCGGGCTGAATCATCGCGACCGGCAAGCCGGCGCCTTTCCAGGAGACGACAAGATGATTGGCATCCAGCGGTTCAGTGCGTTCCTGCTCGTTGCGGCGTGCGCCGCGCTGAGCGCATGCGGCGGCGGCAACGACCCGCCCCCGCCCACCCAGGTCGACACGACATTCGGCAGGATCGAGGGCGTCGACAACTCCGCCACGACCGGCACGCTCGCGTGGAAGGGAATCCCCTACGCCAAGGCCCCGGTCGGCGCGCTGCGCTGGATGGCGCCGGTCGATCCGGATCCCTGGACGACGCCGCTCGCAACCACGCAGTTCGCCAACCCCTGCGTGCAGTACGGGCGCATCTACGGCCCAGGCACCAACAACACCTATGACGCGACGATCGGCACGACGCTCAATCAGGCGGTCGGCAGCGAGGACTGTCTCTACCTCAACGTCTGGCGTCCCTCCGGCGGGCAGGTGAACCTGCCGGTGATCGTCTTCATCCACGGCGGCAGCAACGTCTCGGGCTACACCGCCGACCCGGTGTACGAAGGCGCGAACCTCGCCAGGACCGCCAATGCGGTGGTCGTCTCGGCGAACTACCGCGTGGGCATCTTCGGCTGGCTCGACGTGCCGCAACTTCGGCAGGGAACCAACACGCAGGACGATTCGGGCAACTTCGCCGTCCTCGACAACATCAAGGCGCTGCAGTTCATCAACCGCAACATCGCCGCGTTCGGCGGTGACCCGAACAACGTCACGGTGATGGGTCAGTCGGCCGGCGCGATCGACGTCTACGCGCTGCTGACCTCGCCGCTGGTCGTGAACGCGAATCCGAAGCTGATGCATCGGGCGGTGGCGTTGAGCGGCGGCATCTCGCTCGCCTCGAACCTTCCTGCCGGGAGCATCCCGACGCTGAGCCCGGCCTCGACCTATCTCGCCCAAGGCAATGCGTTGCTCAACAACCAGCTGATCGCCGACGGCCTCGCCACCGACACGGCGAGCGCCCAGGCCTACGTCGCCACTCAGACGCCGGCGCAGATCGCCGCGTACCTGCGCGGCAAGACTCCCGCTGCCTTGCTGACGACGCTGCTGACCAAGCTCGCGGCGCTCGGCCTTGCCGGATCGGGCCCGATTCCCGAGGGTGTCGTGGTCCCGGTCGATCCGATTGCCGCCATCAACGCGGGAAGCTACCTCAATGTGCCGGTGCTCGCCGGCAACACGCGCGACGAGGCCAAGCTGTTCCCGACCTTCCTCGCGCTGGCGCCTGCGCTCGGCGGCATCAGCGGTCGCCTGGTCAGCGACGCGACGCTGTTCTCCACCCAGTTCAGCTACAACCCCGACGCGGCGCCGACGGTCGACATCGGCAGCTGGGTCCCGGCGAAGTACCTGCCGGTCAACACGCCGGTGACGGGCTTCAACGCGGAGACCGACCTGCTCAACTCGATCTTCTTCGGCAACAGCCGCGACAACGTCCTGAACGCCCTCAAGGCCAAGCAGACGCAGGTCTGGTACTACCGCTTCGACTGGGATCAGGAGCCGGCCCCGTGGAACGACATCTACGGCGCCGCGCATGCCTTCGACCTGCCGTTCGTGTTCGGCAACTTCGGTCCTTCGCTGTTCTCGAACGTCGCCAACAGCACGGCCAACAAGCCCGGGCGGCTCGATCTTTCCGACGCGATGATGAAGAGCATCGGCGCGTTCGCGAAGAACGGCGATCCCAACAACGCCGCGCTCGGCGTCAACTGGCCTGCCTGGCCCGCCAAGCTGATCTTCAGCGCGACGCCCGCCGCCAAGAGCATCTCGGTCCAGTAACTCCCGGCGCGTCGCGAACGATCGGAGATCTTCGCGGCGCATGACGGGTGGGTCGCCGCGCGGGAGCGCTGGCGCGAACTTTGCTACCCTCCGCTGCCATGACACTCGCTTTCGACGAGATGCGCGGCAGCGACGGGGCCGTGCGCGAGCACTACGG
>JBBSBZ010000156.1:0-8110 GCA_038250795.1 Burkholderiales bacterium | reverse complement strand
TCGTAGTGCCCGAGGTCGAGGTCGGTCTCGGCGCCGTCGTCGGTGACGAACACCTCGCCGTGCTGGAACGGCGACATCGTCCCCGGATCGACGTTGAGGTACGGATCGAGCTTGACGAGGGTGACTTTGAGGCCCCGCGATTCGAGGATCGCGGCGAGGGACGCAGAAGCGATGCCCTTGCCCAGCGAGGACACCACGCCGCCGGTGACGAAGACGAACTTGGTCATTGCACTCGGCACTCGTCACAAGTGCCGCGGTGGAAAGCGCAATTATATCGGCGAGGGCCGACCGTCCTTCGATCAGACCAGCTTCTCGTCCGCCGTCATGATCTTCTTCATCGTCTCGTAGCGCGCCGACGGCACGCACAAGGGCGCCGCGGCCGAGCGGTCGGCGTCCCATTGCGGATCGTCGATCGACTCGAAGGCCTGGCGCAGCTTTTCGCCCCAGCTGCTGCGGATCATCTGGAAGTACGGGTTGCGCTCGTCGATGCAGACGATCTGCGCGCTCTCCAAGCGGTCGACTTCGTAGAGGGCGAGATCGAGCGGCAGGCCCACCGAGAGGTTCGACTTCAGGGTCGAGTCCATCGACACCAGCGCGCACTTGGCGGCCTCGTCGAGCGGCGTCGACGGCCGCATCATGCGGTCGAGCACGGGCTTGCCGTACTTCGACTCGCCGATCTGGAAAAAGCACGTCTCGCGCGTCGCCTCGATGAAGTTGCCGGCCGAGTAGACGAGGAAGAGGCGCATCGCCTCGCCCTTGACCTGGCCGCCGAAGATCATCGAGGCGTTGAAGTCGAGGCCCGACTTCTTCAGCGACGCGCCGTCCTGGTCGAAGACGCGGCGCACCGCCGCGCCGAGGACTCTGGCGGCGTCGAACATGCTCGGTGCATTCCAGATCGTGATCGGCGGGCCATCGCCATCCTGGAGCTCCTCGCCTTGCAGGATCTCGCGCACCTGCTGCGAGATCGACAGGTTCCCGGCCGAAAGCATCACCATGAAGCGGTCGCCGGGCCGCTCGTAGATCATCATCTTGCGGAAGGTGCCGATCTGGTCGAGCCCGGCGTTGGTGCGCGAATCGGAGAGGAAGACAAGGCCGGCGTCGAGCTTGATCGCTACGCAATAGGTCATGGGGAGTCTCGTTGCATTGCCTTCAGGCGGTAGAGCGCGTCAAGCGCTTCCCGGGGCGTGAGCATATCGGGGTCGAGCGCCTCGACGGCGTCGCGGAGCGCGGAATCGGCCACGCTGTCGGCGCTGCCGCCCGCGGACGCGTCGCCCGCGTCGGATGCGCTCGCGGCCGCTGCGGCGAAGAGATCGATCTGCGGCTGGCGCGCGATCCGTTCGGCCTCGAGATGCTCGAGCGCGGCGCGCGCGTGGCGCAGCAACGCAGGCGGCATCCCGGCCAGGCGAGCGACCTGCACACCGTAGCTGCGGCTCGCCGGCCCCGCCTCGATCTCGTGCAGGAAGGCGATCTCGTCGCCGCTCTCGACCGCGGCGACGTGGACGTTGACGGCGCGCTCGTGCTCGAGCGGAAAGTCGGTGAGCTCGAAGTAGTGGGTGGCGAAGAGCGTGAACGAGCGGTTCCGGTCGTGCAGGTGATGGGCGATCGCGCCCGCCAGCGCCAGGCCGTCGAAGGTCGAGGTGCCGCGTCCGACCTCGTCCATCAGCACGAGCGAGTGCTCGGTCGCGCCGTGGACGATCGCCGCCGCCTCGGTCATCTCGACCATGAAGGTCGACTGCGCGTTGGCGAGGTCGTCGGCCGCGCCGATGCGGGTGTGGATCGCGTCGATCGGCCCCAGCCGGCACGCCGCCGCCGGCACGAACGAGCCCATCGAGGCGAGCAGCACGATCAGTGCGACCTGTCGCATGAAGGTGCTCTTGCCACCCATGTTCGGGCCGGTGACGACGAGCATCCGGCGCTTCGCGTCGAGGCGGCAGTCGTTGGCCATGAACGGCTGGCCCGTCTCCGCGAGGCGCGCCTCGACGACCGGATGACGGCCCTTCTCGATCTCGATCAGCGGTTCCCTGGCGAAGCCGGGCCGGCACCAGTCGGCGCGGCGCGCGACGGTGGCGAGCGAGGCGAGGGCGTCGACCGTGGCGAGCGCCCGCGCGACCGCCGCGAGGTCGTCGACATGCGGCGCCAGCGCGTCGAGCAGCGCGTCGTAGAGCAGGCGCTCGCGGGCCAGGGCGCGCTCGCCCGCCGAAAGCGCCTTGTCCTCGAAGGCCTTCAGCTCGGGTGTGATGAAGCGTTCGGCGTTCTTCATCGTCTGGCGGCGCCGGTAGTCGGCCGGCACGCGCGCCAAGTGCGCTTGCGAGACCTCGATGAAGTAGCCGTGGACGCGGTTGAACTGGACGCGCAGCGTCGCGATGCCCGTGCGCTCGCGCTCGCGGCCTTCGAGCTCGAGCAGGAAGGCATCGCCGCCGGCGCCGATCGCGCGCAGCTCGTCGAGTTCGGCGTCGTGGCCGGCAGCGATCACGCCGCCGTCGCGCAGCAGCGCCGATGGCTCCTCGGCGATCGCGGCGAGGAGCGACGCGAGCGAAGACGGCGGCGCCATCGCCTCGGCAACCATCTCGAGCAGTACCGAGCTTTCGCGCGGCAGGCTGCTGCGCACGGCGGGCAGCGCCGCCAGCGTCGCGCGCAGGGCTGCGAGATCGCGCGGACGTGCCTGGCGCAGGGCGATTCGCGTCGCGATCCGCTCGACGTCGCTGACCGGCCGGAGCGATTCGCGCACCGCGCCGGGGTCGGCCGCGAGCAGGGCGGCAATCGAGTCGTGGCGCTCGCTCGCGACGCGGCGCTCGCGCAGCGGCGCCGTCAGCCATTGGCGCAGGGCGCGGCTGCCCATGCCCGTGACGCAGCAGTCGATCGTCGAGAGCAGCGTCGGCGCGTCGCGTCCGCGCAGCGTTCGCGTGAGCTCGAGGTTTCGATGCGTCGCCGGCGGCAGCTCGACCAGCTCGCTGGTGCGCCGCACCGAGATCCGCCGAAGATGCGCCAGCGCGCGGCCCTGCGTGTGCTCGGCATAGGCGAGCAGCGCCGACGCCGCTGCGTGAGCGGCCGGCAGATCGTCGGCGCCGAAGGCCGCGAGCGAGGCGACGCGCAGCTGCGCGCAGAGCTTTCGCTCGCCGAGGGCGCTGTCGAACTGCCAGGCCGGCCGATGCGTGACCGTCGTCCCGGAAAGATCGGCGATCGCGCCGGGGAGGTCGCGCTCGACGACGACTTCCGCGGGCGCGAGGCGCGCCAGCCAGCCGGCGAGCTCGTCGTCGCGGCATTCGGTCAGGCCGATCTCGCCCTGGGAGAGCGCCGTCCAGGCCAGGCCGAGCCGATCGCGAACGCGCGTGACCGCGAGCAGCACCGAGTCGCTCCGGTCGGCGAGGAGATCGCTGTCGGTCAGCGTCCCCGGAGTGACGACGCGGACGACCTTGCGCTCGACCGGCCCCTTGCCCGCGCCGACCTCGCCGACCTGCTCGCAGATCGCGACCGATTCGCCCATCCTGACGAGCCGGGCGAGATAGGTGTCGACCGCGTGCACCGGCACGCCGGCCATCGGGATCGGCGCACCGGCGCTCGAGCCGCGCGCCGTCAGGGTGATGTCGAGAAGCTCGTGGGCACGCTTCGCGTCGTCGAGGAAGAGCTCGTAGAAGTCGCCCATCCTGTAGAAGAGCAGCGTCTCCGGATGGTCGGCCTTGATGCGCAGATACTGCGCCATCATCGGCGTGTGTGAGGAGAGGTCGCGACTGCTCGCCTCCAATGCACGCGAGGGAAGTTCAGCCATGTTCACGGTCCGCGGCCCGGGCACACCTGCGACGAGCAGCGGCTTTCGGTGCAGCTTCTTTCGGGCACGACTAGCCTTTCCATGTTCGATCCCCGTCTGACGCCGGGTGACCCCCTCATTGTCGAGCAGGCGTGCGGTCCGCTTCGCAGCGAGCCTGGCAGGCCTCCTCCAGCACACGGCGGAACTCCATCCCGAAACTTTCGATGACCACGATTTTCCTGACGGCCGTGTCGATGATCGCCTTCGCGGGGAATTCGCTGCTGTGTCGGCTCGCCCTGAAGTCGGGCAGCATCGACCCGGCCTCGTTCACGACCTTGCGACTCGTCTCGGGTGCCGTGACCCTCGCGGTGATCGTGCGGGCGCGCAGCGCAGGCAGTCGTGCGAAGGGAGACTGGCCGTCCGCTCTGGCCTTGTTCATGTACGCCGCCAGCTTCTCGTATGCGTATGTCGGATTGCCTACCGGCGTCGGCGCGCTGTTGTTGTTCGGCGCCGTGCAGGTGACGATGATCGGCTTCGGCCTGATGCGAGGCGAGCGCCTGCGAGCGGCCCAATCCTGGGGTCTCGCGGCGGCATGTGGCGGTCTTGTGGCACTGCTGATGCCCGGCGCACATGCGCCCGATCTGCGGGCATCGCTCCTGATGGTGGTGGCCGGCGCGGCGTGGGGCGCATACACGCTGCGCGGCCGCCTTGCCGGGCCCGCGCTGCAGGTCACGGCGGGCAACTTCCTGCGCGCCGCTGCGTTCGGCCTGATCTTGAGCGCCGGACTCTGGTCGAGGGCGCAGCTCACCGGCCCCGGCATCGGATTCGCCGTCATGTCCGGCGCGGTGACGTCGGGCATCGGCTACGCCATCTGGTACACGGTGCTGCCCCGGATCCGGGCGACACAGGCCTCGGCGGTGCAGCTGACGGTGCCGGTGATCGCAGCACTCGGTGCCGTGGCACTTCTCGGCGAGAGTCTGACGTGGCGACTCGCGTGGACCTCCATCGTCGTGCTCGGCGGCGTCGGCCTGGTGATCGGGACCGCCGCGCGACGTCGGATCGACGAGCCGTGAGTCCCGGCGCGTTCCCAGCCGGCGGCGACGTCCCACGGCGACAGCCCCGTCTCGAAGAAGCCGTCGTACTCGCCGGCCGAGACTTGGCAGAGGTCGAGGCTCGAGGTGCGCCGCTGAGCGTGTAGGCCGAGCCCCACGCCGCACCGTCTTGCCCACTGGCATTCGAAGATCGGCCAAAGGTGCTCAATCCGCTTCGGAGCACTGTCGCTCTATTTGTGGAAGTGATGATGAACAAGGACCAAGTGAAAGGCTCCATGAAGGAAGCTGCGGGCAAGGTTCAGGAGAAGACGGGCGAGGTCGTCGGCAGCAAGAGCCAGCAGGCCAAAGGCATGGCGAAGGAAGTCGAAGGCAAGGCGCAGAAGACCGCCGGCGACGTCAGGGACGCCGTGAAGAAGCGCTGATTCATCGGCCACAGCCCGGCCTGGCAGACCAGCCGACCGGGCGCCTTTTTGTCACCAGGAGCACCCATGTTCGGTAGTCTCATCCGATTTGCCGTGCGGTCAGCGTTGCTGACCCTCGCGACCAATTTCGTCCTCAGGAAGTTCAGCGACAAGCCCGCGCCACGGCGCTGAACGATCGACCTCACCACGCCACCCCGGAGATTTCCATGGACACCCCGCATCCGTATCCGACCTCTGGCCCAAGAGCCGTCGACGAGGCCGCCGACAAGGCGCAAGAAGCGCTCGACTCCACCCGCCACGCCTTGCGTCAGGGGCTGGAAGGCACATCGACGACGGTCGATCGCGTGCGCGACACCCTGAAGTCAGCCGTGGCTGACGCTTCGGCCCGCGTGGGCGTCGCGGCCGATCGTGGCAAGGACATGCTCGCCGACGCGAAGACGCGCGCCACGGATGCAGCCCGCCAAGCGCAGGACGCCGCCGTGGGCTACGCCAAGGACGAGCCGGTCAAGGCCCTGTTGATGGCAGCCGCCGCGGGTGCCGCCCTTATGGGGCTCGTCACGCTGATGCTTCGATCCGACGACTAGAACGCAGCTCGGCAATCGGAACGCTCGAGCCAGCCTGCTGCAGCTACGAGCACGACAGCTGTCTGTGACGGGCCGGCGCCTGCGAGTGGGGCCTTGATCGAACCCGGGCTTGCGACGTCGCCGCGGGCGCTCCTTCCCGCATAAGATCGCCGCTCCGGCCGCCAGGCCATTGCGCTACCTCGCATCATCCCCTCGGTTCCATCAAGGAGAAGCTCATGCTCAAGCGAATCGTCTCGATCGTCGCGGCTACCGCCGTGCTGGCGCTGGCCGGCGTCACCGCGGCCCGTGCCGACGCCCTGTCCGACATCAAGAGCAAGGGTGTCCTGGTGGTCGGCACCAAGGCCGACTACCGGCCCTTCGGATTCATCGACCCGTCGGGCAAGATCGTCGGCTTCGAGCCCGACCTCGCCGCCGACGTGGCCAAGCGCCTGGGCGTCAGGCTCGAGCTCGTGCCGGTCGTCTCGTCGAACCGCATGCAGTTCCTGCAGCAGGGCAAGATCGACCTGATGATCGCGACGATGAGCGACACGCCCGAGCGGCGCAAGATCATCGACATCGTCGACCCCAACTACTACGGCTCCGGTACCAACGTCCTGGCGCTGAAGTCCACCAAGCTCACCGACTGGGGCCAGCTCAGGGGCAAGAAGGTCTGCCTGATCCAGGGCGCTTTCTACAACAAGGAACTGCAGGAGAAGTACGGCGTCGAGGGCGTGGCCTTCCCGGGTACCGCCGAGGCCTTCGCGGCGCTCAGGAACGGAAATTGCGTTGCCTTCGCCTACGACGACACCGCCATCGTCGGCGAGATGCTCAAGCCCGAATGGTCCGCCTACGAGATGCCGCTCGACTCGATCCTGTTCGTGCCGTGGGGCATCGCCGTCAAGCAGGGCGAGAAGGGCTTCGCCGACTTCATGGCGAAGACCATGACCGACTGGCACAAGACCGGCCTGATCCAGCAGCTCGAGAAGAAGTGGGCCATCAAACCCACCAAGTTCGCCGAGGACATGCACGCCAAGTACAAGTAGTGACGGGCGGCAGGCCGGCCGGCGCGCGAGTCGTGACCGGCGCCGCTGCGGCGACCGGCTGAGAAGCCAGGCCGATGCAGCCGATCTGGGATTGGTTCCGGGCGTTGAACGACGCCACCGGCATCAATCTCACCATCCTGTACGACGCGTTCGATCGCGCGCGCTTCGCGTCCGGGTTCCTGATGACGGTCAGGCTCGCGGTCAGCTGCATCGTGCTGAGCGTCCTGATCGGCATCGTCGGCGCATGGCTGCAGGGCTCGCGACTGCACTTCACCCGCAAGATCATCTACTGGTACATCCAGCTCTTTCGCAACACGCCGCCGCTGGTCCAGCTCTACTTCTTCTTCTTCGGCGTCGGCGCCCTCATCAACAGCGCACGCGCTTCCGGCATCGCGCTGCCGACCGTGAGCAACGTCACCTGGACGATCGTGTCGCTGTCGTTCTTCGCCGGCGCCTTCAACGTCGAGATCTTCCGGGCCGGCATCGAGGCCGTCCCGAAGACGACCGTCGAGGCCGCCGAGTCGCTCGGCTTCAGCCGCCTTCGCACCTACCTGCTGATCGTCCTGCCGCTGGCATTTCGGATCACGCTGCCGGCGCTCAACAACAACCTCGTGAACCTCGTCAAGACGACGACGCTCGCGTACGCCATCGCGGTGCCGGAGATGCTCTACGTGGCGAGCCAGATCTGGTCCGACGAGCTCAACGTGCGGGTGATGATGAACGTGCTGATGGTCTGCTACTTCACGCTGGTCGGCCTCCTCGTATTCGTCATGCACCGCTGGGAGCGCTCGCTCAAGGTGCCGGGGTTCGGCGCATGAGGAAACGCTTGTCGCCCTTCGCGCCGCTGCCCCAGGCGACCGACCTGCCGGTGCTGATGCCCGCGGCTGCGCGCCTGGCGCGCACGTCGAGCCAGGAGCGGCTGGCCGGCGCGCCGACGATGCGCCTCGGCGGCGTGCACGGCGCGCTGCTGGCCATGCTCTTCCTGGTCGGCTGCACGATCGCCGGCGCGCAGGCGAAGGCGGGCGATCCGACCATCGTCGAGACCCTCTGGAAGTGGACACCGCTCCTGCTCCGCGGCTTCGTCTTCAACCTGGCGATCAGCGCCATCGCGATGGGCGTCGGTACCATCGCCGGCATCTTTCTGGGCTTCGCCCAGATCTCGCCGCTCTCGCCGGTGCGAAAGAGCGCCTGGTTCGTGACCCACTTCTTCCGCAACGCACCGTGGCTGGTGCTGCTGTTCTATTGCATGTTCCTGCTGCCGTTCCAGGTCACCGTGTTCGGCGTG
>JBBSBZ010000155.1:0-8133 GCA_038250795.1 Burkholderiales bacterium | reverse complement strand
GATCGCGATGGAACGCGGCACCGCCGACGAGAGGGCCCTGGTGCGCCACGCGATCCAGCAGGGCGAGGTGGAGCGGCTCACGGAGATCGTGACCATCGTGCGCAAGACCGGCGCTCTCGCCGCGACGCGCGACGCCGCGCGCACGGAAGCCGACAAGGCCTGTGCCTCGCTCGAGGTGCTGCCGGGCTCGCCCTACCGCGACGCTCTGCTAGACTTCTCCGTTCGATCCATCGACCGATCGTCCTGACCGACTTTGAAGGCGACGCGCCCCGCGCGACGCTGTCGGCCAGGGCCCAGGTGGACGAAAAATCGGGGTGTAGCTTAGCCTGGTAGAGCGCTACGTTCGGGACGTAGAGGCCGGAGGTTCGAATCCTCTCACCCCGACCATTTCCACGCCCGGCAATCTTTCGCAGCGGCGCTGACTCCTCGCAAGCCTTCACGGTCCTTCGACCCGCTCGCAAGCACGCGTGAATTGTTGGCGCACGCTATCGCTCCCGTCGTTTACAGCCCAGGGTGAATCGGCGATGATCGTCCGCTCATTTCGACTCTGATCGGACCCCTCCAGGTTGGACACGCTTGCCGACGCTCCACACTCCGCCCTCTCCGGCGTGGCGAGGGTGCTGGTTCACGCCGGCAAGCTGAATCCGAAAGTCGCCGAGGAACTTGTCCGCAGTTCGCGCGAGAAGCGGTCCAGCTTCGTCGCATCGGTCATCGCCGCCGGTTCGGTGTCTTCCGCCGACCTCGCGCACACGCTCTCCGTCGCCCTGGCGCTCCCGCTCCTCGACCTGAGCGCGATCGATTCGACCAAGCTGCCGAAGAACGTCATCGAGTCCAAGCTCGCGTCGCAGTACCAGGTTGTCGTCCTGGGCAAGCGCGGCAACCGGCTCTTCATCGGTGGTGCCGACCCGACCGACCAGGAAGCCGCCGAGCGGATCAAGTTCGCGACCCAGCTCTCGCCCGAGTGGGTCATCGTCGAGCACGACAAGCTCGCCAAGCTCCTCGAGACCACCGGCGCGAGCACGAACGAGGCGATGGAGTCGCTGGCGTCGGGCGACTTCGAGTTCGACGTCACCGACGACGTCACCGCGCCGCAGGAATCCTCCGAGGCGCAGAGTGAAGTCGAGGACGCGCCGGTCGTCCGCTTCCTGCAGAAGATGCTCATCGACGCCATCAACCTGCGCGCGTCCGACCTGCACTTCGAGCCCTACGAATACCACTACCGCGTGCGCTTTCGCGTCGACGGCGAGTTGCGCGAGATCACCCAACCACCGCTCGCGATCAAGGACAAGCTTTCCGCCCGCATCAAGGTCATCTCCCGACTCGACATCGCCGAGCGGCGCGTGCCGCAGGACGGCCGGATGAAGCTCAAGTTCGGCAACAAGGCGATCGATTTCCGGGTCAGCACGCTGCCCACCCTCTTCGGCGAGAAGATCGTGATCCGGATCCTCGACCCGTCGAGCGCCAAGGTCGGCATCGAGGCGCTCGGCTACGAGAAAATCGAGAAGGAGCGGCTGCTCAAGGCGATCGCCCGGCCCTACGGCATGGTGCTCGTCACCGGGCCGACCGGCTCGGGCAAGACCGTCTCGCTCTACACCTGCCTCAACATCCTGAACCAGCCGGGCGTGAACATCGCCACGGTCGAGGACCCGGCGGAAATCAACCTCCCGGGCGTGAACCAGGTCAACGTCAACGACAAGGCGGGGCTCAACTTCGCGGTCGCGCTGAAGTCGTTCCTGCGCCAGGATCCCGACATCATCATGGTCGGCGAGATCCGCGACCTCGAGACCGCCGACATCGCCCTGAAGGCGGCGCAGACTGGCCACATGGTGATGTCGACCCTGCACACCAACGATGCGCCGACGACCCTCACGCGCCTCTCGAACATGGGCGTGGCCGCGTTCAACATCGCTGCGAGCGTGCTGCTGATCACGGCGCAGCGGCTGGCGAGGAAGCTCTGCGAGAACTGCAAGACGCCGGCCGACTATCCTCGCGAGGCGATGCTCAAGGCCGGCTTCAAGCCGGAGGATCTCGACGGCAACTGGAAGCCGTTTCGTGCGGTCGGCTGTTCGATGTGCAACAACGGTTACAAGGGGCGCGTCGGCATTTACCAAGTCATGCCGATCAACGAAGAGATGCAGAAGATCATCCTCGGTTCGGGAAGTTCGATGGACATCGCCGAGCAGGCCCAGCGTGACGGCGTGCGCGACTTGCGCCAGTCGGGACTGCTGAAGGTTCGCGCCGGCGTGACGACGCTGGAAGAGCTGATCTCGGTCACGAACGAGTAGCAAACGAGAAAGCAAAGGCGAGGTTAGCTCCTCGAAGACGTATGGCAACGGCACTGGCTGCGAAGGCGCGGATCAAGGACATCGTCTTCGAATGGGAAGGCAAGGACAAGAACGGCAAGCCCGTTCGTGGCGAGATGCGCGCCGGCGGCGAAGCCATGGTCAGCGCCAGCCTGCGCCGCCAGGGCGTGATGGTCAACAAGGTGAAGAAGCGCCGCATGAGCGGCGGCAAGGCGATCAAGCAGAAGGACATCGCCGTCTTCACCCGCCAGCTATCCACCATGATGCGTGCCGGCGTGCCGCTGATCCAGTCGTTCGACATCGTCGCCCGCGGGTCGACCAATCCCAAGCTGACGCGCCTGCTGACCGACATCCGCTCCGACGTCGAAACCGGCACGAGCCTGTCAGCCGCATTCCGCAAGCACCCGCTCTACTTCGATGCCCTCTACTGCAACCTCGTCGAAGCCGGCGAGTCGGGCGGTATTCTGGAAACGCTGCTCGACCGTCTCGCCATCTATCAAGAGAAGACGATGGCGATCAAGAACAAGATCAAGTCGGCGATGATCTATCCGGTTGCCGTGCTGGTCGTCGCGTTCGTCGTGCTGACGGTCATCATGATCTTCGTGATCCCGGCCTTCGAGGACGTCTTCAAGTCCTTCGGCGCCGATCTCCCGGCGCCGACGCTGGTGGTCATCGCGATGTCGAAGTTCTTCACGTCGTACTGGTACCTGATCTTCGGCTTCCTCGGCGGCGGGATCTACTTCTTCATGCAGTCGTGGAAGCGCTCCGTGAAGATGCAGCGCTACATGGACAGGCTCCTGCTGCGCGTGCCGGTGTTCGGCGAGCTGGTCAACAAGTCGTCGGTCGCGCGCTGGACGCGCACGCTGTCGACGATGTTCGCGGCCGGTGTCCCGCTCGTCGAAGCGCTCGACTCGGTCGGCGGAGCGTCGGGCAACGCCGTGTTCGCGGAAGCGACCGAGAAGATCCAGAAGGACGTATCGACCGGCTCCGCGCTCACCACCTCGATGCAGGCGACCGGCGTCTTTCCGGTGATGGTGCTTCAGATGTGCGCCATCGGCGAGGAGTCGGGCTCGCTCGACGCGATGCTTGCCAAGGCCGCGGAGTTCTACGAGGACGAGGTTGACGAGGCCGTCAAGGGCCTGTCGAGCCTGATGGAGCCTTTCATCATCGTCATCCTGGGCACGCTCATCGGCGGCATCGTCGTGTCGATGTACCTGCCGATCTTCAAGCTGGGCCAGGTGGTCTGAGGACGGGCGATGCCCGCCCAGGAGCTCTTCCTCTCTCCCTTCGTCCTCGCGCTGTTCGGCCTGTGCGTCGGCAGCTTTCTCAACGTCGTGATCCATCGCCTCCCGCTCATGCTCGAGCGCGGCTGGAAGATGGAGAGCGCCGACCTGCTCGGGGTCGCCCACGACGAGACGCCGGCGATCACCCTGTCGACGCCGCGCTCGCGCTGCCCGTCGTGCGGGCACGCCATTCACTGGTACGAGAACATTCCGGTCGCGAGCTGGCTCTGGCTGCGCGCCCGCTGCTCGGCATGCCGCGCGCCGATCTCGGCGCGCTATCCCTTCGTCGAGCTCGCGACCGCGGCGCTGTTCGGCCTGGTCGGCTGGCACTTCGGCGCCCAGCCGCTCACCCTCGTCTGGTGCGCTTTCTGCGCAATGCTGGTGGCACTCGCCGGTATCGACTGGGACACCACGCTCCTGCCCGACAACATGACGCTGCCGCTCCTCTGGGCCGGGATCGTGGTCGCCTCGCTAGGCTGGACCATCCCGCTCGGCGATGCCGTCTGGGGCGCGGTCGCCGGCTACCTGTCGCTCTGGTCGGTGTACTGGGCGTTCAAGCTCACGACCGGCAAGGAAGGCATGGGCTTCGGTGACTTCAAGCTCCTCGCCGCGCTCGGCGCCTGGCTCGGCTGGAAGATGATCCTGCCGATCGTGCTCGGCGCCTCGATCATCGGCGCGATCGTCGGCATCGCGATGAAGATGTCGTCGGCGCTTCGCGAGGGACGCTACGTGCCGTTCGGGCCCTTCCTCGCGGGCGCCGCGCTCGTCGTGATGTTCGCGGGCCAGGAGCGTGTCCTCGGCTGGCTGCGCTGGACCTGAGGCGAGCGTGACGGTGGCAACGCCCTTGCGGATCGGCCTGACCGGCGGCATCGGCAGCGGCAAGAGCACGGTCGGAGCGATGCTCGCGGCGCTCGGCGCGCGGCTCGTCGACACCGATCTGATCGCGCGCCAGCTCACGCTTGCGGGCGGCGCTGCCATCGATGCGATCCGGTCGCGCTTCGGCGCCGATGTCATTGCCGCCGACGGTGGCCTCGATCGTGCGCGGATGCGCGCCCTCGCGTTCGGCGACAGCGACGCGCGCGCCCGCCTCGAGGCGATCCTGCATCCGCTCATCGGCGCGGAGGCCGCGCGCCAGGCCAAGGGCGCCGCGCCTTCGACGCCGGCGATCGTCTTCGACGTGCCGCTTCTGGTCGAATCGGGCCACTGGCGCGCGAAGGTCGATCGCGTCTGGGTCGTCGATTGCGAAGAGTCCGTGCAGATCGAGCGCGTCGCGGCGCGGCCCGGGTGGACCGAAGCGAGCGCCCGTGCCGTCATCGCGCAGCAGGCCACGCGCCGGGCGCGACGCGACGCCGCCGATGCCGTGATCGACAACAGCGGCAGCTCGCTCGCCGAGCTGGGCGAAGACGTCCGGCAGCTCTGGGAGGCCACGATAGGAAGTCGGCCATGAGCGCGCGGACGGATGTCGCCGATTCGCTATGGAACAATCGCGCCGACCGCCGGTCCGAGGCCGGCTGAACGACCCGCGGTTGCTGCGCCGACGCCTTCGCCTTGATCCGCTACGAATATCCGTTCAACGAGGGCATCCGCACGATGCTTCGGCTCGAGCATCTGTTCGACCGGCTCGGACAGCTGATCGCCCGTGACAGCGCCGTCGATCATCATCATGCGCTGGCGACGATCTTCGAGATCATGGATGTCGGCGCGCGAGCCGACCTCAAGTCCGACCTGCTCAAGGAACTCGAGCGGCATCGCCAGCAGCTGCTCGGCTTTCGCGGCAACCCTGCCATCGCCGAGGCGCCTCTCGAGGAGATGCTCGGCCGCATCGACGGCGCCTTTGCTCGACTGAATCAGGTCGCGGGCAAGGCCGGCGCGGCGCTCACCTCGAACGAGTGGCTGATGAGCATCCGCAGCCGGATCAGCATTCCGGGCGGCACCTGCGAGTTCGACCTGCCCGCCTACTACGCGTGGCAGCAGCTCGACGCGGCACGTCGCCGAAGCGACCTGATGCAGTGGGTCTCGTCCCTGATGCCCCTGGCCGAGGCGCTGCAGGTCCTGCTCGGCCTGTTGCGCGACTCCGGTTCGCCGCATCAGGTGGTCGCGAAGGACGGGCAGTACTCGCAGAGCCTGCAGCCCGGCCGGATCTACTCGTTGATGCGGGTTCGCATCGACCCGGCGCTGAGCCTCGTCCCCGAGATCAGTGGCCACCGGCTGATGGTGCTGGTGCGGCTGATGCGACAGGAGACTGACGGGCGACTGCGCCCGAGCAGCGAGGACACGCCGTTCGAGCTCACCTTGTGCGCATGAGCCCCGACGAGCCGTTCGCTGCCCGCTTCGTGCGCTGCCCGACCTGCGGTGGCGACGCGCTCTACGCCGCGAGCAATCCGGCCCGGCCGTTTTGCAGCCCGCGCTGCAAGAACAACGACTTCGGCGCCTGGGCGAGCGAGGCCTTCGCGCTCGCCGCCAGGCCGAAGGACGGCGAGGCCGAACCCGAAGCCTAGGGTGCTGCTCGCGGCGCGCCGGTCAGCGCGTCAGCCAGTAGTCGACAAATCCGCTGAGGTCGTCGTGGACCGACGACGTGATCGAGAGCTCCGCGCCTTCGTTCGGACTGCCATTCGGCGCCCGCAGCACCAGGGCCGCGTGGACGCTGCGGGGGATGCCGCGGAAATACGGCAGGTAGTCGTCGACGAAGGCCTCTGGATCGAGAGCCGCGATCGCCTCGGCCTTCGGGCTGCGCGTGCCGACGGCGTTGCCCGTGGCGACGACGCGCTCGATCGGAAAGCCGCTCTGGCGCAGGTTGCGCAGCCGCGCCGACTCGAACTCGGCGTCGAGCGCCGAGACGCAGACCAGGTCGAAGCCGGCGTCGCGGAGTCGATGGCATGCGGCCACCGCTCCGTCGATGACCGGCACCGACGACCAGAAGAGGTCGTCGAAATGGCGGCGGAAATGGGCGCGTCCGGCGTCGTCCAGCCGATCGACGGTCCAGCGGTCGATCGGCCAGTACGCGAGCGGATCGCGCTCGACCGGCATCGCCCCGAAGGCGCGCTGCCAGGCGCCGGCGTAGCCGAGGTGGAAGTCGAGCAGGACGCCGTCGGCGTCGAGGGCGATCAGGGGACGGGCCATAGCCTGCACTGTACGCAGCGGCGGTGAACGCGCAGTCGCCTGAATGACCGAGAAAAGCGCCGCCTCCCCTTGAAACGGGACCTTGCCTCCCTATAATGCTTTTGCTAGCACTCTGAATCGATGAGTGCTAACCCCTCGAGGAAGGGCGACCCTCGGCCACGCCGGACCGCCCTTCCAGACCTCTGCAGAATCGAACTCATCCAGGAGATGCCATGAAACTTCGTCCGTTGGCCGATCGCGTGATCGTGAAGCGCGTGGAGCAGGAAACCAAGACCGCCTCGGGAATCGTCATTCCCGACAACGCCGCCGAGAAGCCTGATCAGGGCGAAGTCCTGTCGGTCGGACCCGGCAAGCGCAACGAGCGCGGCGACATCGTCGCCATGAACGTCAAGAAGGGCGACCGCGTCCTCTTCGGCAAGTACAGCGGCCAGACCGTCAAGGTCGATGGCGACGAGCTCCTGGTGATGCGCGAGGAAGACCTCTTCGCCGTCGTCGAGAAGTAAGCAAGGCAACGGAGAAAAGAAATGGCAGCAAAAGACGTTTCATTCGGCGGCGACGCCCGCGCGCGCATGGTCGAGGGTGTGAACATCCTGGCCAACGCGGTCAAGGTCACCCTCGGACCCAAGGGTCGCAACGTGGTGCTCGAGCGCTCCTTCGGCGGCCCCACGGTCACCAAGGACGGGGTTTCGGTCGCCAAGGAGATCGAGCTCAAGGACAAGCTCCAAAACATGGGCGCCCAGATGGTCAAGGAAGTCGCTTCCAAGACCTCGGACATCGCGGGTGACGGCACGACGACGGCCACGGTGCTCGCCCAGGCGATCGTCCGCGAAGGCATGAAGTACGTCGCCGCGGGCATGAACCCGATGGATCTGAAGCGCGGCATCGACAAGGCCGTCACGGCGCTTGTCGAGGAACTGAAAAAGCAGAGCAAGCCGACGACGACATCGAAGGAAATCGCCCAGGTCGGCACGATCTCGGCGAACAGCGACGAGGAAGTCGGCAAGATCATCGCCGAGGCGATGGACAAGGTCGGCAAGGAAGGCGTCATCACCGTCGAAGACGGCAAGTCGCTCAACTCCGAGCTCGAAGTCGTCGAGGGCATGCAGTTCGACCGCGGCTACCTCTCGCCCTACTTCATCAACAACCCCGAGAAGCAGACCGCTGCGCTCGACAACCCGTTCGTGCTGCTGTTCGACAAGAAGATCAGCAACATCCGCGATCTTCTGCCGACGCTCGAGCAGGTCGCCAAGTCTGGCCGTCCGCTGCTGATCGTCGCCGAAGAAGTCGAAGGCGAAGCGCTCGCGACCCTCGTGGTCAACACGCTGCGCGGCATCCTCAAGGTCGTCGCCGTCAAGGCGCCGGGCTTCGGCGACCGTCGCAAGGCCATGCTCGAGGACATCGCCATCCTGACGGGCGGCAAGGTGATC
>JBBSBZ010000154.1:0-8141 GCA_038250795.1 Burkholderiales bacterium | reverse complement strand
GGCGAGCACCGTCACCGAGCCGGGCTGGATCTCGAGGATGCCGCCGGCGACGAAGACGAACTCCTCCTCGTCGTTGTCGGCGCGCTGGATGCGGACGGCTCCCGGCTTGATGCGCGTGATGAGCGGCGCGTGGCGCGGATAAATGCCGAGCTCGCCCATCTCGCCCGGCAGCGCGACGAACTTCGCCTCGCCCGAGAAGATCTGCTCTTCGGCGGAGACGACGTCGACTTGCAGCGTGGCCATATCGAATTCCTCCGTGCGTCGCCGGCTTACTTGAGCGTCTTGGCCTTCTCGAAGGCCTCGTCGATGCCGCCGACCATGTAGAACGCCTGCTCCGGGAGCGAGTCGCACTCGCCGCTGACGATCATCTTGAAGCCGCGGATCGTTTCCTTGAGCGACACGTACTTGCCGGGCGTGCCGGTGAACACCTCGGCCACGTGGAACGGCTGCGACAGGAAGCGCTGGATCTTGCGGGCGCGGGCGACGGCGAGCTTGTCTTCCGGGGCGAGCTCGTCCATGCCGAGGATGGCGATGATGTCGCGCAGCTCCTTGTAGCGCTGCAGCGTGCCCTGGACGGCGCGCGCGGTCTCGTAGTGCTCGGCGCCGACGACGTTCGGGTCGAGCTGGCGCGAGGTCGAGTCGAGCGGGTCGACCGCCGGATAGATGCCGAGCGAGGCGATGTCGCGCGAGAGCACGACGGTCGAGTCGAGGTGGGCGAAGGTGGTCGCCGGCGACGGGTCGGTCAGGTCGTCCGCGGGGACGTAGACGGCCTGGATCGAAGTGATCGAGCCGACCTTGGTCGACGTGATCCGCTCCTGGAGCCGCCCCATCTCCTCGGCCAGCGTCGGCTGGTAGCCGACCGCCGACGGCATCCGGCCGAGCAGCGCCGAGACTTCGGTGCCGGCGAGCGTGTAGCGGTAGATGTTGTCGACGAAGAAGAGCACGTCCTTGCCCTCGTCGCGGAACGACTCGGCGATCGTCAGGCCCGTGAGCGCGACGCGCAGGCGGTTGCCCGGCGGCTCGTTCATCTGGCCGTAGACCATCGCGACCTTCGACTCGCCCAGGTTCTCCAGATTCACGACGCCCGAATCGGCCATCTCGTGATAGAAATCGTTGCCCTCGCGCGTGCGCTCGCCGACGCCCGCGAACACCGACAGGCCGCTGTGCGCCTTGGCGATGTTGTTGATGAGCTCCATCATGTTGACGGTCTTGCCGACGCCGGCACCGCCGAACAGGCCGACCTTGCCGCCCTTGGCGAACGGGCAGACGAGGTCGATCACCTTGATGCCGGTCTCGAGCAGATCCTGCGAAGGGGAGAGCTCGTCGTACGCGGGCGGCTTGCGGTGAATCGACGCCGTCAGCGACTGGTCGACCGGGCCACGCTCGTCGATCGGGTTGCCGAGCACGTCCATGATCCGGCCGAGCGTGGCCGGCCCGACGGGCACCGAGATCGCCGCACCCGTGTTGTTGATGACCATGCCGCGGCGCAGGCCGTCGGAGGCACCGAGCGCGATCGTCCGGACGACGCCGTCGCCGAGCTGCTGCTGGACCTCGAGCGTGAGCGCGGAGCCTTCCATCTTCAAGGCGTCGTAGATCTTGGGCATCTGGTCGCGCGGGAACTCCACGTCGACGACGGCGCCGATGCACTGGACGATCTTGCCCTGCGCGGCGGCGGCGGTTTGCATGTCAGCCATGTTCTCTTTCCTTCAATCCAAATCTGTCGAACCGATCGCCGGAGCCGCTAGACAGCGGCCGCACCCGCGACGATCTCGGAGAGTTCCTTGGTGATCGCGGCCTGCCGCGTCTTGTTGTAGACGAGCTTCAGCTCGCCGATCACGCTGCCGGCGTTGTCGGTCGCCGACTTCATCGCCACCATGCGCGCCGACTGCTCGGAGGCCATGTTCTCGGCCAGGGCCTGGTAGACCAGCGCCTCGACGTAGCGCACGAGAAGC
The DNA here is from genome assembly GCA_038250795.1 of Burkholderiales bacterium. GTDB lineage: Bacteria > Pseudomonadota > Gammaproteobacteria > Burkholderiales > Burkholderiaceae_C > Schlegelella_A. Next base: position 6,189 of record JBBSBZ010000154.1, on the reverse strand, counting down.
TCGTCGATCACGACCTTGGCGTCGGGCTCGTAGATGTAGTCCCAGCCGTGCTTGCCCTCTTCGCGCTGCATGTGCTCGTCCGACAGCGGCAGCAGCTGCTGGATCAGTGGCTCCTGGCGCATCGTGTTGATGAAGCGGGTGTAGCTGATGTAGACGGCCTTCAGCTTGCCTGCGGCATAGTCGTCGAGCAGCACCTTGACGGGCCCGATCAGCTTTTCGAGCTGCGGCGTGTCGCCGAGCTGGATCGCGTGCGATACCACCTTGGCGCCGACTCGGTTCAGGAAGCCGAAGCCCTTGTTGCCGATCGCCACCGCCTCGGCCTTGACGCCTTGGGCGTCGAGCTCGCGCAGCTTGGTGGTGACGGCGCGCAGCACGTTGGTGTTGAGGCCGCCGCACAGGCCCTTGTCGGTGGTGACGACGATGACGCCCGCCGTCTTCGCCTTGTCGTTGGCGACCAGGAAGGGGTGCTTGTACTCCGGCGTCGCGTGCGACAGGTTGGCCGCGAGGCTTCTCACGCGCTCGGCATAGGGGCGCGCGGCGCGCATCCGCTCCTGCGCCTTTCGCATCTTCGAGGCGGCGACCATCTCCATCGCCTTGGTGATCTTCTTGGTGTTCTCGACACTCTTGATCTTGCCGCGGATCTCTTTGCCGGCTGCCATGGCTGTTCCTTGTTGCGCGGGCCGTCAGTCGATCAGGCGAACGACTTCTTGAAGGCGCCGACGGCGGCCGACAGCTCGGCTTCCGCGTCCTTGTCGAGCGCCTTCGTGTCCTCGATCTTCTTCAGGAGCGCGGCGTGGCTGGTCTTCAGGTGCGTGTGCAGGCCGCTCTCGAAGGCAAGCACCTTCTTGACGTCGATGTCGTCCATGAAGCCCTTGTTCACCGCGAAGAGCGACGCGCCCATCAGCGAGATCGGCAGCGGCGAGTACTGGTTCTGCTTCAAAAGCTCGGTGACGCGGGCGCCGCGGTCGAGCTGCTTCCTGGTCGACTCGTCGAGGTCGGAGGCGAACTGGGCGAACGCGGCGAGCTCGCGGTACTGCGCGAGGTCGGTGCGGATGCCGCCCGACTGTGCCTTGATCACCTTGGTCTGCGCCGCCGAGCCGACGCGCGACACCGAGATGCCGGCGTTGATGGCCGGCCGGATGCCGGCGTTGAAAAGCGAGGTCTCGAGGAAGATCTGGCCGTCGGTGATCGAGATCACGTTGGTCGGCACGAACGCCGAGACGTCGCCGGCCTGGGTCTCGATGATCGGCAGCGCCGTCAGCGAGCCGGTCCTGCCCTTGACTTCACCCTTGGTGAAGTCCTCGACATACTTCTCGTTGACACGCGCGGCGCGCTCGAGCAGGCGGCTGTGGAGATAGAACACGTCGCCGGGATAGGCTTCCCGGCCCGGCGGGCGGCGCAGCAGCAGCGACACCTGGCGATAGGCCACGGCCTGCTTCGAGAGGTCGTCGTAGACGATCAGCGCATCCTCGCCACGATCACGGAAATACTCGCCCATCGTGCAGCCGGAGTAGGCCGACACGTACTGCATCGCCGCCGACTCGGCGGCCGTCGCGGCGACGACGATGGTGTACTCCATCGCCCCGCTCGCCTCGAGGGCGCGCACCACGTTCTTCACCGACGACGCCTTCTGGCCGATGGCGACGTAGATGCAGGTCATGTTCTGACCCTTCTGGTTGATGATCGTGTCGATCGCCACCGCGGTCTTGCCGGTCTGGCGGTCGCCGATGATCAGCTCGCGCTGGCCACGGCCGATCGGCACCATCGAGTCGATCGACTTCAGGCCGGTCTGCATCGGCTGGTCGACCGACTTGCGGGCGATCACGCCCGGAGCGATCTTCTCGATCGGCGCCGACAGCTTGGCGTTGATCGGGCCCTTGCCGTCGATCGGCGCGCCGAGCGCGTTGACGACGCGGCCCTTCAGCTCGGGGCCGATCGGCACTTCCAGAATGCGGCCCGTGCACTTGACGGTGTCGCCTTCGGAGATGTGCTCGTACTCGCCCAGGATCACGGCGCCGACCGAGTCGCGCTCGAGGTTGAGCGCCAGGCCGTAGGTGGCCGAGCCGTCGGGTGCGGCGGGAAACTCGAGCATCTCGCCCTGCATCGCCTCGGAGAGTCCGTGGACGCGGCAGATGCCGTCGGTCACCGAGACGACGGTGCCCTGGTTGCGGATGTCGGCCGAAACGGCGAGCCCTTCGATGCGGCTCTTGATCAGCTCGGAAATTTCAGCGGGATTCAGTTGCATGTCGGCTCCGGTCTGCAGTTCGGGCAGGCTGGTTGAAACTCAAGGGAAAGAAATTCGATGCGGGAGGCGGCGGGTCAGGCCGCCGTCAACGCCGCCTTCATCTGGTCGAGCCGCGCACGGATCGACGTGTCGAGCACCTCGTCGCCGACGACGACGCGCACGCCGCCGATCAGCTCGGGCTTGATGTCGACGCGGACGTCGAGCTTGCGCGCAAAGCGCTTCTCCATCGCCGCCTTCACCTCGGCGACCTGTGCGTCGTCGAGCGGGAAAGCGCTCTCGATCGTCGCCTGCGAGGTGCCGCTCCTCGCGTCGACAAGGGCCTGGAACTGCGCCGCGATCTCGGGCAGCGCGGCAAGCCTGCCGTTGTCGATGACGGCGCGCAGCAGGTTCTTCGCCGGCTCGCCCAGGGGCGCGCCCGAAGGCGTGCGGGCGACGCTCGTGATCATGTCGAAGACCTGTGCGGGCAGGATCTTCGGACTGTCCGCGAACTGGCGCAGTTGGGCATTCGCGGCAACGTCGCCGAGCGCGCGGATCTCGCCCGCGAACGCGGCGGCGTCGCCCGGGCCCGCCGCCTTGAGCAGGGCCTCGGCGTAGGGCCGTGCGATGGTGGCGAGCTCGGCCATGGGCTTACAGCTGCGCTTTCAGCTGACCCAGGAGGTCGGCGTGCGTCTTCGCGTCGACCTCGCGGCGCAGGATCTGCTCGGCGCCGCGCACGGCGAGCGCCGCGACCTGCTCGCGCAAGGTCTCTCGCGCCTTCGTGGCTTCCTGCTCGGCCTCGGCGTGGGCCGCGGCGATGATCTTCGCGCCCTCGTCGCTGGCGCGCGACTTCGCCTCCTCGACCATCGACTGGGCAAGGCGCTCGGCGTCGGCCAGGCGCTGCGCCGCGTCGGTGCGGGCCGAGGACAGCTCCTGCTCGATCCGCTTGTTCGCCGTGGCGAGCTCGGCCTTGGCCTTGTCGGCGGCCGACAGGCCTTCGCGAATCTTGGCGGCGCGCTCGTCCAGCGCAGCGGCGATCGGCGGCCAGATGAACTTCATCGTGAACAACGCGAGGATCACGAAGACGATCATCTGAATCCAGAACGTGGAGGTAATGCTCACGGCGATGACTCGTAGAAGTGGCGAGGCGCCCGCGCGGCGCCGCAGCGCCTCGCAAGCGACCGGGGATTTACTTCGGCAGGTTGGCGATCTGGGCCAGGAACGGGTTGGCCGTCGTGTACCAGAGGGCGATGCCCGCGCCGATGATGAACGAGGCGTCGATCAGGCCGAGCAGCAGGAAGACCTTGGTCTGCAGCACGCCCATCAATTCCGGCTGGCGCGCGGCCGATTCGAGGTACTTGCTGGCCATGATGCCGACGCCGACGCAAGCGCCGAGCGCGCCCAGGCCGATGATGAGGCCGGCAGCGACTGCGACGAGACCGATGAGTTCCATGTTGACTCCAGAGTTTTGGTGAGGGTGGGAAAGGGAAAGCGAAAGGTCAGTGCGAATCGTGCGACTGGCCGATGTAGACGAGCGTCAGCATCATGAAGACGTAGGCCTGCAGGATGATGATCAGGATGTGAAAGATCGCCCAGATCGTGCCGGCGAAGATATGCAGCAGGGACAGCGCGATGCCGCCGACCGACAGGGCGAAGGCGCCGCCCAGCATCGCGATGAGCAGGAAGATCAGCTCACCCGCATACATGTTGCCGAACAGCCGCATCCCGTGCGAGACGGTCTTCGACACGTACTCGACGAGCTGCATGCCGACGTTGGCGAGCGAGAGGAGCACGAAGCCGATCCAGGTGAGCGGATTGGCGGTGACCTTCATGGTGCCGAAGGGGGCCACGTAGAGCTCGTGCAGCCAGCCGCCGAGGCCCTTGATCTTGATGCTGTAGTAGATGCAGAGCAGGAACACGCCGACCGACAGGCCCATGGTGATCGAGAGATCGGCGGTGGGCACGACGCGCAGATACGCGTGCTCCGGGTCGTGGCCCGAGGCGCCAAAGATCTGCTTCCAGATCAGCGGCAGGAGATCGACCGGCAGCAGGTCCATCGTGTTGAGCAGCACCACCCAGACGAACACCGTCACGGCCAGAGGCGTGACGAAGCGGCGGCTGTCGGCGTTGTGGACGATCCCCTTGGCCTCGTTGTCGATGCCCTCGAGCAGCCATTCGACGGCGGCCTGGAAGCGGCCCGGCACGCCAGAGGTCGCCTTGCGCGCCGCCAGCCACATCACGAAGCAGCCGACGACGCCGAGCGCGATGGAGAAGAACACCGAGTCGAAATTGACGACCGAGAAATCGACCAGCCCCTTCGGCTTGCCGGTGCCGAAATGGGTCAGGTGGTGAATGATGTATTCACCGGGCGTCAGGGCGTGCTCTTCTGCGGCCATCTCGTCAATCCAGATCTCGTCTCGTCAAACGTCGTCGGTTCGTCGTCAGGCCGTGCGACCGCGCCAGAGCAGCGCGAACCAGTACGACTGCAGGCAAAGCACCATCGACACCAGCAGCGCCGGCCAGACCAGCCCCGGCACGATGCGGGTGGCCAGCACGAGCATGGTCACCGATACCGCCATCTTCACGAACCCCCATCCCAGCATGCTCACCGCGCTGACGACCGGCGACAGCGACGACAACCGGCTGGTGGCGCCCCGTGCCATCAGGGCACCTGGCACGACCACCACGGCCGCTCCGTAACCCGCCGACACCGCCGCTCGTTCGCCGGCGATGGCCCAGGCGATGATGCCGACGAGCGCTCCGAGCGCTGCCTGCGCCGCGACGACGCGCCACGGAGACAGGACCGGATGGCTCTGCCTGAATGCCTCCGCCTCGGCCCGACTCAGGCGCCTAAACGCAGGCTCGTCGCGATCGTCGTCGAAGGCCCGAATCGAAGACGCGCGTCTCTCGTCACGGGACACCGCGTCGAACGAGGGGCGCGGCAGGGCGAATTTCAGCACAGCCAAAGATTATACGTATAAGCCCGTACCCCTCGGCCCTGCCGCGGCGGTTCCAGCTCTGCGACGCCCGACGCATTCACGGCCCTCGCCGTCGGCCAGACACCGCGCTTTGCGCGCGGCGCGCCTGAACCGAAGTTCCCGATTCAGAGCACGGCGACGTCGAGCTTCATCCAGGCTTCGAGGGTCGCTCCGGGTGCGAGCGCGACCAGCCCGTGCGCCGCCGGGTCGGCCATGTGGATCGCGTTGCTGACATGGCTCACCGGCTCGATGCAGAAGTAGTCGCGGTCGGCCGGCGTGTAGACGACGAGGTAGGGCAGCGACGACGAGAGCTGGAGCGAGAAGCGCTCGTCGCGTATCCGCGCCGGGCCACGCCAGCCTTCGAAGCAGTTGTCGAAGTCGAGGTGCGACAGGTCGCTGTCGATGCCGTGCTGCGCGACCTTGCGGGTCGGCAGCCCGGTGGCATCGCTGTCCCAGCGGTCGGAGAGCTCGATGTGCAGGCGGCTGCGCGAGCGGCGTGCGAAATAGGGATGCCAGCCGAGCCCGACCGGCTGCTCGCCCTCGGCGTCGTTGGTGAACTGCAACCGCGCGCCGAACGACTCGGGGCCGAGCGAGAAGTACTGGCGCGCGGTGAACGGAAACGGCCAGTCGGCGTCGCCGCCGTGCTTCATCTCCAGCACGACCTCGAGCACGCTCGACGAGACGATGGTCCACGGGCGGAGCCAGCCGACCCCGTGCAGCGAGTGCGGCGAGTCGTCGAAGTTGGGACGCGTCGTGTAGTCGCAGCCGCGCCAGCGAAAGCGCCGGTAGGCGAGGCGATTCGAGTAGGGCAGGAGCGGAAACATCGCCGACCGGCGCGACTGCTCGAGGCGCTCCGGCTCGGTCGAGCGCAGGATCGGCGTCTCGCGATGCCAGAGGCCGGCGACCGAGCCGCCGAGGTCCGGACGCAGTGCCAGGCGCAGGGCGCCAGCGTGCAGCTCGAAGGTCGCATCCACGTCTGCGGCCGGCGTC
>JBBSBZ010000153.1:0-8257 GCA_038250795.1 Burkholderiales bacterium | reverse complement strand
TGGGCGGTGATCGCCCTCGCCCTCGCCGCCGTGGTCGCACTCGCACTGTCGCCCTCACCCTGGCGCGGCGACCTCTCGTCGCTGAGCCCGGTCGGCGCGACGGCGCTTGCGCTCGACGCCAGCCTGCGCGCCGACGTGGGCGCTGCCGATGCCGGGACCCTGGTCGCCGTCTCGGGTGCCGACGAGGACGCGGCCCTGGCCGGCGCCGAGGCTGTCGGAGCGCGCCTCGATGCGCTCGTGCGCGACGGCGTGCTGCAGGGCTACGACTCGCCCGCCCGACTCCTGCCGAGCGCCGAGATGCAGGCCCGGCGTCGCGCGGCCCTGCCCGACACGACGACGCTCGCTGCGCGTCTGGGCGAGACGACGCGCGACGGCCCTCTGCCCGCGGATCGCCTGACACCCTTCATTGCCGACGTCGAGGCGGCGCGCCAGCTCGCGCCCATCCATCGCGCCGACCTCGCCGGCACGTCGCTCGCGACCGCCGTCGACGCCCTGCTCCTGCCCGGCGACGCGGGCCGGCCGTGGCGCGCGGTCGTCAACCTGCAGGCGGCCGACGGCGCGGCGCTCGACGTCGCCCGCATCCGCGCCGCGATCAGCGACATCGCCGGCGCGCGTGTCGTCACCGTCCGCGGCGAGCTCGACGCGATCTACGCCCGCTTCCTTCACGCCGCCGAGTGGCAGGCCGCTCTCGGCGCGGTCGCGGTCGTCGTCTTGCTCGCGCTTCATCTGCGCAGCCCGCGCCGGCTCGTCGCGGTGTCGCTGCCGGTCGCCGCCGCAGCCCTCGTGGTGCTCGCGTCGCTCGCCGTCGCCGGCATCGCGCTCGGCATCCTCCACCTCGTCGGCCTCCTGCTCACGGTCGCCATCGGCTCGAACTACGCGCTCTTCTTCGACCACCTGCGCGCGCAGGCGAAGATCGACGTCGACACGCTCGCCTCGCTCCTGCTCGCCAATCTCACGACCGTCGCCTCGTTCGGGCTCCTCGCGAGCTCGACGATCCCGGTGCTCCAGGCGGTCGGCATCGTCGTCGCCCCGGGTGCGCTCCTCTGCCTCGTGTTCTCGGCCGCGATGCTCGGCCGGCATGAGGCTGGCCGCGCAAGCGGCCATGGGAAAATCACGCCGTGACGACACCCCGCAGCGGCCCGTGGCCGCTCTACGCCCGGCTGAGCCTCGCCTGCCACGCGGGCGCCGGCGTGGCCGTCGCCGCCATGCCGTCGGCATGGCCGTGGGCACTCGGCGCGGTCGCCGCGAACCACGTCGCGATCACCGCCGCGGGCCTCTGGCCGAGGTCGCGCTGGCTCGGCAGCAACTGGACGCGACTGCCCGCAGCCGCCCGCCAGCGGCGCGAAGTCGCCGTGACGATCGACGACGGCCCCGATCCCGAGGTGACGACGCGCGTCCTCGACCTGTTCGATGTCCATCGGGTGCAGGCGAGCTTCTTCTGCATCGCCGGGCAAGCACGGGTGCATGCGTGGCTCTGTCGCGAGATCGTCGCCCGCGGCCACAGCGTCGAGAACCACAGCGACTGCCATTCGCACCGCTTCTCGCTCCTCGGGCCAGGTGCCATGGGCCGGGAGATCGTCGACGCGCAGGACAGCCTCGCGGACATTACGGGCCAAGCGCCGCGCTTCTTTCGCGCCCCGGCAGGGCTTCGCAATCCGTTCCTGGCGCCGATCCTGGAACGACTCGACCTGCAGCTCGTGAGCTGGACCCGGCGAGGCTTCGACACCGTCCGCTCCGATCCGGTCGCGATGACGGCGCGGCTCTCGCGCGGCCTCGGTGCCGGCGACATCCTGCTCCTGCACGACGGCCACGCGGCGCGCACGCGCGACGGCGAGCCGCTCGTCGTCGCCGTGCTGCCCGCGCTGCTGGAGCGGATCGCGGCGCTCGATCTTTCGGCGGTGAGCCTGCCGGCGTCACTGCGGCCCGCAACATCCGCTCTCGCGGTGCCTGCATGACCAGCGCCTCGCTCGCCCCGGCGACGTGGGCGACCGTGGTCGAGACCGCGAGCGCGCCCTATCGGCGCTCGGGCCGCTTCGCCTGGCACTTCGCGCGCGGCAAGCTGAGTCGCGATCCGGTCTTCGGCCACCTCATCGCGCGCGGCCTGATCGCGCCGCGCTCACGCGTCCTCGACATCGGTTGCGGGCAGGCCTTGCTGGCGAGCGTGGTCGGCGCGGCCGCGTCGCTGGCATCGCAGGGACGCTGGCCGATCGACTGGGCCGAGGCGCCTGTCGACGTGCGCATCGCCGGCATCGAAGTCCTCGCGCGCGACGTCGCGCGTGCCCGCGCCGCCCTCGGCGACGGCGCCGAGCTGCTGTGCGCCGACATGCGGACCGCCGCGTTCGCCGCCGCCGACACCGTCGTCCTCCTGGACGTCCTGCACTACCTGAGCCTCGCCGAGCAGGACGCCGTGCTGGTTCGCGTGCGGGCCGCCCTCGACGACGGCGGCCGCGTCGTCCTGCGCATCGGCGATGCATCGTCGCGCCGGCGATTCGCGGCGAGCCGCTGGGTCGATCGACTCGTCACGCTCCTGCGTGGCCAGGGCTTCGGGCGCCACGCCGGCCGCACGCTCGCGTCGTGGCAGGCGCGGCTGCGCGAGCTCGGCTTCGCCGTCGCGAGCGAGCCGATGCGCAAGGGCACGCCGTTCGCGAACGTGCTCCTGGTGGGCACCGTGGTCGCCAGGACAGAGCAGCCATGAGCCCCGAGACACTCGACCACGCCGGTATCGCCGCGCTCGTTCCGCACCGCGGACCGATGTGCCTGCTCGACCGCATGACGTCGTGGAGCGCGACCCGCATCGAATGCGTCGCCGTCGGCCATCGCGACCCGGCGCATCCGCTGCGCAGCCGGCGCGGCCTGCTCGCGAGCGCGGCGATCGAGTACGCCGCGCAGGCGACGGCCGTCCACGGCGCGCTCTGTGCGCAGGCGGCCGGCGACCGCGCGGCACCGGGCTTTCTCGCCAGCGCGCGCGACGTGCGCCTGGCGCGCCTGCGCCTCGACGACCTGCCGCAGGCCACGCCCGACGAGCTCGTCGTCCGCGCCGAGCGGCAGGCCGCCGACGCCTCGCGCATCCTCTACGCGTTTCGGGTCAGCCACGACGGCCGGGAGGTCGCGAGCGGCCGCGTCGCCGTCGTCCTGAATGCGGCGCGGGAACCGACGCCATGAGCGAGGCCGCGAAGCCCGCGACACGACGGCGCGCCCTCGTCACCGGCGCGAGCGGCGCCATCGGCGGCGCCATCGCCGAGCGACTGGGCCGCGACGGCCTGCACGTCGTCGTCCATGCCAACAGCCGGCTCGAAGCCGCCGAAGCGGTGGCGGCGCGGATCGTCGCCGCCGGCGGCAGCGCCGAATCGATCGCCTTCGACGTCACCGATCACGATGCATCCCGTGCCGCGGTCGACAAGCTCCTCCAGGCGGGCGCGATCCAGGTCGTCGTCAACAACGCAGGCGTCCACGACGATGCCGTCTTCCCGGCGATGCGCGCCGAGCAGTGGCGCCGCGTCATCGACGTCTCGGTCGACGGCTTCTTCAACGTCACCCAGCCGCTCGTCATGGCGATGATCCGCACCCGCTGGGGCCGGATCGTCAACGTCTCCTCGATCGCCGCCCTCACCGGCAACCGCGGCCAGGTGAACTACGCCGCCGCGAAAGGCGCACTCAACAGCGCGACCAAGTCGCTCGCGCTCGAGCTGGCGAGCCGCGGCATCACGGTCAACGCGGTCGCGCCCGGAATCATCGACTCGGGCATGGCCGAGGCCGTGTTCGATCGGGCGACGATCGACAGGCTGGTGCCGATGAAGCGCGCCGGCACGGCCGGCGAGGTCGCGTCGCTGGTCGCTTTTCTGGCTTCCGACGAAGCGGGCTACATCAGCGGCCAGATCGTCTCGATCAACGGCGCGATGATCTGACGCGAGCGGCGCAGCACACCGGCGTCCGCGCGTGGCCTACTTCAACAGGCTGTCCGACCCTTGACCAGCGGGAACCAGTGGCCTGTCCCGCTCAATGGCGACGGAACGGGGCGCGTCCGCGCAGCCTGGCGGCCAGCAGCTGCGGCAGCCGCAGCACGAAGCCGCAGAGCAGACGAAAGTGCATCCAGGTCAGCAGGACGTTGTCGCGGCCATAGCGGAAGTGGGACACGCCGCCCTCGTCGGCGCGCAGGTACTTGACCGGCGCGTCGATGTTGATCGGCGTCACGCCGCGCCACGCGAGCCGGACGACCGCCTCGGTGTCGAAGTCGAAGCGACGCATCCAGCGGTGCGAGCGCATCACGGCGATCAGCGGCGCGATCGGATAGACGCGAAAGCCATAGAGCGAATCGCCGATGCCGGCGCCGAGCGTCTCGACGTCGGTCCAGCCGTTCGATAGGCGCCTGCCTCTCACCCGCAGGAGCGGTGCCTCCGGGCCGAAGATCGGACGGCCGAGGATCATGGCATCGGGCCGCGCGACCGAAGCGAGCATGAACGCCTCGATCAGGTTGGCGGGATGCTGACCGTCGGCGTCCATCGTCAGGGCATGCGTGAAGCCCGCGGCGTGCGCCGCTTCGAGGCCGTGCAGCACGGCCGCGCCCTTGCCGACATTGCGCGGCAGGACGTCGACTCGCAAGCCGGGGTCGCTCTCCGCGAGCTCGCGCAGCAGCGCATCGCTGCCGTCGTCGCTGCCGTCGACGACGACCCAGACCGGCGTCCAGGCCCGGCGCGCCTCGCGCACCGTTCGCACCACGAGCGCACCGGTGTTGTAGCTGGGGATGAGAACCAGGTGCGTCGCGCGCGTCGGCATCTCGTCGGCGCGGCTCATCGACGCAGTTCCTCGCCGAAGTAGATCTCGATCCGGCGCAGCTGGCTGCGATGGTCGGCCTCGGGCTCGAAACGCCGGCCCAGCCGCAGCCGGATCCGCACCGGTATCGGCGGCGCCTTGAGGAGGGGCCAGCCCTTGGTGAGGTAGGGCGAATCGCTCTCGATCACGACCGTCTGGATCGGCGCGCGCGCGAGATGGGAGATCAGTGCGATTCCCGGCTTGAAGGCATTGACCGTGGCGCCGACGGTGCGCGTGCCCTCGGGAAAGAGGATGAGCTGGTTCCCCTCGCGCAGCGTGGCCACGGCATCGCGCACCATGCCTCGGCCGACGTCGTTGCGGATGTACTGCGCGAGGCGCGCGCCGCTGCCGAGGAAGAGGTTGCGCATCAGCTCGGCCTTCATCACGCAGACGCCGCGCGGCAACCGGGCGACGACGACGAGCGCATCGAGCATCGTCGGGTGGTTGGCCGCGACGATGAGGCCGCCGGGCTCGTCACGCAGGGTGTCGAGCTCGCCGGCGTCGATGCGCATCAGGCCGAACGCCTGCGCCGTGGTCCAGCAGCAGCGGTAGATGAACGACACCATGGACCGTCCGAACGGACCCGACGTCGACTTCGGCATCACGACGGCGAGCACCGGGGCGATCAGGCTCCAGACGAGCGACATCGCGCCCAGCTGGACGATGACGCCAGCGAAGAGAAGGCGATGGCGCAGGCCGGGAGGCCTGCCGGCATCGGCGCTCAGTCTTCGCTGCGCACGCGCTGGCTCGAAGTCGCGAAGATCCATGAGATGCCGAAGCCGGCCGTGACGCCGGTGTCGCGCCGCACCAGCGGGCTGGGCGCGAAGGTCGCTCCGTGAAGGTCGTCGTAACGCAGGAAGCCGCCGAGCCAGGCGTTGCCGATGCGGCGCGAGAAGGCGACCGTCGCGCGCCAGCCGGCGTAGCCGCCGGGCGCGTCGTACGCGGCCCGTGTCGCCGTCGCGAACTCCGGCCGGACGCCGTAGAAATGCTCGTGGTAGCGCCGGTCGGCGAAGAGTGGCCCGGCGAGCAGGCCGAGGTTCCAGGCACCGGCGAAGCGGCGCACGTCGAGGTTCACGTTGGGCGAGAAGGTGATGCCGATCGCCTTGGGCGAGCGCTCGAGCGTGATCGCCTCGCGCACCGGCAGTCGAAGGTCGAGCTTGAACTGCTTGTCGCCCGACTCCCAGAGCTCGACGTTCAGGTTCGGCCCGATCTCGAACGTGCCCTTGAGGTCGGGCATGTTCCGCCGCGCCTCGTTGTCCTGGCTCTTGCTCGGAACCGAGGCCGACAAGCTCAGGTCGGCGACCACGCGCTTGCCCGCGAAAAGGATCGCGCGCGCGCCGTCGCGATCGGCACGCAGGAAACGGCCGCGGTAGGCGACGAAGGGCAGCGGCAGCACGTGCGTGCCGGACTGGTCGGAGCCTCGGTAGTCGGGAAATCGCACCGCGGCGACGCCGAGGCCGACCTCCCACAGCGGATCGCCGACGGTGGCGCCGGCGGCGCCGAGCTTTGTGACGGACCCAGCGACCACCGGGCCGGGGAGCGGCACGTCGTCGGCATGGGCAGCCGGCGCGAGCGCCAGCATCGCCGTGAACGCCGCGGCCCGGCGCGTCCACATCGCCAGCCGAGACCTCATGATGCCGGCGCTCCGACGTCGCGGATGTTGATGCGCCGGCGCTGCCAGGCGCGCACGGTGCGACCCAGGTTGCCGAGCGAGACGACGTAGTAGAGCGCCTTCAGCACGCGGATCGAGCGCCAGATCGGCGTACGCCCGAAGACATCGCCGGCAAGCAGCGAGATCAGCGCCTCCTTGACGCGAAACGGGTTCTGCGGCGACATGAAGAACTCGCGCATCGTCGGATTCGTGACCCGGAAGATGAACCAGGAGAATTCACGCGGGCCATGGCGCATCCTGCGGTCGAAGCTGCGCTGCAGCGCCTTCGCCTCACGCTTGCTGTCGAGCACCGCGGCGACGACGTCGGCACCGTCGAAGGCGTTCTGCATCGCGAGGTAGACGCCCGACGAGAACACCGGATCGACGAACGCGTAGGCGTCGCCGATCATGAGATAGCGCTCGCCGCTGCTCCGCGCGCTCGAGTACGAATAGTTGCCCGTGGCATAGACGCGGTCGTCGACGAGCTTCGCCCCGGCCAGGCGCTGTTCGAGAGCGGGACAGAGCGCCACCGTGTCGCGAAAGAATTCGGGCAGCGGCTTGGTGCGCGACTTCAGGTAGTGAGGCCAGCACACCGCGCCGATGCTGGTCGTGCCGTCGGCGAGCGGAATGAACCAGAACCAGCCGTGCTCGAACCAGAAGATCGTGATGTTGCCCTCGAGCTTTCCGGGCAGGCGCTCGGCGCCGGTGTAGTGGCCATAGAGGGCCGAGCTGTTGTGGCGCGCGTTCTTTTCCTTGCAGCGAAGCTGGTTGGCGAGCAGCGTGTCGCGGCCCGACGCGTCGACGACGAACCGGGCACGCCAGCGGCAGCGCACGCCGTCGTCGAGTTCGACCTCCGCGGTCGCACCGTCGCCGTCGAACTCGACGGCGCGGACGCGATGTCCCTCGAAGGTGCGGGCGCCGGCAGCGGCGGCATTGCGAAAAAGAAGCTCGTCGAGCTGCGCACGCCGCACCTGCCAGGCGTAGGGCATCGACTTGTCCCAGGCCTCGGCGAACTCGATGAACTGGGGCTGATCGTGATCGGGAGAGACGAACTCGACGCCGTACTTGGCCATGCCGATGGCCTCGACCCGATCGCGCACGCCGAGACGGTCGAACAGGGCGGCGTTGGCCGGCAGGAGCGACTCGCCGATGTGAAAGCGCGGATGCACGGACTTCTCGACGAGCACGACATCGCGCTCCTGCCCGGCAAGCAGGGCGGCGATCGTCGAGCCGGCCGGACCCCCGCCGACGACGAGAACGTCGCACTCCAGCGCGAAATCGGCCGGCCGAGGCTCGGCAAGGGATGGCGGGGGCTGCACGGGGCCGTGTCTCCAGTGTCTTTCGGGTCCTTGCGCAGGGAAATATCCCGTGCGCAGCGTGCGTCGCGATGGGGTCGGATTCTAAGGTCGGGGCCGGCCCCGAGCCTCCCCTGGACCCACGTCGCACAGCCGGCGATCGCCCGCCGGCTCCCGGCTACTCGCCCAGATACGCGGCGCGAACCTTGGGGTCGGCCAGCAGGGCCTTGGCGTCGCCGCTCATGGTCACCTCGCCGCTGTCCATCACGTAGCCGCGCGAGGCGAGCTGGAGGGCGCGGCTCGCGTTCTGCTCGACCAGCAGGATCGTCGTCCCCTCGGCGTGGATCTCGTTCACGACCTCGAAGATCTTGTCGACCATGATCGGCGACAGGCCCATGGACGGCTCGTCCATCAGGAGCACCTTCGGTTGGGCCATCAGGGCGCGGCCCATCGCGAGCATCTGTTGCTCGCCGCCGCTCATCGTGCCGGCGAGCTGGTTGCG
>JBBSBZ010000152.1:0-8364 GCA_038250795.1 Burkholderiales bacterium | reverse complement strand
TTCGGCGTGAAGGGGCCGGTCGATCGCGCGACGCCGATGGCGCCGATGCCGCGGCCCTCCCACAGCATCGGCGCGAAGATCATCGATCGGTAGCCCATCAGCTTGGCCATCTTGCGCAGCACCCCGGGCACGTCGTCGCCGTTGACCAGGTCGGGCCAGTGCATCACGCGCCGCTCGCGGATCGCACGGCCGGCCGGCGTACGCTCCACCGGCGCCGGAAAGGTAGCGGCCACGATGTCGTGCGCAGCGCCGAGATAGGCGCCGATACGCAGTTGCCCTTGCTCGTCGACAAGGAGCACGTCGAGCTCGTCGCCGCCGAACAGATGCTTGCAGCTTTGCAGGATCTTCTCGAACACCGGCTGCGCGTCGGCGACCGAACTGCTGATGACGGAGAGGATCTCTGCCGATGCCTTCTGCTGCTCCAGCGCTTCCTTCGTTTCGTTGAACAGGCGCGCGTTCTGGATCGCGATCACCGCCTGGTCGGCGAAGGTCTTGAGAAGCGCGATCTCCTTGTCGGTGAACGGCCTGGGCGGAAAGCGCGCCGCACCGATGGCGCCGATCCCTTTGCCTTCCCACACCAGGGGCACGAGCAACTGCGAGGAGTTGCCGTAAGGTCGCTGGGCCTCACGCAACGCATCGGGCACACCCTCGCCATGCAACGTGTCCGGAAAATGGACGACCTTGCGCTTGTGAGCGACATAGCCGTGCATGGAGTCGCGTGCCGGCCGCGGGTGGGAGTCTCTCAGCAGCTGGATCACCGCGCGGTAGTGGTCGTCGACCGCGAACTCGGGCTCGTCCGTCACCTTCATGTGCGCCAGGCCGTCATCGCCGATCAGCGCCAGGTTCACGAAGTTGGTGCCCAGCAATCGCTGGCCGCTGCGCAGGATCTTGTCGAACACCGGCGCCGTGTCGGCCACCGAGCTGCTGATGACCTGGAGTACCTCGGCCGACGCGGTCTGCTGCTCGAGCGCCTCTCTGGTTTCGCTGAACATCCGTGCGTTCTGAAGGGCGATCACCGCCTGGTCGGCGAAGGTCTTCAGCAGCGAGATCTCCTTGTCGGTGAACGGATTCGGCGGCACGCGACTGACGACGATCGCGCCGACGCCGCGCCCTTCCCACAGCATGGGTGCCACCAGCACGGAAAAATTGGCGACGCGATGCGCGATCTCGCGCAAGGCCGCGGGCAGCGACTCGTCGTTCGCCACGTCGGCCAGCTGCAGGGCACGGCGCCTGACGATCGCCAGCTCCTGCACCGTGCCGGCCAGCGGCCGCGGGTAGAAGGCCTTGACCGCATCGTTGAACTCGGCGCTGCCGCCGAGGTCGGCGTTCATGTGCAGCATGCCTTCGTCGTCGACGAGCGTGATGCTGACCCGAAAACTCGAGAACAGGCGCTGCACGCTGCGCAGGATCATCTCGAACACCGGCGCGGTGTCGGCGACCGAGCTGGCGATGACCTGGAGGATGTCGGCCGAAGCGGTCTGCTGCTCCAGAGACTCGCTGACCTCGCGATTGCGCGCCTGCAGCTCGTCGAAGGTCCTCGCATTCTGGATCGCGATCACCGCCTGGTCGGCAAAGCTCCTGAGCAGCGCCTGCTCGCGGTCCGTGAAAGCCATCCCCACCGGTCGGGTCAGGTTGATCGCGCCGATGACCTCTTCTCCGTGCATCAGGGGCACGACGATCTGCGACCAGTTCATGCCCATCGCCCGCACCGGCTCGCGGACGCCCTCCGGCACGTCGGCGCCGTTGATGACGTCGGCGAACCAGAGCATGCCCCCGCGCTGGATGGTGGCCTCGACGGCGGTGCCGGCGAGCGGCCGCGGATACATGCCGCGGATGCGCTCGCGCATCGTCGCCAGCTCCTCGAGCGACACGCCGCCGGCGTGCGCATGCATGGCGCCCATGTGCAACAGGCCGTCGGCGCCGATCACGGTGATCGCCGAGCCGAGGGTCTCGAACAGGCGCGCGCAGCTGTCGAGGATCTTGTCGAACACCGGCGTCGAGTCGGCCATCGAATGGCTGATGACCTCGAGCACCTCGGCGGTGGCCGTCTGCTGCGCCAGCGCCTGCTTGGTCTCCTCGACCAGCCGCGCGTTCTCGAGCGCCACGCCCATGCTGGCGGCAATCGTCTGCAGCAGCCCGACCTCCGCCTTGCCGTAGGCGTACTCGCGCTCGTGGTTCTGCAGGTTGACGAAGCCGAGCACGCGGTCGCTGCCGACGATGGGCACTGTCACCATCGAGCGGCACCAGTCGGTACCCGGCTGCGGCGTGAGACCGACCGCGAGCATCTCGTCGCGCGTGTTGAGCGCGCCGCTCTGGCCGCCACGCAGCACGTGGTAGCCGCCCCAGTCCGGCGTGACCTTGCGCGGCGGCGGCAGCACCAGGGCGACGCCGTGCTCGTAACGGTAGAGGATGCGCGCCATGTCGCTGTCGTGGTCCCACCAGACGATGCTCGCATTGCCGGTCGCGAACACCTCGCGCAGCTTGTCGCCGACCAGCTCGACAACGGCCTGGAAATCGAGTTGCCCGGCGACGCCGCGCTGGATTGCGCCGATCACCTCGAGCTCGCCGACGCGCGCGTCGAGCGCTTCGGTGCGCTCGGCGACCTGAGCCTCCAGCCCGCGCGCCCAGCGCAGGTTGGCGAGCGCCAGCGCGGCCTGGCTGGCAAGCATCGCGATCAGGTCGCGGTCGCCGTCGTCGAAGCGACCGAAGATACCGTCGAGGTCGGCGTAGACGAAGCCGAGCAGCTGGCGCCCGGCGAGCAGCGGCGCGCTCAGGCAGCTGCGCTGGTCGAGCGGGTCGGCGGCGTCTTGCGGGCCGTGACGCAGGCTCGGCGTGCGGGTGCGGCGCGCTTCGTCGAGCCAGGGTGCGATGGCCAGAAGCAGCCCGTCCGCCGTTTCGCCCGAGGGAACCCGTGCGGCGGCGATGCGCGAGCCGCCGCCGTCGTCGAGCACGAGCAGCACCCGGTCGGCACCGCTCAGCTCGACGGCCTCGTCGACCAGGAAGTCGCAGAGCGTTTCGGCATCGCCCTGCTCGTTCATGCGCAGGCCCGCGTCGGCCAGGCGCTGGAACGGCTCGCGGGTGCCGGCCGGTGCATCGAGGTGAGCGGTGAACCGCTCTCGAGCCCAACCCGCACGCCGCGCGCGATCGACCCAGGCTGCAACGACGGCGCGGTCGGCCGGGCGCTTGTTGGTGGCGTTGCGACGCAGGCCCGGATCGGCGAGGTTGCGGATCGCCTCGGTCAGCCCGCGATAGCCGCGCTCGAGGGCCGCATCGGCCGCATCTTTCCTGCCGCTGGCCGCGAGCGCGCGATGGTGTTGCCACCAGATGCTGGCGTCCGAGCCCTCGCCGCCGTAGGTCGCGTGGCCGCGCGCGTCCACCAGGCGCACGGCTCGCGTCGAGTCGCGCAATGCCGCCCCGGGCCGCCCCAGGGCCAGCAAGGCTTCCGACATCTGCGTGTACACGATGGGCACGAAGCCGCTGCCCGGATCCTGGCGTGTCATCTCGGCGGCCACGTCGCGCAGCGCGGCAAGACTGCGCGCGTGCGCACCGTCGTGCCTCAGCAGCAGCGCGTCGAGCCAATGCAGGTAGACGGCCGCGTCCAGCTCGTCGCCGGCCTCGAGCGCGGCGGCGAACGCCGGCCGTCTGGCGCGTGCCCCTTCGACGTCGCCGGCGACGAGGTCGTTGAAGGCGAGGATCGACAGCACGTTGACCGCGCCGGCGTGGTCGCCCAGGCGCTGGCGCAGGGCGAGGGCGCGCTCGCCCATCCGGCTGGCCTGTCGGGTCAGGGCGGCAGCGCGATAGGCGAGCGCGAGGTTGTTGCAAAGCGCCGCCTCGATCGCCAGGTCGCCGGCGGCGACCGCGGCGGCGAGCGCCTGCTGCAGGCTCTGCAGGCGCAGCGCGATGTCCGGATGGCCGCGGTACAGGATGTTGAGCGCCCTCGCCTCGCCACCGCGATCACCGTGCCGGCGCGCGAGCTCGAGGGCGTCGCGGCCCGCCTCGTCACGATCGACCGGCCGATGCAGCGCATCGAACGCGACGGCCAGCGCCCACTGCGCCCGGCCCAGCAACGCGCCTTCGCCGAGCGACCGAAAGGCCCGCGCCGCGTCCTCGGCCGACTTCAGCGCATCGGCGCCGCGGCCGGAGCGCGCCTGCTCGGTCGCCAGCGTCAGTGCGGCCTGGGCACGGCGCATCGCGCGCGCGCGCGGGTCAGACGCCATGTCGGCTCGCGACGGCCATCAGCGCCTCGACCAGCGCCTCGACCCGGATCGGCTTGACGACATAGTCGTCCATCCCCGCCGCCAGGCACGCCTCGCGGTCGCCCTGCATCGCGTTGGCGGTCATCGCGACGATGCGCGGCCGGGCGGCGCGCGGCCAGCGCGCAACGATGCGGCGGGTCGCCTCGAGGCCGTCCATCTCGGGCATCTGCACGTCCATCAGGACGACGTCGTACGGCTGGCGCGCGATCGACTCGATCGCCTCGGCGCCGTTGGAGGCGAGGTCGGCGCGGTAGCCCATCTGCTGCAGCAGGCGCAGCGCCAGCTTCTGGTTCACGACGTTGTCTTCGGCGAGCAGGATGCGCAGCGGGTGGCGCGCGGCGAGCGTCGCGTCGATCCTCGGCCGCGCCGTCTCGGGTGCGGCCTTCGGGGCGCCTTCGCGATCGTCGTGTGCGAGCAGGGTGACGAGGGTGTCGAACAGCTGGCTCTGGCGCAGCGGCTTGGCGAGCGTCGCGGCGAACGCCGAGCCGGCCTCCTCGCGCCGCCCCAGCGAGGTGAAGAGCACGAGCGGCAGCGCGTGGCCCGCGGCGCGGACGCGCTCGGCCAGCGCGCTGCCGTCCATGCCCGGCATGTGCATGTCGACGATGGCGAGGTCGAAGCGGTCCTTGGCCAGCATGTCGAGGGCACGCGCCGGGTCGGCCGTGTCCTGCACGCTCATGCCCCACTTCGCCGCCTGCAGGGCGAGGATGCGGCGGTTGGTCTCGTTGTCGTCGACGACCAGGATGCGCTTGCCGCGCAGCGCCGGCTGCACGCCGATGAAGTCGCGCCGCGAGCCTGGCGGCAGCTCCGCGACCGGCGCGTGCATCGTGAAGCGGAAGGTCGAGCCGTGTCCCGGACCGGCGCTCTCCGCCCACATCGTGCCGCCCATCAGCCCGGCGAGCAGCTTGCTGATCGCCAGGCCCAGGCCCGTCCCGCCGTACTTGCGGGTCGTGCTGCTGTCGGCCTGGCTGAACTTCTGGAACAGGCGCGTCTTGCCGACGTCGCTCAGACCGATGCCGGTGTCGCGGACCGAGAAATGCAGGTCGTCGTCATGCGCCGAGACGGTCAGCACGACCTCGCCCTTGTCGGTGAACTTCACCGCATTGCTGAGCAGGTTCAAGAGGATCTGGCGCAGCCTCGTCACGTCGCCGGTGACGGCCGGCGGGACCTCGCCCTCGAACTGGTAGGCGATGTCGAGGTGCTTCTCGGCCGCGCGCGAGGCGACGAGGTCGAGCGCCGACTCGACGCACTCGCGCAAGTCGAACGGATGCGACTCGATGTCCATCCGCCCGGCTTCGATCTTCGAGAAGTCGAGGATGTCGTTGATGATCGTGAGCAGCGCGTCGCCGCTGTCGCGGATCGTGCCGGCGAAGTCGCGCTGCTCGTCGGAGAGCGGGGTGTCGAGAAGCAGGCCGCTCATGCCGATCACCGCGTTCATCGGCGTGCGGATCTCGTGGCTCATCGTCGCGAGAAAGGAGCTCTTGGCCTCGTTGGCCGACTCGGCCGCGGCCCGGGCCTCCTGGGCCTCCTTGAACTGGCGCGCGTTCTGGATCGCGATCACGGCCTGGTCGGCGAACGTCCCGGCGAGCGCGATCTCTGCCGCAGTAAAGGCCCGCGGCGGCGTGCGTGCGATGTCGATCGTGCCGATGCAGCGTCCCTCCCAGAGCATCGGCGCGAAGACGGCCGACCAGTTGCCGAAGGCCGGAAGGAGCTGCAGGCGGATGTATTCCGGGAGGCCTGGGGTGGCTGCGGCGTCCGCGACGTGCAGGACCTCGCCGCTCAGCATCACGCGCTCGGAGATCGTGCCGGCGAGCGGCCGTGGCATGGTCTTGGCGAGCCGTTCGACCAGCTCGCCGCGATATGCCGGGTATTCGAGCCGATCGCCCGCGCCGAGACAGACGGCGATTTCGTTGGCCCCGAAGAGCCGCGCGCAGCTGTCGAGGATCTTCTCGAAGACCGGTTGCGCGTCGGCCATCGAATCGCCGATGACCTGCAGCACTTCGGCGGTCGCGGTCTGCCGCTCCAGTGCCTCCCGGATCTCGTCGAACAGCCGCGCGTTCTGCAGCGCGACCGTCGCCTGGCGCGACAGGCCGACGAGGAATTCGAGCTCGCGCGGCTCGAACGGATCGCCGCCGTTGCGCCAGACCGCCATCGCGCCGAGCACGTCGGTGCCGGCGAGCATCGGCACCACCATCAGCCGCTCGTCGCTGCGTCGCTCGGTGCCCGGCACCTGCACGCCGCGCGGATCGGACTCGATGTCGTTGATCAGCTCCGGCCGGCCGCTCTTCAGCAGGCTGCCGATGATGCCGACGCCCGACTCGATCACCGTCGCCTCGATCGCTTCGATCGCCTCGCCGACGGCGACGGTGGCGCGATGCGTGCCGGCGCCGAGGTCGGGCAGGAAGATGGCGCTGCTCGCCGCCTGTAGGAAGTCTTTCGCGTGATGGGCGATCCGGTCCATCACGACCGAGAGATCGAGCGACGAGGAGAGATCGCGGCCGACGTCCGACAGCGCCGAAGACTCCCTTGCCCGTCGCTCGGTGTCCTTCAGCAGGCGCTGCGTCTGGTCGAAGAGGCGCGCGTTTTCCAACGCCACGCCCATGCCGGCTGCGACGGTGCCGAGCAGGCGCACCTCCGCCTCGCCGTAGGCGTTCTCGCGCTCGTGGTCCTCGAGCACGATCGCTCCGAGCACGCGGTCGCCGCCCAGGATCGGCACGTAGATCACCGAAAGCGAGGGATCGGTGTCGGGAAGGTCCTCGATGCCGGCCGCGGCCCGCTGCGCCGGCGTGTTGAGGGCCACCGGACGGCGCGTCTTCTCCATCGTCTCGCCCGGCCCGCCGGGCACGCGCGCCATCGGCCCGACCTCCATGCGCTCGCCGTGCTCGTATTCGTAGAGGAAGCGGATCAGGCCGGTCTCGGAATCGAACCAGCGGATGCCGATGCTGCCGGTGGCGAGGACGTCGCGCAGCTTGTCGCCGACCAGGTCAACGATGCCCTGGAAGCTGAGCGCGGCGGCCATGCCGTTCTGGATGCTGTTGATGACCGCGAGCTCCGCGTTCCTCTGCTCGGTCTCCTTCAGGAGCCGCTGGGTCTCGGCGAACAGGCGGGCGTTCTCGAGGGCGACTCCCATGCTCGCGGCCACGGTCTGCAGCAGGCTGACGTCGGCCGCGCCGAGGGCGCGCTCATGATTCTCCAGGCCGATGTGACCGATCACGCCCCGGCTGCCCACGATCGGCACGACCGCGATCGACTTGCTCATGTCCGTGCCGGCGACGTGCTTGACGATGCCTGCAGCGACCGCGGCGGCGGTGTCCGTGATCAGAAGCGGCTCGCCCGTGGCGATGACCAGAGCCACGACGCCGTCAGGCAGGATCGGCATGGCTCCGAAGGTCAGCCGCTGGCCGTGCTCGATGGCGTAGAGCGGATAGTCGGTGCCGGCCTCGTGATCGTGCCACTTGATCGCCAGGTCCTCGTAGCCGAGCAGCGTGCGAAGCCTGTCGCCCACCAGCTCGACGATCCCCTGGAAATCCAGCGAACCGGCGACGCCCTGCTGGACGCTGTTGATCACCGCCAGCTCGGCGGAGCGCTGCCGCTCGCCCTCGTAGCTCTTGGCGTTCAGCAGCGCCACCGCCATGCTCGACGCGATCGTCTGCAGCAGCCGCACCTCGGCCTCGCCGAAGGCGTGCTCGCGCTCGTGGTTCTCGAGGGTGACGGCGCCGAGGACGCGCTCGCCGGCCACGATCGGCACGGCAACGATGCTGAGCGCGCGGTCGGTGCCGGATGCAGCGCGCACGCCCGCAGCATCCTGCTCCGCGTGGCTGTTCAGGACCACCGTTCGGGGCTTGCGCAGGAACGGGCCCCAGGGCGTGCCGAGGGTCGGCGACAGGGGCGCGGCGTGGAGCTTGACGTTGTGCTCGCTGACGTAGAGGCAGTGGAGCTGGTCGGCGGGCTCGTCCCACCATCGAACGCTGACGTCGCCGGTGGCGAAGACCTCGCGAAGCGTGTCGCCGACGACGTCGACGATGCCCTGGAAGTCGAGCGCCCGCCCCACCGCCTGCTGGATGCTGTTGATCACCGCCAGCTCGGCGTTGCGCTGGCCGCTTTCGCGCGT
>JBBSBZ010000151.1:0-8466 GCA_038250795.1 Burkholderiales bacterium | reverse complement strand
GAATCACATCGCAACCGGCGTAAACTTCCTTGATCTCGTTGTATCGCGCCGATGCTTCGCAGCCCTGCGAAGTCGGTGTGCGAACCTTGACGGGTAGCCGATGGACCTCAGAAAACTGAAGACGCTGATCGACCTGGTCTCGGAATCGAACATCTCCGAGCTCGAGATCGCTGAGGCCGATGGAAAAGTCCGCATCGTCAAGGCGACCGCAGTGTCGACGGCTGCTCCGGTCGCCTTTGCCGCGGCGCCGGTCATCCCGGGAGCCACCGCCATGCCCGCGATCGCGGCCCAACCCGTGGCCGAGGCCGCCAACACCGTCAAGTCGCCCATGGTCGGCACCTTCTACCGGTCCGCCAGCCCGGGCTCCGATGCCTTCATCGAGATCGGCAGCGTCGTGAAGGTCGGCGACCCGGTCTGCATCATCGAGGCGATGAAGATCATGAACGAGATCGAGGCCGACGTTGCAGGCACGATCCGGCAGATCCTGTGCGAGAACGGCCAGGCCGTGGAGTTCGGGCAGCCGCTCTTCGTCATCGAATGAAGGCCGCTTCCCACCGACCCTCCCGCCCGCCCGATCCAACCGTGCCCCGGGCGTGACGATGTTCAAGAAGATCCTGATCGCCAACCGGGGCGAAATCGCGCTGCGCATCCAGCGCGCCTGCCGTGAGCTCGGCGTCAAGTCGGTCATCGTGTACTCGGAGGCCGACCGCGACGCAAAGTACGTGAAGCTGGCCGACGAGGCGGTCTGCATCGGACCGGCACCGTCGGCGCAGAGCTATCTCAACATGCCGGCGATCATCGCGACGGCCGAAGTCACCGACGCCGAGGCGATCCATCCGGGCTACGGCTTCCTCGCCGAGAGCGCCGATTTCGCCGAGCGCGTCGAGCGCAGCGGGTTCACCTTCATCGGTCCGACGCCCGAGGCGATCCGCATCATGGGCGACAAGGTCTCGGCCAAGCAGGCGATGATCAAGTCGGGCGTGCCGTGCGTGCCGGGATCCGAAGGTGCCCTTTCGGACGATCCCAAGGAAGCGATCCGCGCCGCCCGAGCGATCGGCTATCCGGTGATCATCAAGGCGGCCGGCGGCGGCGGCGGGCGCGGCATGCGCGTCGTCCACACCGAGGCGGCCCTTCTCTCGGCGGTTCAGACGACCCGCGCCGAGGCCGGCGCGGCGTTCGGCAACCCGGCCGTCTACATGGAGAAGTTTCTCCAGAACCCGCGTCACATCGAGATCCAGATCCTCGCCGACACCCACAAGAACGTGATCTGGCTGGGCGAGCGCGACTGCTCGATGCAGCGCCGTCACCAGAAGATCATCGAAGAGGCGCCTGCGCCCGGAATCGCGCGCCGGGTGATCGAGAAGATCGGCGAGCGCTGCGTCGCCGCCTGCAAGAAGATCGGCTATCGCGGCGCCGGCACCTTCGAGTTCCTGTACGAGAACGGCGAGTTCTTCTTCATCGAGATGAACACGCGCGTCCAGGTCGAGCACCCGGTGACCGAATGGGTGACCGGAATCGACATCGTGCAGATGCAGATCCGGATCGCGGCCGGCGAGAAGCTGCCGATCGCGCAGCGCCAGGTCGCCTGCCGCGGCCATGCCATCGAGTGCCGGATCAACGCCGAAGATCCCTACAAGTTCACGCCATCGCCGGGCAGGGTGACGATGTGGCACGCGCCGGGCGGCCCGGGCGTGCGCGTCGACTCGCACGCGTACACCAACTACGTCGTGCCGCCCAATTACGACTCGATGATCGGCAAGATCATCGTCCACGGCGACACGCGCGAGCAGGCGCTCGCGCGAATGCGGATCGCGCTTTCGGAGACCGTCGTCGAGGGCATCCAGACGAACATTGCGCTGCATCGCGAGCTGATGGTCGACGCCAAGTTCATCGAGGGCGGCACGAGCATCCACTATCTCGAAGGGTGGCTCGATCAGCACAAGCGCTGAGCCGGAGCGCGCGATGCACGCTCTCACGCTTCTCGTGCCGGCCGCGTCGGTCGACGCCGTCTGCGAATTCCTCTCCGACGACCTCGGGGCGCTTTCGGCATCGGTCGAAGACGCAGATGCCGGCACCGACGCCGAGCAGCCGGTCTTCGACGAGCCCGGCGTCGTCTCGACCGCCGCCTGGCAGCGCGCCCGCGTCGACGCGCTCTTCGAGGACGAACCGGCGGCAACCCGCGCGGCGGCGGCGCTGATCGCGGCCGGGCCGGAGACCGGCGCGCGAGTCCTTTCGATCGCCGCGGTGGCCGATCGGGACTGGGTTCGCCTCACGCAGGCGCAATTCGGTCCCTGCGAGGTGACGCCGGAGTTCTGGATCGTGCCGACCTGGTCCCAGGTGCCCCCGGACGCGACGACGGTGATCCGGCTCGACCCGGGTCGAGCCTTCGGCACCGGCACCCATCCGACGACGCGCATGTGCCTGCGCTGGATCGCTGCGGGCGGTGGCGGATGGCCGCGCGTGCTCGACTATGGGTGTGGCTCGGGCGTCCTCTCGATCGCCGCGGCGAAGTTCGGCGCCGGTCAGGTCGATGCGGTCGACATCGATCCTGCCGCCGTCGAGGCGACCGAGGCGAACGCGCGCGCCAACGGTGTGGTCATCCGCCGTGCCACGCCCGACGACGCGACCGGGCCGTACGACCTCGTCGTCGCGAACATCCTCGCCGCGCCGCTCAAGCTGCTCGCGCCGCTCCTGTCGCGCCGCCTCGCCGACGGCGGCCAGCTGGTGCTGTCGGGCATCCTCGCCCGCCAGGCCGACGAGCTCCGCGCTGCCTATCGGCCTTGGCTCGAGCTCGGCGTCTCGGCCGAAGACGACGGCTGGGCGCTCATGACCGGCACGTTGCGCACAGGGCGCGTGGCATGATTTCGCGATGAGTCTGGCAACGCGCTGCACCGCCTGCGGGACGGCGTTCCGGGTGGTCCAGGACCAGCTCAAGATCTCGGAGGGCTGGGTACGCTGCGGCCAGTGCGACGCAGTCTTCAATGCGCTCGAGGGCCTGTTCGACCTCGACCGCGAGCTGAACACCGGCTGGGAGGACCTGCCCGCGCCCGCCGGGGCCCCGCCGCCACCGAACGCGTTGCTTCGCGATGACGAGCACGGTCCGCCGGCCCGCGCAGAACATGATGAGTTCGACGAAGACGAAGAAGGCCCGACCTCGAACCTGGGCGAATTGCTCGCCGACCCGATCGACGCCCACCTCTTCGGGCCGCGCCGCCGCGCCGAGAGCGCCCCGAAACCCGCCGGACAGATCGGCCAGCGCGACCGCGTCGAGTTCTCGGATGCGCGCTTCGACTCGGATCTGTTCGCCGAGAACGCCGCCGTCGCCGAGGACGAGACGCTCATGCTGCCCTCGACCGACGCCGGCACGCTGCCGCTCGAAAGCTCGACACGGCCGGAATTCCTGCGCCGCGCAGAGCGCCAGGCGATGTGGCGCAGCACAGGGATGCGCACCCTGCTCGGCGCCGCATCGGCGCTGGCGGTTCTCGTCCTCGCCCTGCAGGTCGTCCATCACGGACGTGACACGCTGGCCGCGCAGCACCCGTCGCTGCAGGCGCCGCTCCTCGCCTGGTGCAGCCTCGTCGGCTGCGCGCTGCGACCGCCCCGCCGGATCGACGAGGTCGTCGTCGACAGCACGGCGCTCACGCGCGCGAGCGGGCAGGACGCGTTCGTGCTTGCCGTCAACCTGAAAAGCCGCAGCGCGCTGACGCTCGCGATGCCGTCGGTCGACCTGACGCTCACCGACGGGCAGGGCCGCCTGGTCGCGCGACGCGCGCTGTCGCCGCAGGACTTGCACGCGCCCGATGTCCTTTCGCCTGGCGCCGATGCGGCCCTGCAGGTCACGCTCAGCGCCGGAACGCCTTCGGTCGTCGGCTATACCGTCGAGATCTTTTATCCCTGAACCCCGCGGCTCGCCGCGACGACCCGGAGACTTCATGGCCGCCCTCGTGTGTGGATCGCTCGCCTTCGACAGCATCGCGACGTTTTCCGGTCGCTTCGCCGACCAGATCATGCCCAACCAGCTGCACGTCCTGAACGTGTCGTTCCTGGTGCCGACGCTGCGCCGCGAATTCGGCGGCTGCGCCGGCAACATCGCCTACAACCTGGCACGACTCGGCGGCGAGCCGATCGTGCTCGCGGCCGTGGGCAGCGACGGCGACGAGTACCTCGCAAGGCTGCGGTCGTGGGGCGCAACGACGGAGCACGTGCGCGCCGTCGCCGACAGCTTCACCGCCCAGGCTTTCATCATCACCGACCTCGACAACAACCAGATCACGGCCTTCCATCCCGGCGCGATGCAGTCGGCGCACCACACGCCCGTGCCGGCCGGCGCCGACGTCCGTCTGGCCATCATCGCTCCCGATGGCCGTGACGCCATGCTCGAGCATTCGCGCCAGCTGAGCGAGGCGCAGATCCCGTTCATCTTCGATCCAGGTCAGGGCCTGCCGATGTTCGATGGCGCAGAGTTGCGCGACTTCGTCGACCGTGCACGCTGGGTCGCCGTCAACGACTATGAAGCCCAGATGCTTGCCGACCGCACCGGCCGATCGGTCGAGGAGATGTCGCGCTCCCACCTCGAAGGCGTTGTCGTCACGCTCGGCGCGCAGGGATGCGAGGTCTGGCAGCAAGGAAAGAAGACCGTCGTCCCGGGCGTCGCCGCCGTCGAGGTCGTCGACCCGACCGGTTGCGGCGATGCCTTTCGCGCCGCCATGCTCTTCGGCCTCGAGCGGGATTGGTCGCTGGTGGAGTGCGCGCGGCTCGGCAATCGCCTTGGCGCGCTCAAGATCGCGAGCCGCGGCGGCCAGAACCATGTGCTGGATGTCACGTTCGCCAAACGCGGTGACTGATCGATCTCAAGTTCGGTGTCCGACTTCCGAAGTGTGTCCATGAACTTCCGCCACGACGTCGCGCTCACGATGGCCACATCGGTTGCCGTCATCGTCGCCTGCCTCCTCACCTGGGCGGTCTGCCATTGGTGGTACGGAAGAAGGCTTCGGGCGGCCGCGCACCGCCTGGCGAAAAGCGACAAGGAGCGCGCATTCTCGCGAGACCAGACGCTGCAGGCCCGGCGACAGCTCGAGCAGCTCAAGACCGAGCTGAAGTCGCAGCAGCGAAGCTCGACCGAGAGCCAGGTCACCGCGCGCCAGCGCGCCGCTCGCCTCGAGGAGGAGCGCGCGTCGGCGGAACGCGCTGCAGCGCGCGACTCCGGCTTCGTGCCGATCGTCGCCGCTCAAGGCTTCGCCGACACCCAGATCCTGGCGGAATAAAAAAGCCCGGCCGAGGCCGGGCTGATGACAGATGCCGAGGCGTCTGTCAGGGCTTGCTGCCAGTCGGAAACGGCCAAGCCGCTTGCGGACTGAGCGAAGTCTTCGCAGGCATCGCCGGGGCAGCCGCGGCTGCCGGAGCAGCCGTGGCCTTCTTGGCGGCCGGCGCAGCCTTCTTGGCAGGCGCCTTCTTCGCAGGCGCCTTCTTGGCCGCCTTCTTCGCAGGCGCCTTCTTGGCCGCCTTCTTGGCAGACGCCTTCTTGGCAGCCTTTTTCTTCGCAGGCGCCTTCTTCGCAGCCTTCTTCTTGGCAGGCGCCTTCTTCGCAGCCTTCTTCGCCGCCTTGCGGGCCGGCGACTTCTTGGCGGCCTTGCGGGCCGGCGACTTCTTCGCGGCCTTCTTGGCCGGCGACTTCTTGGCGGCCTTCTTGGCGGGCGCCTTCTTCGCAGCCTTCTTGGCCGGCGACTTCTTCATCGCCATCTTCTTCGCTGGCGCCTTCTTGGCGGCCTTTTTCGCAGTTGCCATTACGTTTCTCCTTGATCAAGTTACAAAGGAACCACCGGCTTTCGACGCGTCGTCGACCGGTGGCTATTCACCGCCTGAACTGCCCAGGAAAGGCGCCCAGTACGATGAATCGGGAAGCAGGCTGGCAGCGCTCGTTGTCGCCACTCTGTGGTCCTGCGAATCTTGATCTCTCACTGCGCCGACGCTGTTTCGAGCGACGGCTTCACTCCCAAGACAGCGCACCACCGGTCTGGTAGTCGATGACGCGCGTCTCGAAGAAATTACGCTCCTTTTTCAGATCGATCATCTCGCTCATCCACGGAAACGGGTTTTCCTCGTTCGGGAAGAGCTCCTGCAAGCCGATCTGCGTCGCACGCCGGTTGGCGATGTAGCGCAGATAGCCCTTGAACATCGATGCGTTCATGCCGAGCACGCCGCGCGGCATGGTGTCTTCGGCATAGCGGTACTCGAGCGCGACGGCACGCTCGAACAGTGCCTTGATCTCGGCCTTGAACTCGGCCGTCCACAGGTGCGGGTTCTCGGCCTTGATCTGGTTGATCAGGTCGATGCCGAAGTTGCAGTGCATCGACTCGTCGCGCAGGATGTATTGGTACTGCTCGGCTGCGCCGGTCATCTTGTTCTGCCGGCCGAGCGCGAGGATCTGCGTGAAGCCGACGTAGAAGAAGAGCCCTTCCATCAAACAGGCGAAGACGATCAGCGACTTCAGGAGCGTCTGGTCGTTTTCCGGGGTACCGGTATGGAAATGCGGATCCATGATCGCCGTGATGAACGGGATCAGGAACTCGTCCTTGTCGCGGATCGACTGGACTTCGTTGTAGGCGTTGAAGATCTCGCTCTCGTCGAGGCCGAGCGATTCGACGATGTACTGGTAGGCGTGGGTGTGGATCGCCTCCTCGAACGCCTGGCGCAGCAGGAACTGCCGGCACTCGGGCGCCGTGATGTGGCGGTAGGTGCCGAGGACGATGTTGTTGGCGGCGAGCGAATCGGCAGTGACGAAGAAGCCGAGGTTTCGCTTGACGATGCGGCGCTCGTCTTCGGTGAGGCCGTTCGGGTCCTTCCACGTCGCGATGTCGCGCGACATGTTGATCTCCTGCGGCATCCAGTGGTTCGCGCAGGTGGCGAGGTACTTCTCCCACGCCCACTTGTACTTGAACGGAACGAGCTGGTTGACGTCGGTCGCGCCGTTGATGATGCGCTTGTCGGCGGCCTTGACCCGGCGCGCGATCGCGGGCGCGCTGCTCTTCGGCGCGTGCGCAGGTTCGTGGGAGCGGGTTTCCGGCACGGCCGGCTCGACAGCCTGGGGCTGCGCCGTCACTGCAGACGGCGACGCTGAGACCGCGCGGTGCGCGGTGCTTGCGGCATGAACGGACTCTGTGGTTCTGTCTTCTTCCCAAACCAGCATTCGGATATTTCCTCTGCGTCTCGATTATCGGAGCGATGCCTGCGAACCCCAAGACATATCAATCTTCGCGCTTCGATTTTGTTGCTCTGTTGCATCGCCGATCGGCAATGCGCGGTACTCGTTCACACACGACGAGCAATGCATCTGCTCTCACTGACACGCTTCGCATCCGGGATCGTCGAGCGCACAGAACTTCACGTCGCTCTCGACGTCGGCATTCGCGAGCACGGACGACGACGAGCCCTGTGCACTCGCTGTCGACGTGCTGCGCACGCCGCTCGACACGGCGTTGAGCTGGCTCGACTTCACGGTCGACTTCTCGGCGGCGGTCGCGCTCTGCGTGCGGAGGTAGTAGGTCGTCTTCAGGCCGCGCAGCCAGGCGAGCTTGTAGGTCTCGTCGAGCTTCTTGCCCGACGCGCCGGCCATGTAGATGTTGAGCGACTGCGCCTGGTCGATCCACTTCTGGCGCCGCGCCGCGGCCTCGACGAGCCACTGCGTCTCGATCTCGAATGCCGTGGCATAGAGCGCCTTCAGGTCTTCAGGAACGCGGTCGATGCGCTGCAGCGACCCGTCGAAGTGCTTCAGGTCCATGACCATGACGTCGTCCCAGAGGTCGGCCTTCTTCAGGTCGCGCACGAGGTACTCGTTGACGATCGTGAATTCGCCCGACAGGTTCGACTTCACCGAGAGGTTGCCGAAGGAAGGCTCGATCGAGGCGCTCACGCCGACGATGTTCGAGATCGTCGCCGTCGGCGCGATCGCGACGCAGTTCGAGTTGCGCATGCCGTGCTCGGTGATGCGCGAGCGCAGCGCGTTCCAGTCGAGCGAGGTGCTGCGGTCGATGTCGACCAGCGCCTTGCCGTCGCCGCCCTTCAGCGAGCCGCGCTGCTCGGCCAGGAGGTCGAGCGAATCGATCGGCAGGATGCCGCGATCCCAGAGCGACCCGCGGTAGCTCGAATAGCGGCCGCGCTCGGCGGCGAGCTCGGTCGAGGCCCAGTAGGCGTGATAGCAGACCGCTTCCATCGAGCGGTCGGCGAACTCGACCGCCGCGTCAGAGGCGTACGGCAGGCGCATCTCGTAGAGCGCGTCCTGGAAGCCCATGATTCCGAGGCCGACCGGGCGATGGCGCAGGTTCGAGTCGCGCGCCTTCTTCACCGCGTAGTAGTTGATGTCGATGACGTTGTCGAGCATGCGCATCGCCGTGGCGACCGTCTTCTTGAGCTTGACCTGGTCGAGCTTGCCGTCGACGACGTGCTGGGCGAGGTTCACCGAGCCGAGGT